>CADACS010000075.1 GCA_902786505.1 uncultured Planctomycetota bacterium | reverse complement strand
CCGTTCAAAGACGGCAAGATAGACTTTGACGTTCTGCAAGAGCAGGTGGAGTTTCAAGTTGCCGCCGGAACGACGGCGATTTCTCCGACGGGCACGACGGGCGAATCCCCGACGCTTACGCACGAAGAGCAGCACGAAGTCATTAAGAAATCGGTCGAGTTCGCGGCCGGCCGCGTTAAGGTCATGGCGGGAACGGGCTCGAACAATACGGTCGAGGCGTTGGCTCTTACGAAATACGCCGAGCAAGCGGGCGCGGACGCGGCTCTTGTGATCGGCCCCTACTACAACAAGCCGACGCAGGAAGGAATGTACCGTCATTTCAAACTTGTCGCCGAATCGGTCGGCATTCCGATTTGCGTCTATAACGTTCCCGGCCGCACGGCGAAAGGGATCGACGCGGAGACGATTATCCGTCTCTCGGAAATCAAGAATATCGCCATGGTTAAAGACGCGACCGGCTCGATGGACGGCGCTTCGCGCATACTTGCGGAAACGGATCTGACGGTTCTTTCCGGCGACGATTCTCTCACGCTGCCCTTTATGTCGCTCGGCGCGCGCGGCGTCGTCTCGGTTGTCGGCAACTTCGCGCCTCAGGACGTGATCGCGCTGTGCGCCGCGATGAATTCGGGCAATCTCGCCGACGCGCGTAAATTCCACGAAAAGCTTCTTCCGCTGAGCCGCGGCATGCTGTCGTTAGCGACCAATCCTATTCCCGTGAAGCGCGCGATGCAGCTGCTTGGGCGCGATTCCGGCGAGATGCGTCTGCCCATGACGGAGCTTGAGCCCGGGGCGACCGCAAAGGTGCGCGAACTGCTCGTGGAATACGGTCTTTTGGCGCAATGATTGCGCTAATTTGTTAGTTACGGAGAACTTAAATGATTGTCAAAATAACCGGCAAGCTCGTCGCCCTTTTTGACGCGCGCGCTATTCTGGAAGTAGGCGCGTTTGAATACGAAGCGCTCATCCCGGAGTACACGCGCCGCCAACTTCAAACGGAATTGCAGAATAAGGTTTCCCTTCACACAATCGATTACATCGACGGAAACCCGACTCAAGGTAAGCTGACGCCGCGTCTGATCGGTTTTCTTACCGAAGTAGAGCGGGAGTTCTTTGAGCTTTTCTGCAGCGTAGACGGGGTCGGTTCGAAGAAAGCGCTCCGGGCGATGATACGGCCCGTGCGTGAAATTGCGTCCGCGATCGAAGAACAAGACGTAAAGTTCCTTTCCCAGCTGCCCGGGATTGGGCCGGCGACGGCGGAACGAATTGTCGCGAAACTGCGCCGCAAAGTTCCGAAGTTCGCGCTCATGGCGGCGCGGCCCAACGATCCTCAGGGCGGAGACGGCGGTCAAGAGCTCGACGTCGTTTCGGAAACGTTCGAAGCGCTCGTCAGCTTGGGACATAGCGAAACGGAAGCGCGCCGAATGATCGACGCGGTCGTTGAAGGCTCGCGCAAGAAGTTCAAAGACTCTTCCGAACTGATTCAAGCGATATATGTCAACAACAGGCAGTCGTGAGCCATAACGCCGCCGCAAGCGCTGTTTGACGGCGGCCTAACAGGGACGAAATAAGAATATGGCGAAGAGAGAGATTGTTTTTTCAGGCGAATTCGACGGCGATCCCGACGACCTTCCTTCCGGCGGTTACGGCGATTCGTTTCGCGACTCGGCGTTCGGCGGTCAGGAGGACGACGCGCTTCTCCGTCCGACGCACATGTCGGACATTGTCGGTCAGCGCGAAGTATACGAACGCATCAAGATCGCCGTCCAAGCGGCTAAGAAGCGCGGCGAAACGCTGGGGCATATCTTGTTTGACGGTCCTCCCGGACTCGGCAAAACGACGTTCGCAATGTGTATTCCGCGCGAATTAGGCGTCTCTATTCAGATCGCCAACGGCGCGACGATGCGCGCTCCGAAAGACATTGTGCCTTATCTTACGAACGCGGAGGAGGGCTCGGTTCTCTTTATTGACGAAATCCACCGAATGCAGAAGACGGTCGAAGAGTTTCTCTATCCGGCGATGGAAGATTTTCGGGTCGACGTCGTTATGGGCGAAGGAGTGAGCGCGCGCACGCTCAATATTCCCCTTAAGCCGTTTACGCTGATCGGCGCGACGACACGCACGGGGCTCATTTCCGCGCCCCTTCGCGATCGCTTTCAGATGCGCGAGCACCTCGATTTCTATTCGGAAGAAGAGCTTACGGAGATTGTTCTTCGCAACGCGGAGAAATTGAATATGTCGATCGACGGCGAAGCCGCGCTTGAGATTGCCAAACGCAGCCGGGGAACTCCCCGATTGGCAAACAACCGTTTGCGGTGGGTTCGCGACTACGCCGACGCGAAAGCGGACGGAATCGTTACGCCTAAAGTCGCGCGAGACGCGCTCGTAATGCAAGGGATCGACGAACTTGGGCTCGACGCTCAGGATATCAAAGTCCTCACAACGATCTGGCGCGTTTTTCAGGGCGGGCCCGTCGGGATCGAGGCGGTCGCGCATACGATGAACGTCGCGCCCGACTCTCTTGTCGACGAGGTTGAACCGTATCTGTTGCGCAGCGAACTGCTTGTGCGCACGCCGCGAGGCAGGCGCCTGACGCGAAAAGGTTTGCGGCATATCGGCGTCGAGGCGAACGATATTGAATTTAGAACGGAGCCGAACGCGAACGGCGATTCACAAGCTCCGTTATTTGACACGTTTTAAGACAAACGCGCGGCGAAAGGACGCCGTGCGGCATGGAGCGGGATTATGGCGGAAGAGGAAGTTAAACAGGGTTCGGAAAACAGTTATGGCGCGGAAGAGGAACTTAAGCCGTATCTCGTAACCGATCCTAAGGAAATGAGCGCGCGGATCGACGCGCTGCGCGCTCAGGGGAAGAGGATCGGGCTTGTTCCGACGATGGGCGCGCTGCATCTGGGGCACCTCAGTCTTGCGATCGCGTCTAAGAACGAGTGCGACGTGACGGTCGTCTCTGATTTTGTAAATCCGACCCAATTTGCGCCGAACGAAGATTACGACAAATACCCCCGCACGCTTGACGCCGATCTTACGCTTCTCACGCATATTAAGGCGGATTACGTCTTTGCGCCGTCGCCCGCCGATATGTATCCGAGCGGATTTGAAGCGAACGTTCACGTCGGCGGCGTTTCAAAAGTCCTTGAAGGGGCTTTTCGACCGACTCATTTTGACGGCGTGTGCACCGTCGTTTTAAAGCTGTTCAATCTTGTGCGCGCCGACGTCGCTTATTTCGGCCAAAAAGATTATCAGCAGGTTTGCGTCGTTCGAAAGATGGTCAGGGACCTGAACGTACCCGTCGAAATTGCGATGAAACCGATTATTCGGGATCGCGACGGCGTGGCGCTGAGCAGCCGCAATCAATATCTTTCCGACGACGAACGCAGACAGGCGCGCGTCCTTAACAAATCGCTTGAAAAGGCGAAAGAGCTCATTCAAGGGGGCGAACGGGATTCGGAAGTCGTTTACGACGCGATGCGCCAGATTATTGAGACGGCCCCAAGCGCGAAGATCGACTACTTGCACATTGGCGATCCTGAATCGCTGCGAGAGATGGAACGCATCGCCGGCAACGTCGTCGTGCTCGAAGCGGTCCGCGTCGGCGCGACGCGTTTGATCGACAACTGTCTGATTGAGCGCTAGCGGTCTTTCTCGCCCTGCTTCCCTCAGAAAACGCGCCAATTCCCGATATGGAATTGGCGCGTTTTTTACTTTTGCGAGGTTGTTTTCAGATGAAAAAAGCCGGAAGGACGCGGCGTCCCTCCGGCTTCTTCAACGACGTTAAAAACGCGTAAGAATCATTTGGTGAACTGCATGAGTTCGATTCCCAATCCGTCGACTTCGACGAACGCGCACATAAGATTGGGGCCGGCCTCGAACGGTTCGACGAGGACTTTGCATCCCTTCATCGCTTCTTCGAGATTGTCGCATTCGTAAGCGACGTGAGCCTGTTTCTGGAGAATTTCCGGGAACGGGCTTCCTTCTTCAAACTTGAGCCATTCGACGGCGTAAGGTTCGGTGTTAAAGTCGTTAATACGAACTTTACAGGCGTCGAGGTAAATCGGAAGATCTTCGTCTTTGCGGTCTTTAGTCGGAATACCGATGTGGCTGTAACGGAGTCCGGGCTTCAACATGGTTCTATCTTTCCTGCTATAAATAAGTTCGATATGAAAAACCCGCGCTCGACCTTTCGCGGCAAAGCGCGGGCAATACCGTCGCACAAAGCGCGTTGCGCTTTGTGGTCGCTAGATTACGGATGGGCGTCCTTATTCGTGAATTTCAGACCGTCCATGCTGTGATAGCAAGCGTATTCGGTAACGATCGCGCCTTCGCTTCCGCCGATCATGAAGTGCGGAGCGCCAAGGACGCCGAGCCGATCCTGTTCGCCGACCTGCATGTATCTGAACTTGAAGCAGTTGACCGCTTTCGCTTCGAGCTGGCTCTTCGGAATGAGCGCGAGGGCCTGCGGATCGTTCGGATCGCCGCCTTCGGAGAAGTTGAAAATGCTGCCGTTGCGGACTTGCCAGGATTCGTGCTTCGGAGGAAGATCTTCGGCGGCAAGGTGACGGTGTTCCGGAATCATCTGTCCGGGGAGGAGATAGATGTCGTGCCCGAAATAGCGGTATTCCTTATCGTTGAAGAAGAAGATACCGCCCATGCCGACATGCGCGAAATCGCCAAGACCGAAATCGGAGACCCAGTAGTTCGGATTGGTCCGCAGGGAGTCGGACAGAGAATAGTTCATTCTGTCGAACATTTCATAGTAGGCTTCGAAGGCCTTGTCCTGCTGAAAAACGCCATTCTTGTAAAAATAATCGTTATCGTACTTCATTGCGCGCTCTTTCGATTCATTGGAGTTGTTGACATTAGCGGCTTCATCCGCGGACGCGGCGCGAAGCTTAGCGTTGGAAAGACCGAGTACGCCCACGGTGGCGACTCCGCCGACAAACGCTTTTAAAACGTCTCTTCTTTGCATATTTCCTCTCCTTAGGCGAACGCGCGTCAACATAACGGCGTTCGCGCTTGTCTGATGTAGCCGAGCCGTACGACCCGTTGACGTCTCCGTTCGCAAGTTCTATATTGGAGTAGCGTGCGAAAAGGACAGAAACGCGCCGAAGAGACCCCGCTCTCGTTTGAGTATAACGACGTCAAAAGAAGAAAACAAGTATTTTTTAAAAATTTGCGGATTTTTAATTTTTTTATTGAGCCCGGTTTTAAAAAATGAGTAAGTTTAAATCGAAAGGACGCGCGGATGATTTTGCCGCGTCTCAGCCATCTTCCGACGCGCCCGACGTCCTTTTGCTCGAGACCCGCGCGGAAGGCGTCGTCCTTCCAGTCAAGGCGCAGCCCGGTTCCGGGCGAAACGAGTTGCGAGGGCTTCAGGACGGCGCGCTGAAGGTATGCGTAACGCAGATTGCGGAAAAAGGGAAGGCGAATAAAGCGATCGTTGAATTTCTTGCCAAGGCGCTGAAATTGCGGAAGTCGCAGATTGAACTCTGCTCCGGAGAGCTTTCGAGTCAAAAGAAGTTTCTCATTAAGGAAATTGGGGAAGCGGAACTTCGCGCAAAGATAGAGGCGACCATTTAACGCTTATTACCGTTATAAACGGCAAGATCGGTTAAACGGGTTTAAAATAGGAAAAATGCAGAAAATGTTTGGTCTTTGTCTCTTTCCATTGGGACAAAGTTTGGTATAATCCAGAGTACGTTCCTTTGCCTGCGATTTGCGGTTTTTGCCGCGTTTGCAGGGCGGGAACGTTTCGATTAGCGAGATATTGCGCGGTTGGAGGCTGACGCTTCCGCGACGGCGATCCCAGGCAGCTGCGGCGCTTGCGCCGCACGACGGTATATCAGGAGTTTTATCGACATGAAATATTTGACCAAATCGACGAGCGCGTTTTTTATCGCCTGTTGCGTTGCGTTTCTTAGCGGTTGCGGTTCCAGCGTAACTCACGACGGTACGGAGATTCGCTATAAGGCGGACGTAATTGCTCCTTCCGCGTTAGACACGTCGGATCAGACGATGGCGCAGCCGAAAGAGGAAGTGAATCCGAATATTGCCAAGCTTGCCGCCGTTTACGACGCGACTCACGCTAAGAAGGCCGCGCCCGCCGCCCGTCCAGCCGCGCCTGCAGCTCAGCCCGCTCCCGTTGAGCCCCCGCTCGCTTCTAAGGAAAACATTGAGAAAGCCAAAGCGCGCATTCAGGAACTCCGCGGAACGTTCAAGACCGCCAAAAACGGCGCGATTACCGCGATTACGGTCGAGTCCGCCGACGCGACTGTCGACGATATGAAGCTTTTCGCGACGCTTCTTGATCTTGAATCGTTCACGTTTTTGGGTTCGAATTTCGACGACTCCTATCTTGCGGAATTCAAGGACCTTAAAAAGGTAACTTCCGCCACCGTTCAGAATTCGAATATCACGGGCGAAACGCTCAAGATGTTCGCGACTTATCCGGAACTTAAGGAACTCGACCTTCGCCGCAACGTTCAGTTAGCCAATAACGACCTTAAAGCCGTCGCCGACATGCCGAAACTTGAAAAGCTGGCGGTCTACTACAATAAGTTCGGCGCGATTGGCGCGAAACGAATCGCCGATTCTAAGACGCTTAAAGTGGTCGATATGCGCGCTTGCCAGGAAGCGTCCGACTCTTCCGCGAAGTATCTCGCCAGAATGGAGACGCTCGAAGAAGTATACTTCCGTTTCCTCATTACGGACGACGGAGTCGACTATCTTTCCGAGGCTCCGTCGCTGAAGTTTGTCGAACTTCAGGACTGCCCGATTACAAACGCGACCGGTCAGAAGTTCCACAATTTCAAATCGCTTACCGGGGTTCGCATTTTCCGGAGCAAGGCATTTGACGACGGCGGCGTTCAGCAGCTT
Organism: uncultured Planctomycetota bacterium; assembly: GCA_902786505.1. GTDB lineage: Bacteria > Planctomycetota > Planctomycetia > Pirellulales > Thermoguttaceae > RUG369. The sequence continues at coordinate 6,360 of CADACS010000075.1, read as the reverse complement.
GCCGGGCTCAACCTTGAACGTCTTGAATTGCGCGATTTGAACGTTTCGAACGACGGCATTTTGGCGCTCAAAGACATGACGTCGCTTCGCAGCGTTGAACTTTCCGAGCTCAACAGCGTCGACGCCGCCGGGCTTAAGACCCTCTTCGAATCCTGGAAGGATCTCACGACGCTCAATCTATTCTCGATGGCGACCGACGACGAAGTCGTTAAAACGATCTGCGCGAACGTGAAGGGGCTCAAGACGCTCACGCTTCGCGCTTCTGTCGGCGAACTTTCCGACGCGTCGATCGACGAGATTCTCAAGCTCGAATCGCTTGAATCGCTCGATATCCGCGAAAACGCCGGTCTTACCGTCGACGGTATGATGAAGCTCGCGAATATGAAGTCGCTCCGCAAGATTTATATCAAGGGAACGGCTCTTGGCGATTCCGCCGACGCGGTCAAAGCGAAGGTCGAAGAGTTCAAGAAGATCAATCCGAAGTGCGCCATTTCTAACTGATCTTCGCGCGCCGAATTGATACGGTAACGAACGGGCCTCGCGGGATTTCTCGCGAGGCCTTTTTGTTTCTTGATTTGCCAATGAAAAGACATTTGGAAATAGAAACGGCGCCTTTCGCCTTGCCGGCAAAAGACGCCGTTCGTTATAAAACCGCGTTAGGAGCTATTTTAAACGCGGGCGCCTGAAGCGTCAGTCCCACATCTTGTACTGCGGAATCTTTATGAGCTCGCCGTCCTTGAGAGCGGACTGATGCGCGATAACGCCGCACATGGTCGTATTGAGGGCGCACGCTACGTTGACGAGCGGCGTTTCGTCTTTGAGAATCGATTCGACGAAATTGTTCATCAGGTATCCGTGCGAACCGCCGTGTCCGCCGGAATCGACGGTCGGCGGCAAGGCCGGCTTGCGGATATTGAGCCCTTTAACTTTCTCCAACGACTCGTCGACGGCGCCGCAGAACTTGCTCTCTTCGGCGTAGGAAGCGAGCTGACCGCGCATACGCCCGACCTCGCCGCCCCATCCGGGCGTGTCGAAACTAACCATAATGCGCGCCATACCGCCGGTCGACGTACGGAAGAGGCCGACTTCGGTGCCGAAGCAGTTGCCGTACGCGTTGTTTTCAGGCTGGCGGTAGAAGTTGATACTCGGTTTGCCCATGCAGCACACTTCTGTGAGGCTGTCGAAGGTAACGCAGGTATAATACGCGGACGCGTGAGTCGGATACCACATGACCGGCATGCCGACGCGCCAATTTTTGTACGAATCGGCCGATTGGGGCGCGTAATGCAGGTATTCGCCCTCCATATAGACGATTTCGCCAAATCCGCCGGCGGCATAGATTTTACGCGCGGCGTAGACGTCGTCGTGATAAGCGCTCGTTTCAAACATGCCGTATTTCAAACCGGTCGACTTAACCGTTTCATAAAGCAAGTCCGCCTGTTCCGGCGTTCCCCCCCAGAAAGCGGGGACCGCGGAGCACGCGTGTTTGCCGGCCTTCATTGCGGCGACGACATGATCGACGTGGTGAGGCGCGTCAGTAGCGACGAAGACCGCCTCGATATTGTCGTCTTTAACCATTTCTTCGAGCGAGTCGTACGTTTTTTCGCATCGGCACGCCTTAGCGAGACCGTCGCGGCGTTCCGGAATGAGGTCGGTTACCGCGACGACTTCCACGTTCGGGTGATTCTGGAAACCGAACTGCGCGCCAAATTGGCAGGTTCCGAATCCGGCGATACCGACGCGAATCTTGCGGTCGCTAACCGGTTCCCATACCTGGGTCTTATCGACGTCGGTTACGGTTTGGTCGAACCCCTGAATTTTTGGCGGGGGAGTTTGCTGACCGCTAACGAAGCCGTTCGCGGTCAGGGCGCCCAGCGACCCAATGATACTTGCGTTCAAAAAAGTTCGTCTGTTCATATTGTTCATAGTTTCAGTCTGCTTTCTATCTTCAACTCCGTCAACGGCGCTTCTTGGAATTAGAACCGCCGCCGAGGAACGACAGGTCATAATCGGGAACTTGGCGACTTGTGGCGTTCAAAGCCCCGATATGTGGGATTGACGCCTTGTACGGGCGAATAACGCCAGATTATCGCATGAGATCTTCACGGGAAACGTGAACCGCTTCCCCCACGTCGACTTCAATCGGTTGGGGATTCGACGTTTGGATCTCAATGGACAGAGGCGTCGTCGAGACGTCCCCGTATTTACGGTCGACGAGATCGAAGCTCTCCTCCTTAATACCTTCGGAATTAAACTTTTGAGCTTCGTCGTAGTTGGTCGGTCGATTCTTCCATTCAATTTTAGAGACGACGACTTTACACGCGCCGGCAGGAGCGCCTTCAAAACCCATCGTCTTTAACTTCACGATCCCGTCCTGATCAGTTATCCCGCCGCACGGAAAACGCATAACCTGCGGATCGGTCGAAACGGCGGAGACGTCCGCGTCGGCAAGGGGCGCGCCCCCTTGAAGGACTTTAATTGAACACGGATAAATCTCCGGCATGCCGTCCGGACGCTTTTCCCCTTTACAGGACGTTCCAACGATCAGTAAGAGGCACAGAGGCAATAATAACAGTTTTTTCATCTCTCTGCTTTAACCCTTGTTTTGACGTTCGAGATTAAGAAGCGTCTCCGCGTCGCAACGTCGCGGAGGCGCCTGTGTTAATTTCAGTTGGAACTGGTCGTTTCGCCGCCTTGAGGCGAGCCCAAAGCGCCCCAAACGCCGTAGGGACTGGGCCCGGCGAGGACTTGGTCGGCGGTCAGATCGCCCGTGTCGATCGTGTCGGAAACGAAACGTACCGAGCCGTCGAGCATGCCGACGTTAACGCCGCCGGAATGATAGCTTTGCGCGCCGCCGGCGATCCAAGGGGTGCCGTTGTCCCAAATACAGGCCGGGGAGTTCGGCGGAAGGTTGCAGGAGAATCCTGCGCTCGGAGCGCGGCAGTCCGGCCATTGTGTTCCGCGCCACGTATTGGACGGAGTATTAATAACTCTCGGACTGTCCGCGCGGGTTGCGTAGAGCAGGCAGTTTCCGACGTTTGTCGGTCCGCCATGCCCGGAAGGCGAAATTTGACTGACGACGGCGAGGCCGCCTTTGACGTCCTGTTCAAAGTTGTCGCCGGAGCAGCATTCGGAAATGGCAATTGTATTGCTCGTTCCGTCAACCGCGAACGAAAGATTGCGCCACTGCTGGATACGGAACATACCGCGCGCGGACGTTCTGTTGCGGTCGCGGCTGTCCCACTTGTCGAGGTAGCAGCAAGTTCTCGGCGAGTCGCCGACGCAGAAGACGATATTCGACTTGCCCATCGTCGTGTACGCGGTGGTGTCTTTATTATCCATGCTGGTGGCTTTGCCGTCGGACGGGCAGATGTACGTCGAAATTTTGACTTGATAATTCCAGTCGGCGCCGCCCCCGGCTCCGGACCCGTGCGCGTAGGAAGAACCCGGATTTACGATCTTAGAGTCGGAGTCGAACAGCGTATAGAGCGCGTTCTGTTCAATGAAGGGCAGAAGGAAAATCTTAACGCCCGTCGCGAGGCAGTAGTCCGGCCATGCGAAACTGTAGTTGTTGTAGGTCGTTGCGAGCGGAGGGCACGTCCCGTTGATATCGTGGTAATTCTGTATAGACAGAACGACCTGCTTGACGTTGTTGGTGCACTGCATACGGCGCGCGGCCTCGCGCGCCGCTTGTACCGCTGGGAGAAGGAGTCCAATCAATATTCCGATGATTGCGATGACGACAAGAAGTTCCACGAGGGTGAAAGCGCGTCGTTTCGCGCGCAAACAACTTCCAGAGTTACGAATCATTTCCTTCTCCTTTAAATTATGGACTCGGTTGCGCTGAGCGCTTAACCGTAACGACATACCGTCGACAGGATAGATAAGAGACCGACCCGAGGGGCGTTTGAAGACGCGGAGCTACGGGCCGATCTATCATTCTACCGGCGGGTACAAATAACGGAAATAAAAACGTATAAAAACTTACGTCGGATTAAACGTTTATCCTCGGTAAGGAAATATGTCCGCGAGAATGTGAAACGACGGACTGTCGCTATTGCGGCGGCCGTTCCGTTTCTCTCTTAATTCTAAAATCACCGTTTTTAATTACAATAAGAAAAACAGTTTTTATAAAAAATTTTTTAACGCCTCGTATGGAAAGATTGGAACGTCCGTTTTTAACTCTATTTAAAGGTAATTAGAAGTTGGACCTTGAAAAAACGATGTGAAAAGGGTATAAATACGTAATCCTTTGCGCATGCCGACGCTCCGTGGTCGGCGGCGTTAGAATTTGGAAATTTTGAAACGTAACGGTGTAAAGCATGGCAAAATCGCGCAAAAAGTCTTCGGGCGGTTTTTTTGAGGATGGGTCCTCGCCCGCGACTCTTTCTCCGCAGGACGAACGAACGCTTGGCAGTATTTACGGACTTGCGTCGCACATTACGGCGCTCGTCGAACAAGACGCGGAACCGACCTTTGCGATACCCGCTCGGTCGTTGGGGAACGTGTCGTTTAACGAAGAAAAGCGCGTTTTGCAAATGGGCTCTAAGACGACGAGCCGCGAGCTTTTCAATCTTTCCCAGGCCAAAAGCTTTATGCAGACGGCGCTTGTCGCGTCCGGCGCGAAGCGGCTTATTGAAATGGGCAAGACGACGAGCATCCGCGGTCTCTACTATATGCTCAAGCACGATATCAAACCGAGTAAAGAACCGACATTCCACGATCAGGGCGAATGCGACCCTATTATCGAGGACTGCGAAGTCTTGTTGGAAGCTTTGCGCGAAGAGCTTCATCTCTTCGCCGATAAGCGCGGCGATATGGTAGGGAATATCAAGATTGTCGATTCCGGGGACGAGATCGACTGCTCCCGCATGGGATCGGGCGGTTACGCTATTCCTTCGATTGTCGAACCGTCGGTTATTCAGTTCAAAGAGTGCAAAGCGAAATTTGTCCTGCACGTCGAAAAAAATACCGTGTGGCAGCGTTTCAACGAAGATAAATTCTGGAAGAAACACAACTGCATTCTGACGCATGGAAACGGGCAGCCTCCGCGCGGCGTGCGGCGTCTTCTCAACCGCCTTCATACGGAACTTGGTCTTCCGATTTACTGCTTGCTGGATAACGACCCGTGGGGGTATTATATCTACTCCGTTATCAAACAAGGGTCTATCAATCTTGCCTACGAATCGGAGCGCATGGCGACTCCCGACGCGCAGTTTATCGGAGTCCGCAGCCGCGATTTTGAACGCTGCGGTCTTTCCGAAGGCGTCAAAATTTCACTTAACGACGTCGACCGCAAACGCGCGAAGCAGATTGCCGAGTATCCGTGGTTCGTTCACAAAAAAGATTGGCAGAAAGAAATCAATCTCATGCTTCAGAACGGCTTTAAACTTGAAGTCGAAGCGCTTGTGAGCCGGAGTATCAGCTATATGACCGAGGAGTACGTTCCGCGTCTCCTTAAAGAGGGCGATTTTCTCGACTGACGGCCGCCTGCCGATTGGAGAAAGAGTTTTACAATAAAAGAAATTTTCGGGAACTCTTTTTGACGCGGCGCGTCTTCTTATTTTAGCTGATTTGCCCAAACTTTTTAATTGATTTGACGCGAGTTTTGAAAAAAGTCTGGGCGGCTGTGTTGCGCTTCTGCCAAGAAGGCGGTACAATAATCGGCGTTTGGCGCCTTTGGCGGCGCGTTGAAGGCAAATCGCCTTCTTTTAGACAATGGATTTTACAGAGAGTTACAAAATGAAACAAACTGAATATTACGTTGACGGCGTTGGTCAAATCCATTTTGCGGGCAATATGGTTCGCTTCGATTTCATCACTCTTCAGCCGGGCGCCGACGGCGCCGCTCCGACTCCGGAGCCGTGCTTCCGCGTCATTATGCCGCCGCAAGGTTTCCTTGGCGCGTTCAACAGCATGCAGCAGCTTATCGATAAACTCGTCGACGCCGGCGTTCTTCGTAAGAATGAAAACGCGAAATGATTAAATTGATTCTGCGCCGTATCGGCTGATCTGTACGACGGCTCATCGTAACGCACTAAAGACAGGCCTCGGTGTATTCTCTGCCGAGGCCTGTTTTTGTCTTTATCGCTGTCGCAGCTTTTTTACGACGCAAGATGCCACTCTTACCTGTTGCGGCGTCTAACATTGGCCCCAGGAGGCGTTTTGGGGACGTTTTTGTTAGTTTCTGCGCTGTCACCTGACTTTTTCTGATCTTTAGATCTCGTTTTAGCGTTTGCTTTTTGCGCGTCGGCCGCGTCGGATACCGCGCGCCTCTGATCGACAACTTCCTGATCGCTCGACTGAACGGCTATTCCGGTCATGCGCGTGGCGGCCGGATCGACTTTAGGAGCCGTAGCC
>CADACS010000074.1 GCA_902786505.1 uncultured Planctomycetota bacterium | reverse complement strand
GACGTGGTCCGAAGAAATGACGGTTTACGGCGGGGGCGCGTCGGGCGACCTCGGATATCCGTCGACCGTCCAACTTGACGACGGGTCGCTCTTTACGCTGTGGTATGAACTCATGGAAGGGCGCTCGAAGCTTCGCGCGGCGCGCTGGACTTTGTCCTGAGCAGGCGCGAGACGCCTTAACTTACACGCGGCGCGCGGTTTGCACGCGTTTCGGCAAACGCCGGCGCGCCGTTCCAATTTCTATTTTGACAAGGTCGTTTTTTTATGTCGTTACGAACTTACAACCGCCGCGAATTTCTCGCGCGCGGTACGTCCGCGGCCGTTCTCGGCGCGTTTGCAACTCCGTTTATCAGTAAATTTGCGTATGGCGCGAGCGCGACGCCGAAATATGAGATTCTTGAAACGAAGACGATTAGCTTTCCCGGCGACTGCTATTACGGCTGGCCGACGGTCGCTAAACGCGGAAACGAGCTCCTCGTCGTAACGTCGGGGGGCCGGGAAGGGCACGTGTGTCCGTTCGGGCGCGTCGAGCTCTTCCGTTCGCACGACAATGGCGCGACGTGGACTTATCCTCAGGTAATCTACGACTCTCCGATCGACGACCGCGACGCGGGCATATGCGTCACCGACAAAGGAACGATTCTCGTTACGACCTTTACGTCGATGGGGTTCGTCGATATGGTCATGGAAGAGAAGAATTTGCGCGATCAGGGCAAGGGGCGTCCTGAAATCTGGTCGGACGGCAGGTTCGATAAATGGATGCGCGTGTGCAACCGGATATCCGACGAGCAGAAGAAGAGCGATCTTGGATGCTGGATGTTCCGATCGACGGACGGCGGCGTAACGTGGTCCGAACGGTACGCGACGCCGTTCAACAGCCCGCACGGCCCGATCCAGCTCTCGAACGGAACGCTCCTTTATGTTGGGGACGAGCTCGTTACGCCGGAGCATCGCGTCGGCGCGAGCGTTTCCGAGGACGACGGTCAAACGTGGCAGATCAAAGGGTATCTCGAACCGCGCGACGGGGACGATATCCACGGCTATTACGAGCTTCACGCGGTCGAGGCGGACGACGGGCGAATCGTCGCTCAGATCCGCAACGGGAACCAGAATAATCCGGACGAGAACTTGCAGACGGTCTCGAAGGACGGGGGCGCGACGTGGACAAAACCGCGCGCAATCGGCGTGTGGCGCGCGTGAGCGACGATAACGGCGACACGTGGTCCGAAGAAATGACGGTCTACGCGGAAGGGAAGTCGGGCGATATTGGGTATCCGTCGACGGTTCAGCTCGACGACGGGTCGCTCTATACCGTGTGGTACGAAGTTCAGGAAGGCTGGTTCGCGAAACTGCGAGCCGCGCGCTGGTCGATCGACTGACGCGCCGGAAATGTAGACGGAGGTTTGATATGAAACGGTTTTGCTACCGCGTTTTTACGGTTCTTTGCCTCGCCGCCGCGCTCTTTGCCGTACGGGGGGCCGCGAACGCCGCGGACGGCTCTGTCTACGAGCCGGGTAAGGAAGCGGGCGAGCGGCGCGTCGTCGCGGTCGACGGAGTCGAATACGCCTTTAGGTGGGCGCCCGCGGCGACCTTTACGATCGGGAGTCCCGAAGACGAGCCGGAACGCGACAGTTACGAGACGCAGCATTCGGTAACGCTCACGCGCGGGTTCTGGATTCTTGAGACGGAAACGACGCAGAAGATGTGGCGCGGTTTAATGGGCGAGAACCCGAGCAAGTGGCAAGGGGATCACAAGCCGGTCGATTCGGTCGGGCTCGAAGAGATCGCCGCGTTCTGCGCGAAGTTCCGCGAGAAGACGAACGCGCCTGAGGGCGCGGCCGTCCAGCTGCCCACGGAAGCGCAATGGGAATACGCGGCGCGCGCCGGATCCGCGGAAATCTACGCCGGCTTAACGCTTGACGAAGCGGCGTGGTACGGAGACGAGGATTACGGCGGAACGCACGACGTCGCCACGAAGAAACCGAACGCGTGGGGCCTTTACGACACGTGCGGGAATCTTTGGGAATGGTGCTCCGACCGATACGGCGAGTTTACTAAGGAGGCGGCGACGGATCCGACGGGCGCGACGCCGGAAGAATGCCCCGGCAACGTGCGCGTCGACCGCGGCGGATGCTGGGACAGTAAGCCGTACGAATGCCGCGTCGCGAATCGCGGGTTCTATAATCACGACCGGAAAAGCCCTTACGTCGGGTTCCGGTTTGTCGTGATTCCCTAACGGCGCTCTTACTTGAACGGCGGCTTTCGCAGACCGAGAGGGGCGTCCTTCTCGGTCTGTTTGCTTTTCGGTCCGAGGGGCGGAACGGGTAATGAGCGCATGTAAGATTATAACGAATATGCCGGCAATTCAGGGGGTATAATCGCGGCCGCGTTCTTTTCGTAACTTGACTCACGCGACCGGGAATGTACAATAGCCGATAGGGCGCGCCGCGCCCCGACCGAGATCGGCGCGCGCCGGTCGTTTGATTCGTTTTTAAGCATATTCGGCCCTTAGGCCGGGAGGAGACTGGAGGCCGCTATGTACGTGCAAAAAACGCAGCCGCCTCAGCAGTCGCCCGGGGCGCCTTCGGAACAGATAGAGATTTGGCTCGACGGCCGCGGAGCGCGGCTGTATTATCCGGGCGAGACGCTTTCGGGCAGTTTTTCGCTTTCGGGGATCTACAGCTCTCCGGTCGAGGCGGTCGAAGTGTCGATTCTGTGGCGCACCGAAGGGAAAGGGAACGAAGACGTCGGGGTTCACGAGTTCTGGCGTCTGACCAACGACGCAGAGAACCGGTGGCTCGATCCTCTCCGGCCGAACCGGTTCAGCTCCGTCCTGCCAAAGAGCCCGTTGAGCTACGACGGCTGCCTAATCAAACTCCGCTGGTACGCTCACGCGCGCGCGTTCCTTTCGAGCGGCAAGCAGCTCGTCGACGAGACGCCTTTCCGGCTCGGCGATCTGCCCGATATGCGCGCGCTGAAGCTGTGTTCCGACCCGGAACTGTACTAACCGTCAGACTGTATGAGGAGCGTTCATTTTCCCGCGATCCAATTCGCGAAACCTTCCCGATACCTGAAACCGCGTACGAATGTCCAATCCTTCTCCGAAATTCCCTAAGAGCAATCCGTTTTCGACGTGCTACACCGCGCCGGGCAAGACGCCTTATTTTTTTGAGGCGGCCTATATGCGGCAGTTGAAGTCGGCGCATCCCACGAAATTCGAGGAGTATTTCACGCGCAATCTCGGTTTGGGGGAAGATCAGCTCCGGCATAAGGTCGGCGTTAACTTTCTCGTCGATAAATTTGAGTCTCATTCGTGCCGCGGGCAGATCGTGGGGAATCACGGGAGCGGCAAGACGACGCTTCTCTATTCGCTTCGTACGGTGTTTCTCGAACGCGGATACGAAATTTTCTCGTGGGAACTTCACGATCAGCAGAGTTTTTTGCCCGACGTCTTTTGGTTTGAGCTGCAAAAATTCCTGCGCGCGGCGCCGAACTTTCTGCCGACGCAGTGTCTGCTCCCGCCGCCGGTCGTTTCTCAGAAAGATTACATCGAGCAGCGCCGGGCCGTCGCGCGCGAATTCATGCCCGACGACGCCGAGCCGGACGCCGAGGAGCAGGAAGAAAAGCTGGAGTTTCGCGTTCCCGACCGTCCAGAGGAAGCGAGCGCCGAGCCCGCCGCGGCCGAAGAGCCGGAAAAGGCTGACGAATCGGAGCGGAACGGCGCGGCCGAGCAGGACGGAGAACCGCTCGAAGTTGAAGGAGCGGAGGATTCGGAACGTCCGGAAACGGAAGCGGCGCCGAAGATTGAAACGCCTCTTATGACGCTCTTGCGAACGCCCGCGGTCGAGAATTTCCGCGAGTTCAGCGAAGGACGCAAGAGCCGGAACAAAGGCGTCCTGGGCTTTAACGAGGTCGGGAATTTCGGCCTGACGAGCGGAAATCGCGGCGGCGTGAGAAGCGATCTTGAAAACACGCGTTTCGGCGAAGAACAGTCCTCAGTGCCGTTCGCGCCGTTTCCGGGAATCGCGCCCGGCGTCGACGAACCCGCCGAATCGGCCGCGTCGGGCGACGACGAGGAGGAGTACGACGACGTGCGCGTCGAACCGGCGTCGAATTTTCCCGCGCTCAGAACGCAGAGGGACAGACGTCTCGCGATACCGACGCTGGAAGGGCTGGATATCGAAAAGAGGCGTTCTTTTTTCGAAAAGAAGGTTGTGTTTTTCGACGGATTCGAGCAGCTTTCGTACGTCAATCGGATTATTCTCCGAACGTTCTGCCGCATGAACCGGCTTGGACTTCTGATCACGTCGCACACCCCGGCGATCGGGATTCCCGTCCTGTTCCATACGCAGCCTTCCTTTGAAACGCTCAGCGCGCTTTTGGACCGTCTTCTCGACGATTACGACGTGAATCTTTCGAATCAGCGGGTCGCGGATCTGCTCCGGAATTTTCACAGCGACGTTCGCGCGATTCTTTTCTCGCTTTACGATCTTTATGAGAAGTATAATTTAGCGCCGGCAGAAATTCGCGATAAGTTGTCGCGCGGATATCCTCGGTGATTTTACTTGACGCGGTAAGGTACGACCAATGACTCTTTCGGTGAAACTCGGCGCGATCACGCTTTCTAATCCGATCATGGCGGCTTCCGGAACGTTTGGCTACGCGAAAGACGCGGCGCGTTTTATCGACGTGTCCCGTCTTGGCGGAATTGTGCCCAAGACGGTTACGAAGAATCCGCGGCAGGGCAATAAGCCTCCGCGCACCGTCGAGACGACCGCCGGCCTTCTCAACGCGATCGGATTGGACAACGACGGACTCGACGAATTTTGTGAAAAAAAGGCGCCGTATTTGCGTACTTTGGGCTGTCCGATCTTTGTGAGCGCCGCGCCCGGCTCCCCGGAGGAATGTCAGGAGTTCGGCGAAAAGCTCAGCACGCTCGAAGGCATGACCGCGGTCGAGATGAACATCAGCTGTCCGAACGTCGAGCATCGCAACGACTGGGCGACGCCGGAATATTGCGCCGCGATGACTAAGGCGATGCGCAAATATCTCACGCTTCCCCTGTCCGTTAAGCTCACGCCGAACGTAACGAGCATCGTCGACTTGGCGAAAGCGGCGGAGGCGGAAGGCGCCGACATGATCTCCGCGATCAATACGTGCTACGGCCTGGCGATCGACTGGCGCAAACGGAAATCTCGAATTGGCAACGGATATGCGGGCTACAGCGGTCCCGCGATTAAACCGATCGCGCTGCGCTGCGTTAAGCAGATCGCCGACGCGGTCAATATCCCCATTATAGGAATCGGGGGTATTGCGAACGCGGAAGACGTATTTGATTTTCTCGTCGCGGGCGCGAGCGCCGTCCAGATTGGAACGGCAAATTTCTATACGCCGGACGTCACGGTCCGCATTATAGAAGAAATGCCCAAAATTATGGCGCAGGAAGGAATTAACGATCTCAGCGAGATCATTGGAACCCTGCCGAAGATCTGACGAATGCGCAGCAAAAACGCCATACGTTGCACGGACTTATTACGACAGAATCCCGGCGTCGGAACGCCGGCAGACTGAATTTAGAACGGAAGGTTGACCATGACGCAGCTTATCGAAGCGCGAGCGGGTAAGATTACCCCCGAAATGGAAATCGTCGCCCGAAAAGAACGACTCGACGCTGAGACGGTGCGCGAAGAAATTGCCGCCGGAAGAATGATTATCCCGGCGAATAAGAACCACTTGGCGAAGAAACTCGATCCGATCGCAATCGGGCGCAAAGCGTCGACGAAAATTAACGCGAATCTTGGCGTTTCGTCGCTCGCGGGCGACGCGCGGCGCGAACTGGAGAAGATTCAGATTGCGACGAAGTACGGCGCCGACACGGTTATGGATCTTTCGACGGGCGCCGATCTCGACGCGCTCCGCGTTCGCATGATCGACACGGTAACCGTGCCCGTGGGCACCGTGCCGCTCTATCAGATTTGCGAGGAGCTCGACGACATTCTCGATATGACGCCGCAGAATATTCTCGACTGCGTCGAAAAGCAGGCGAAGCAGGGCGTCGACTACATGACGATCCACTGCGCGCTTCTGCAGCGGCATATTCCGCTTATCGATTCCCGGATAACCGGTATTGTGAGCCGGGGCGGTTCTCTGACCGCGAAATGGATGGTGGCGCACCGCGCGGAAAATCCGTTCTACGAACATTTTGACGAGCTTTGCGAGATCATGAAGGCGTACGACGTTTCGTGGAGTCTCGGGGACGGCATGCGGCCGGGCTGCCTTCACGACGCGAGCGACGAAGCGCAGTTCGGGGAGCTGTCCGTTATGGGCGAGCTGACCAAACGCGCGTGGGAACACGGAACGCAGGTCATGATCGAAGGGCCGGGCCACGTTCCGCTCGACCAGATCGCCGACAATATGCGTCGTCAGGCGAAGGAGTGTTTCGAAGCGCCGTTTTACGTGCTCGGCCCGGTCGTGTGCGATATCGCGCCCGGCTACGATCACATAACGAGCGCCATCGGGGCCGCCGTCGCCGCGTTCAACGGCGCCTCGATGCTGTGCTACGTTACCCCGAAAGAGCATCTTGGACTTCCGAATATGGAAGACGTTCGCGTTGGCTGCGTCTCCTATAAGATAGCCGCGCACGCCGCCGATATTGCGCTCAAACGACCCGGCGCGCGCGACCGCGACGACGAAATGGCGCGCGCGCGGTTTGCGTTCGACTGGGAAAAGCAGTTCGCGCTCGCGCTCGATCCGGAACGCGCGCGGGAGTATTACGAGGAATCGCGTTCCGATTCGGAAGATCGGGAGCGTGCCAGTAAGGCGAAAGCGGAAGACGCGGCGAAGAATGGAGTTAAGGCGTCCGACGTTCCGAAGAACTGTCCCCGCGGACTTCATCCGACGCTCAATCCGGACGGCACGATCGCGAACGAGAATTACTGCACGATGTGCGGGCCGAAATTCTGCGCGATGCGTACGACCGCCGACCTTATCCGCCTTCGGAACGAACAGAAAAACGAAGAGAAACAGTAACCGCGAACGCGCCCTCCGCGGCGCGCAACCGATTGAAATAAAAGAGAAAGGATTGACGATGAGTACAAACGTCGATCAAATTTATATGCGCCGCGCGCTGAAACTTGCGGCGAACGGGCAGGGGCTTGTCGAACCGAATCCGATGGTCGGCTGCGTTATTGTCCGGGAAGATATCGCCGCGAACAAAGTCGAGCCGGACGCCGACGGAAACGAAGCGTACGCTCATATTGTCGGGGAAGGGTGGCACGAACGTTTTGGCGGGCCGCACGCGGAAGTCAACGCGCTGACCGCGGCGGGCGAGCTCGCCAAAGGCGCGACGATGTACGTAACGCTCGAGCCGTGCTCCCATTTCGGCAAGACGCCGCCGTGCGCCGACGCAATTATCGCTTCCGGCGTGGCTCGGGTCGTAATCGCGATGGAAGATCCGTTCCCCGCGGTCGCCGGCGAAGGGATTAAGAAGCTTGCGGAAGCGGGAATCTCCGTAACCGTCGGCGTACTGCAGAATAAAGCGCGCGAACTCAACGCGCCCTACCTGACGCGGCTGGAAAAGAAACGCCCGTGGGTTATCGGCAAGTGGGCTATGACGCTCGACGGCAAAATCGCCACGCGCATCGGGTCGAGCTACTGGATTTCTTCCGACGAATCGCGCGAACGCGTGCACGAATGGCGCGAGTGCGTCGACGCGATCGTTATCGGCAGCCGGACCGCGATGGAAGACGATCCGAAACTGACCGTTCGCCTCCCCGGCGGGCGCGAGCCGAAACGCGTTCCCACGCGCGTCGTCTTCGACTCCGGCGGGACGCTTTCCGTCTTTTCGGAACTTGCGCTGACCGCTCGCGACGTGCCGCTTCTGCTCGTTTACGGGCCGGACACTCCGGAAGGGAAAAAGGAATTTTGGGAATCGAAGGGTGCGGAAGTCGTGGTTGCCGACGCGCCGACCTACGAGCAGCGCATGCTTATTCTCATGCAGACGCTTGCCGAACGCGGCATGACGAATATTCTCGTCGAGGGCGGCGGGGAGCTGCTCGGGCATATGTTCGATCTTGAACTCATCGACGAGGTTCGCGTCTTCGTCTGTCCCAAGATCGTCGGCGGGCGGGAAGCGATCGTTCCGGTCGGCGGTTACGGGCGCGAGCTCATGCGCAAGGCGGCGACTCTTGAGAACCGCAAGACGGAGAAGATCGGATCCGATATTCTCATTACCGGGCGCGTCGTCTACTAATCTAATTTAAGAGAACGCGTTCAACGTCCCAGGGCGCCGCATGGATTTTGATTCCTTGCGGCGCCTTTTTTACGGAAGGCTTCGCGGGGTTACAGACTGACGTCTTTTGCCGAGGGCAGCGGGAAATACTTGCTTTCGAAAGCCCTGTATTCCTGTTTGAAGTATTCGTCCGTATTGCGGAAGGCGCGCAGGTTCTCGTGAATATTCATGTTGCTTCCGATCGTGTCGAGGAAGTAGCAGGAAATATTAGAGCAGTGGTCGGAGACGCGCTCGAGATTCGTCAGCAAGTCGGACCAGATAAATCCCGCGTCGATCGAACATTCCCCTTTTTGAAGGCGCATAATGTGCCGCGTGCGCAGCGCTTCCTTCAAGGCGTCGATGACTTGTTCAAGCGGTTCCGTTTTTTTCGCTACTTGGAGATCCTTTTGGGAAAACGCCTGATAGGACAGGTCCAGGATTTCGGAAACGGCTTTTTTCATAACGTTGAACTCTTTTAACGCGACGGCGGAAAACTCGATATTCTTACTGTTTTTTTCTTCCGCCGCGATGAGAATATTAACGGCGTGGTCGGCAATGCGTTCGTAATCGCCGACAAGCTTCATGTATTCAGTCGCCTTAACGCTTTCATCTTCGGCAATTTGGCGCGACGTCAGCTTGACGAGGTACACGCTGATAATATCCTCTAGGCGGTCTGTCTCTTCCTCCGCTTGACGGATCGCTTGCGCTTTCTCTTCGCTGTACTCCGTTACGGTTTCAAGACTTGTTTTCAATGCGTAAATTGCGAGCGTCGCCATATAGTCGAGCTCCTGCCGACTGCACTCAAGCGCCAGCGTTGGGCTTTTGAGGAGACGCTCGTCGAGATTCTGTTTCTTCTCCGGCTCTTTTGCGTCTGGGATGATTTTACAGACCGCCTTTTCGAGCAGCCCGCTCAGCGGAAGGATCATAAGCGTGCACAGGCAGTTAAAGAGCGTATGGAAAACCGCGATTCCTACGAGACTTGCCGACTGCGATAGGAGCGCCGGCGCGAAGACCGCTTTGATAATCCAGAACGCCGTGAGCCAAACGAGCGCGCCTATGACGTTAAAACTAAGGTGGACGAGCGCGGCGCGTTTCGCGTTCTTATTCGTCTCGATGGACGAGATAAGCGCCGTAACGCACGTGCCGATATTCTGACCCATAATGATTGGAATCGCGGCTCCGTAGGTAACCGCGCCGGTAACGGCGAGAGACTGCAGGATACCGACGGACGCGGAACTCGACTGAATAACCGCCGTGAGAACGGCGCCAGTCGCGAGACCTAGAATAGGATTGGTAAAGACGAGGAAGAGACGCTGGAATTCCGGAACGTGCTGGAGTCCTGAAACGGCCGACGACATGGTCTCCATACCGAACATGAGGGTCGTAAAACTCAGAAGAATCGTTCCGGTATCTTTTCTTTTGCTGTTTTTAGCCGTCATGTAGAGGACGACGCCGATTAGCGCGAGAATGGGAGTAAAGGAAGAAGGTTTGAGAAGATTGATAAAGAAGTTGTCGCTGTCGACGCCCGTTAGGCTTAAGATCCAAGCGGTAGCCGTCGTTCCGACGTTTGCCCCGATAATGACGTTAATCGCTTGCCGCAGCGACATAAGCCCCGAGTTGACAAATCCGACGACCATAACGGTCGTCGCCGACGAACTTTGAATAATCGCCGTTACTGCGACGCCGGTCGCCAAGCCGGCGAATCTATTTGTGGTAAACTTGCCGAGCAGCGACTTTAGCCTGTTCCCAGCGCGCCGTTCCAGCGCCTGCCCCATGAGCGACATGCCAAAGAGGAAGAGGCACAGCCCCCCGATCAAATTCAGTACTGCAAACGCGTCCATTTTTCTTGCTCCATGTTATTTCATCCATTCAGACACAGCATATCAGACCAATGTCAAAAGCTCTATCACGGTTTTGTAAATTCCTTGTAAAGAGGCAAAAAAGAATCTAAGGCGAAAACAGACAGACTGCAAAGAGAATAGAGTCCAGGAGTAGAGTTGATTGACCGCGTAACGGCAAAGAGAACGGCTTTTCTGACGCGCCTGATTGACAAGACAGGCGCGTCCGCAACTAAGCGTTATGACGCCGGCGGTTCCGTCGGCAGAGAGACGGTAAATTCGGATCCTTCGCCTATGACGCTCTTGATTTTAATCGTTCCGTTATGATTTAAGACGGCGTGTTTTACGATGGACAGTCCGAGTCCCGTGCCGCCGACCTCTTTGCTGCGGCTCTTGTCGACGCGATAGAACCGCTCGAAAATCCGCGTCAGACTCTCTTCTGGAATTCCAATGCCCGTATCCTTAACGGTGAGTACCGTAAACCCGTCGGCCTGGCGTACGCAGACGTTAACGCGGCCTCCTTTGCGATTGTATTTAATCGCGTTGTCGCAAAGGTTGTATACGACGCCATAGAGCGATTGCGGGGTTCCTTTCATGGGCGCGTCCGTACCGGCAAGTTTGAGTTCCACGTTCGCGGCGGCCGCAGACGCCTCTAGGCTGTCGACGGCGTTTTCCGCGATTCGATAGAGATCGCATGTTTCCCATTCAGAGTCTGCGGCCCCGCTGTCGAGCTTTGTCAGTTCGATAATGTCCTCGACGAGCTTTGTGAGACGCGACGTTTCGGTTCGAATTTTACCTGCAAACGGTTTGATATCTTCGTCTTTAACCATTCCGTTTTCCAGAAGTTCGGCGTATCCGGAGACAGCGTGAAGCGGCGTCTTGAGCTCGTGAGAGACGTTTGCGGTAAATTCCTGGCGAATGAGCGCCGTTTTTTCAATTTGCTCCTGATCCCGTTTGACTTGCCGCTGCTGCGTCGAAATGTGCCGCAACAGGGGCTCGACCTCGCGGTAATTTTTTTTCCCGTAATACAGTTCCGGATTATTTAAATCGATTTCGTTAATCGGTTTGACAATCTTTTTCGCAAGTTGTGAAGCGAGCGCGAACGAGAGCGCCATTGCGATAACAATAACGACGCAAATCGGCTGAGCGAATCCAAAGAGCAGAGTCCAAATCGCCTTCTGGACGATGGAGAGCCGGAGAATCGAACCGTTGGGCAGGCGTTTCGCCACGTAGAGCTGCTTCTCGGAAAGGGCGCTTGAATAGCGGCTCGCTTCGCCGTAACCCTGCCGAATCGCCTGTTTTACCTCTTCACGTTCCAAGTGGTTCTTCAGCCTCGCGGTATTTGCCTCGCTGTCGTAGAGGACTGAGCCGTCGGCGGCGATCCATGTAATACGGTAATTCTCCACGTTTAAACTGTCAAAAAAGGACTTTCCGCAAAGAACGACGCCTTGCGCGGCAAGTTCCGTTTCGTTTTTTAACTGTTTTTTCTGGAGCGTCGTGAAGTAGTTATACGAAATCCCCATAATGAAGATTAACGACGCGAGAAAGACCGACGCGGCGACGAGCCAGATTGACTTAAAGATTTTATCGCTCATTGGATTCCGCCATTTTGTAACCGACGCCGCGAACCGTTTGAATTAAGTCGCCTCCCTTGTCGAGCTTTGTGCGCAGGGTTCCGATATGGACGTCGACCGTTCGCGTTTCGCCGTAGTAATCCAAATTCCAGACGCTGGCGAGGATGTGATCTCTTGTAAAGACGCGTCCGGGATTCTCCATGAAGAGCTTAAGAAGTTCGTATTCTTTCAGGGTAAGCGAAACCGGCTTTCCGGCGACGGAGACGGCGTGCTTTCCCTCGTCAAGCGTTACGATTCCGCAAGTCAGGGTAACGGAGGGCTTATTCCGGGTACGGCGGAGCGCCGCTTTGATGTGCGAGACCATTTCCATCATGCCAAACGGCTTAGCGAGATAGGCGTCCGCGCCGGAATCAAGGCCGACGACTTTGTCGTATTCGCTGTCTTTTGCCGTTGCCATAATGACGGGTACGTCGGCGGTCGCCGGGGACGACCGAAGTTTATTAAGAATCGTCAAGCCGTCTTCACCGGGGAGCATGACGTCGAGAATGACAAGTTCCGGCGTCTCGTTCCTTATCGCGGACCAGAAACTTCCATCGCTCTCAAATCCTTTAGCTTCAAAGCCCGACGCTTTGAGCGTATAAATCATTAGATTTCTAATGGCGTCGTCGTCTTCCACACAATAAATCATCGAGGAGTTCTCCATTTTTTTGCTTTTAGTATACTCCCTAATTGTAAATTCTCTAACTGCAGTTATGTAAAATCGAAGAAAAGTCCGGCGAGCGCCCTTTTGAGTCAACGATGGGGGACGGATACGGCCGTTCCAGCAGCCGAAGCTTCTCCAGTCCAAAGAAAGATCGGTTCCGTTTTTTTGGGGGACGGTGCAAAAAACTAAAAGATACCGTCATCCCCCTCTCTTTCTCCTTGCCAAAAATAATCAATCATTGCGATGAATTGTAAACCCTTCTTTTTCACAAGTAACTGGTTTAAATTATTAATCGTCAATAGGGATGTTTGTGTGATTTCTACAAAAAGCAGATACGCGCCGCGCGTTATGATCGATTTGGCGGAGCAGGATTCGGGCGATTTCGTCCCCCTTACGGAAATAGCGCCGCGTCAGCAGATATCGCTCAAGTATCTCGGATTATTTTGAAGATACTTGTCCAAAAGAAGCTGCTCAAAGGGCGTCGGGGAAGGGGGCCGGCTATAAACTTACCCGCGCGCCGGAGGAGTACGTCGTAAGCGAGATTCTCGAACTGACTGCGGAATAAACTGTCGGCGCGCAATACGAAACGCGGCGCGAAGCTCGTTTGAACTTCGCGCCGCGCGTTTTTTTACTTTTGTCCGCTACTCCCTTTCATGGACGAAGCGAATGAATTCGTCGACTTCTTCTTTGGCGTCGACCCGAACGGTGTACATCTGCCTTCCCATCGTTTCATGCATCATTTCCGGCATTTCCTCGCACATTTTCATAACGGCGCCGTATCGGTCTAAAATCTCTTCGTGAGTGTGCGCGTAACGTTTGCCGTCTTTTCTGCTTGCGTAGGCGCAATAGCAGTTTTGGCGCGGCCTGTCGTCCTTCCAGACGCCGTTGACGACCATTTCCGCCCAAATCTGATAGACGTCGACGCTGTGCGCGAAATTCATCATGTCGGGGGTGTAGCCTCCCGCCGGACGCATATTGACTTCCAGCGCGACAAAGTCGCCGACGTCGGCAAGGTTCTTTTTGGGCTGCGTCAGCCTGAAGAACTCGAGATGAATGAACCGATTGAACGCGTTGAACGCTTTTGCCGTCCGTCTTCCTAATTCGTACAGCTTGGGGAGATCGTCTCTGTTTACGTAATACGCCAAATCCAAGCCTTTATTGACGATATCCGCGATCGAGGGCGGCCAGACGGTCGACGATTCGAAGAGAGGGATCGCGTTTGCGTCGGTAATGGCGTCGTACGAATAGACGTCGCCCGTAATAAATTCTTCACAGACGTACGGTTCGTCCGGTTTCTCTTCGAAAAACCGCCGAACGTCGTCCAGCGATTCCAGTTTGTACGTATGCGCCGCGCCCACGCCTTTTTCCGGCTTGGCGATTGCGGGAAAACCGACGGCCTCGAGAAACGCCGCCGTTTGCTCCCAGTTTTCCACTTTGGCGCATCGCGCCGTCGGAACGTTCGCCTGGGCGTATTTGATCTTCATTTCCGCCTTGCTTTTAAAGAAGCGGACTTCATCCGGCTGGACGCCCGTCTTTATGTTAAAGTCTTGACGGAGCCGCGCGTCCTGCTCGAGCCAGTATTCGTTGTTCGACTCGATCCAGTGAATTCTGCCGTACTTCGACGCGAAGAAGGCGACGGCGCGCCGCATCTCTTCGTAGGATTCCATATTGGGCAGATAGTAGTATTCGTCGAGCGAACGCGTAACTTCCGGGGCGAGCGAGTCGTAAGGCGCGTCGCCGATTCCCAATACGCGAACGCCCATTTTCTTTAAACGGTCGCAAAAGTTCCAATACGTTCTAGGGAAATGTGGGGAAACGACAATGAAATTCATAATACCGTTCTCTCAGTTAGAGTTCCGCGAAGTCCATGTACAGGTACTTTGTTTTCGACGCGTCGTCGACGTACTGAGCGCCGTGATTCGTGCCCGCGGCGACGAATTCGCCCTCCTGATATGCGGTAAGCGTTGTAAATTCAACCGGATTCCACTTTTCTTCGTCGAGCGGCACGGTCGAAAAGAACGCCGAATCGCCGTCCTGCCGAACGAACAGACTGTTTTTGTAGTTCGTGTGGACGTAAAAGAGTTCGCCGTCGTGGATAATCAA
>CADACS010000073.1 GCA_902786505.1 uncultured Planctomycetota bacterium | reverse complement strand
CGCGGTCGCAGATTTGCGTTATGACGCGCGGCACGCCCGCGCTGAGATTGGCGACTTTGTCTTTCGCGTCTTTGGTAAAGGAGGCGGCTATGCCCGATCGCTTGAGCTCGCGGTCGATAAAGCGGCGCGTTTCGGCGTAGGAGAACGCGTCGAGATAGGCGCGGCATACGATCCGCTGCTGGAAAGGATAGTGCTGAGGGAGATTGAGCCGATCTTCAAGCGCGGCTCCGCCAAAGAGCGCGACGGCCAGCTCTTTCGACGCGCCGGCCGCCTGATCGACGAGCGTTCGAATTTCGTCGAAGACCGGCGCCGAGAGATTGTGCGCGTCGTCGACGAGGAGCACGCACCGGCGCTGCGGACTCCGCTCGAGATAGTCGAGCGTCATGAGCCGCATTTCCGTTTCGTCGCATCCGCAGAACTTCTGGCGCAAGCCGAACATGAACTGCTGCAGGAACGCTTTGACGTTGAGCTTGCGCGACGCGGAAACGACGGACGCTTGGTCCTGCCCGTCGAACTCGGACGCAAGCGTTCGGGCGAGCAGCGTTTTGCCCATGCCCGGCTCCCCGACGACGAGCGCCACGCCTTCTCCGCGGCGCAGGCATCGCGCGACAGAGCGGCGCGCCTTTTCGATCGCGGACGCGGGAAAATAGACGCGCGCGTCCGGCGTCGATAAAAACGGTCTGCGAACGTCCCTGTTCTCTCTAAATTCCGTCATTTGCCGAATCCTTTTCGAGCAGTCCCTTCCGAACGGCCTCCCTGCCGTTCGATTTTCAGCGCGTCAGGGCGTGGACCCGCCTGACAAAACGCCGACTCTTCGTTTCTATCGGCGTTCTAATTCAAGAAGTTCATTCTTTCTGCAAAATTGAGATAATTGGTTTTTTCGTTACTGTTGAAGTTCCCAGAGACGGAAGACGAGGAGCGACCAGAGCCGCGCCGCGTGATCGAATTTTCGCTCTTCATGCTCCTTAATGAGCCGTTCGACGAACTCGCGATTGAAGTAGGGGGCGCGCCGCGCCGAGGAGTCGAGGAGGGCTTCGCGCAGCGTCTTATTGAGCGGACCGCGGAACCACGCGTCGAGCGGAACGCCGAAGCCCGTCTTGGGCCGCGCGTCGATTTCGTCGGGAAGGAGATCGGCGCACGCTTCCCGGAGAATGTGTTTGCCGCGTTTGCCGCGCAGTTTATATTCGAGCGGGATCTGGAGCGCGAGCTCCGTTACGTTCGGGTCGAGCAGGGGCGCGCGCGTTTCGAGCGAGCTGCGCATCGACGCGATATCGACTTTCGTCATGATATCGCACGGGAGATAGGTCAGGACGTCGGCGAACGAAATGGCGCTTGTAAGATCGCGGCGCGAGAATTTCGACCAGGCGCCGCGCAGAAACCCGACGGCGTCGCGCGCTTCTTCGTCGGCGGGCGCGCCTTCGGCGAGCGCCTGCTCTTCGCATGCGCGCTGAAATACCGGGCTAAGGAGCGAGTCGAGGCGCGAGCGGTTAAAGATGGCGATCCACTGCAGATACTGCTCGATCGCGTCCATACCGAGCGTTTCGAGGAACCGCCGACCGCGCCGCCAGACGGAACGCTGGCGAACTGAATTGGGGAGCATATTGCGCGCCGGCCCGGCAAGAAACCGGCGCAGAACCCGCGGCAGCCGCTCGACGTACTGCGACAGTTTGACCGCCTTATAGCGGTCGTATCCGCAAAAGAGCTCGTCGCCGCCGTCCCCTCCGAGCGCGACGGTTACCTCCCGGCGCGTCGTCTCGCAGAGGTACCACGTGGGGATCGCGGAACTGTCGGCGAACGGCTCGTCGTACTGCGCGACAAGCCGGGGCAGAATCCCTTCGGCGTCGGGCTCGACGAAGAATTCCGTGTGATCCGTGCCGAACCGCTCCGCCGTCCGTTTGGCAAAGGGCGTTTCGTCGTACTCCTTCTGGGCGAATCCGATCGAAAAGGTTCGCACTTTTTCCGCGGAGAATTTCCGCATGAGGCCGACGACGACCGTCGAGTCGACGCCGCCCGAAAGGAACGCGCCGAACGGAACGTCGCAGCGCATGCGGACGCGCACGGCGTCTTCGAGCCGGCGGCGGAGCTCGCGTTTCGTCTCCTCGAACGGCCGCGCGTAGAACGAATGGGCGTCGACCGTCTCCCGCGGGATCGCGTCCGCGCCGGGCTCGATTCCGAGCGCGCCTTCTCCGAACCGCGCCGCGCCCAGGGACTCCCGGCGCAGCAGCCGTTCGACGGCGTCGGAGTCCGGCGCGGCTTTTCCGTCGAAATCGGCGACGTCTTCGGCGCGCCAGTAGCGCTCTATTATCGGGCTTTCTCCCTCGCGCCAAAGGAGATATGAGGCGGGCGGGAGTTTCGACGTTCCTCGGTAGATTGTGCGCGGATACGGTACGTACTGATAGACGAGATACTGTTTTAGCGCGATAAGATCGACGTCGCGCGGAACGCCGGGGAATTCTTTGAACGCTTTGAGCTCGCTCGCGAAAAGGAGCCTGTCCGATTCAAGTCGGTAAACGAGCGGTTTTTTGCCGATGCGGTCGCGCGCGAGCAGGAGCCGGCGTTCTTTGACGTCCCAAATGGCGAACGCGAACATTCCGTTGAGCTTGGGCAGCGCGCCGACGCCGAATTCCTCGTACATTTTCATGAGGACTTCGACGTCCGTTTCCGTGCGAAAGACCCTGCCGCGACGTTCTAGCGCCGCGCGCAGTTCGACGTAGTTATAGATCTCGCCGTTGAACGTCATGTAGAGCGAGCGATCTTCGTTGACGAACGGCTGCCGGCCCGCGCTCGTGAGATCGACGATCGCAAGACGGCGGTGGCCGAACGCGACGCCGCGCTCTTGAATCGGAACGCCGGGCGTCATGGGAACGCGAATCGAGCCGCGATCGTCGGGGCCGCGCTTAATGAGCGTGTCGGTCGCGCGATCGAGCGTCTGCTGGTCGATTTCTTTTCGCGCCGAAGTCCACACGGCTCCGCAAATACCGCACATTGACGTTTCTCCTGTTCCGTAAAATTCGAAGCGCATATCGCGCCCGCGGTTTCCATTTTACGCATTTTAAGGAGGCTCTCAAGAGCGCGAACCGATTTTGAGCGGCGGCTTGGCGCGCGCGGACGGCCGCTAAACGGCGCAGGTGGAATAATCTGACGTTCGCCCGCTTTTCACCCTTTTTTCGGGCGCGCCGACGCCAAACGCTTGAACTTTGGCCCGCGTCAAGGTATCATAAATAGGGCGCGTTCGCGCGGACGCGGATGGGTTTAAATCTGTAGAAAACGGAAAGGTATAAGAATGAAAAGAACGGCGCTCCCAGTCGGTTTGGCGGTCGTATGCCTGCTCTTGGCGTCGTCGCCTTTCTTTGCTTTCGCGCAGGATGGCGCGGCGACGGCGGAAGGTTCGCCCGCCGCCGGGCAGGCCGCGGTCGACGGCGGCGCGCAAATTGGAAAAGACGCGCAAAAGAGCGATTCCGAAAAGAAGCCCGCCGCAAGTTCGGTTAAATCGCGCAAGGACAGGTCCGACGAGGTAATAAGCGGCCGCAAACGTTTTGTGCTCAAACAGGACGCGTCGCTGGGGCAGAACAAAGCGCTACCGGCGCCGCTTCCATGGGAAGGGAAAGGTCCCGACGTTCCGCACGAATTCGTCGGCCGCGAAATTGCCGATTACCGCACTAAGTCGGGCGGAAGGTATATTCTAGAAGACGAATTCGGCGTTTTGCGCATTGTTCCCGGCGACGCGCTCGAGTCGATCGAGGACGGTCCGGATACGACGCTCGGCGAACTGCGCGAAAAGATGCAGAAGAGTTTGCTCGAAGAGTTTGGCGACGGTTTTTCGACAAAGGTCTCCGACGGCTATATTTTCGTTTACGACTCGTCCGACGGATACGCCGAATGGTGCATGCGCCTTTTCGACAGCCTTACCGACGGATTTGCCGAATACGCTTCGCACAATGGGTTTGAACTCAAAGACCGCGTCGAGCCCATGGTCGTCGTTATTTTTGCGACGAAGAGCGAATTTGTCCGTTACGCGGCGAAAGAAACGCCGGTTCCCGAGTCTATAGCCGCCTATTACAACATGGAGACGAATCGGGTCGCGCTCTACGATCTCTCGGAAACGGAAGGGACCGAGTACGCGGCGACGCGCCGGCGGCGCACGTATCTGGAGACGAAAGAGTTCCTTTCTCGCCCGAACGCCGCGTTCAACGTCGCGACGATCGTTCATGAGGCGACGCATCAGATCGCATTCAATCGCGGACTCTTCCACCGCACCGGGCCGATGGCGCTCTGGGCGGTCGAAGGACTGTCGCTCGTCTTTGAGACGCCCAACGGCAAAGCGTCGCAGGGCGGCTGGGGTTATCGCGGGACTTTTCGCACGAACGAACGGCAGCTGAAGCTCTTTAACGATTTCGCAAGCCGCACGACGCAGAAGGATCCGCTTCGCGAGCTGGTGCGCGAAGAGAAATTCATGGCCGACCCGCAGGGTTCCTACGCGCTTTCGTGGGCGCTTTTCTATTATCTCTATAAGAAGCGTCCGAAAGAACTTGCCGCCTATATTAAAGACGTGACGAGCCGTCCTCCGTTTTCCGTCTATTCTCCCGAAGACCGCGTCGCCGATTTTGAAAAGCATTTTGGCGACGATTGGGAAAAACTGACCGAAAGTCTCATACGGTTCGTCAGGCGCCTTTGATTCGCGCGGCGCTTTCCGTATGCTGAAGAACGTTAAGTCGAGGTTTATGCCGTTTTGTCTCTTGATAGGGCGAAATATTCAGGACAGATCATGCGCGCGTCGTTTTTGCTAGCCGTTGTTTATATTGCGCTGAGCGTGGGTCAAGTTTTTGGACAGCTGCCGATTCCCGAGAATCTCCTGCCGCGGATTCCGTCGATTCCGACGGTCAATCTTCCGCAGGTTCCGAGCGTTCCCGATCCGCTCGCGCGGTTTGCCGGTATGGAGATTCCTGAGTTTCAGAATATCGCGCCTCAGGAAGAAGCTAAGCCGAAAGAGTCGCTCGACGAGACGGTTGAGAAGCTGCTTGCGGAGTTCGGTCCGAACGCGAAGTTCGGCGTTACGGAACATTTTATCTATATTTACGACACGTCGGAAGAATACGCCTCTTGGGTCGCGCTCCTGTGCGAACGCGTCGAGAACGTTTACGAGCATTTCGCCGACTATCTTGGCGTCGGCATGACCGAACTTGAAGATCCGATGATCGTTCTTCTCTTTACGAACAAAGAGGATTATGAATCGTACGCGCAAAAGACGTTTTCCGAATTTCCAAGTATGAAGAATAAACCGGTTGGATTCTACAGCTCCGGGAACAACCGCGCCGCGTCGTACGACCGCACGCAGACAGAGCGCGAAAAGACGGTCGATAAAACGAAAAAGTTTGATCTGGGCGAATTTACCAAAAGTATTTTGGCGCAGCCGGACGGCGAAGGAACCATGACGACGATCGTTCATGAAACGGCGCATCAGGTTTCGTTTAACCGCGGTCTGTTTAACCGATCGGGCCAGAATCCCAGCTGGGCGGTCGAAGGATTGGCCATGCTCTTCGAGGCGCCGGTCGGCGAGGTTAAAGACGGCGGCTGGAACGTAACGGTCAACTTCGGCCCCAATAAGCGCCGGATTCGGGAGTTCCAGGAATACGTCAAGGTTCAGCAAGACGCAAATCCGCTGCGCAAGGTCGTTTCCAATGAAAAGGTCAACCCCGACGTGCCGGGCTCATACGAGCTGTCGTGGGCCCTTTTCTCCTACCTCTATAAGAAGCATCCGGATCGGCTTGCGCGTTATCTCTACGGGACGGCGGTTCAAAAGAGAACTTCTTATTCGATTAACGAACGCGTCGAGGAGTTTGAGCTTTGCTTTACCAACGATTGGGATAAACTCTGGGAAGAAGTGCGCGCCTTTGTCGATCAGCTCGAAAAGGATCCCGATTCCTTTATGCCGCAGGCAATTAAAGAGGAAGAGAAAGACGGTAAAAAGACGGACGGCAAGAAAGACGAAAAGGACGCGTCCGGCGATAAGAAGCAATCGGACGGGAAGGGGGAAAACGCGGAAAACGCCGAAACCGACGCGGACGGTAAAGATGTTCCGGAAAAGGCCGGAAACCGAGAAGAGAAGAGCGCTTCGAACGCCAAAGTACCGCCGGTAAAGGCCTCCGCCGGCGGAAACGGCAAAAAGAAGGCGTCGGAAAAGAAGGAGCCGGAACGGCGTAAAGAGAGTCCCAAAGAGGAAAGCGCACCGAAGCCCGAGATCCAGACAGAAACGCCGAACCCCGCGGAACTGCCGAAGCCGGCGGAGCCTCCCAAGCCCGCGGAACAGCCGAAGATTGAAATCGAGGGACTTTTGCTTGACGGCGGCAAGTTTGATTCGTCGCGGTATTCGGGCAAGTACGCGCTCGTTTTCTTCTGGGCGACGTGGAGCGGCGATTCCAAGGCGGAAGCGGCGAAGTTAACCGAAGTCTACTCGAAATATCACGGCGCGGGCTTAGAGATCGTCGGCTATTCGCTCGACGACGATATGGCGCCGGTTAAAGATTTTGTCGCGGCGAACAAGATCGAGTGGCCGACCGTCGCCAAGCAGGGCGACGACGCCTATGAAGATATGGCGGAACGCTATGCCATTTTTAAAGTTCCGGCGGCGATTCTTGTCGGTAAGGACGGGCGGAAGATAGTCGAAACCGGCCCGGACGGAAAGCAGATTCAATGGCTGGGGAGCGAACTCGACCGGAAACTCAAAGAGCTCTTTCCCGACGTGCAATGACGTTTTCTTTCATTGATAGACAGCCGGATTTTCATGTCTGAACAAGATCGCTTTTTTACGCGTTTGATACGCGTCGCGTTTGCGGCGTCCGCGGTCGCGCTGTGTCTGGCGTTCGCCCCGCCTGCGGCCGCGCAGTCTTCCGATAGAACCGAGCCCCAAAAGACCGTTTGGGACGAGAGCTTTATTGAGGCGCAGTCGAAAGAATTGCGAACGGAACTGGACGCGTTTCTGGAAAAGGCCGGCTTTTCTTCGAAGACGCGCGTTAAACGGTCCGAACGTTTTCTTTTCGTTTACGACGTTTCCGACGGTTACGTCGAATGGATTTCCGCGCTTCTCAACGAAGTGGCGAAGGCGTTTGACAAGTTCGTCGAAAAGATCGGTTTGGAGGTCGACGAACTTTCGGAACCGATGGTCGTCGTTATCTTTGCGACGCGCGAGGAATTCGACGCGTACGCGGTCGAGCTGCGCGGCCCGGCCTATCTGGCGCAGGAGAACAAACCGACGGGGTTTTATACGCAGCGGCTGAACCGCTCTATAATCTACGACCGAACGGGCGTGGAGTCGACTCGCTCCGATAGCGACGCTCCGCCAGACGAGAACCGTCAGTATTCGCGCAAACGGATTAATGAAGAAGCGCACGCTATCAAACAGCGGGACTTTGCCGACGCGAATACGAGCACAATTGTGCACGAAGCGACGCACCAGCTCTGCTATAACTACGGGCTCTTTTCGCCCGACTTTCGCGCGCCCGACTGGGTCGTCGAGGGTATGGCGACGACCTTTGAGAAGACGACGTCCGAAGCGCCTTTAGGCTGGCGGTTCCGAAACGTCTTTCCCGTGAATACGAACAGACTTAACGAATTCCGCAAATACGCGTCGAATCATCCAAACTGCGAGATACTCGACGAAATTCTCGTGTCCGACGCGTTTGCCGAACGGCTCGATTCCGCCGGATACGCCGCCTCCTGGGCGATGTTTTTCTATTGCTATCGCAAGCGGCCAAAAGAACTTGCGCGTTATCTTGAGATTATCGCGAAGAAGCGGCCGTTTTCCGAATATCCGCCGCAAGAACGGCTCGACGATTTCCAAGAGTGTTTTGGCGATATTCAAGAATTCGGCGTCGAATTCTCGCGATTCGTGCGCAAACTGTAACGGGAAGAAACAAACCGGGTTCCGAAGCGGTTTCGGACCGTCGGCGCGTTCAAACGCGCCTGACGCCGAATTCAACCGGACGCTTAGAAATGAATATTCAATAAGAGTTTAGGGACGCGGCGCCGGCAACCGCGCCCATTTAATTCTCAAAAACTCGCGTTACGAGTTGGACTCGCATTTCTCGATAGCTTCCTTTGCGGTCGCGTTTTTGTAAAGAATCGAGGTAATTCCTTCGCTGTAACGCTTGAACATTGCGGCGGGGACATAGATGCTGTTTTTGACGATCTCCTTACTGGGCGACGCGCCTTCGCAGTCGACAAAACTCTTGTAACGAATTTCTCCGTCGTTCATATCGAGTTCGAAATTTCCGTTTCTAAGCCCATAATTGGCGCGGCAAATGAATTCCATCGCCGCCGTCATCTGCTCTCTGTCTTTTTCGTCCGGTCCAATTGGGGAGACCGCGTAGACGGTAAAGGAGTCTTCATGAACGAGGACGTCGTAGAAGATTTTTTTAATTGCGGACGCAATGCTGACGGAGAAACTGAATCTCCCTTTCTGTTCGTCAAAAGAGAAACGCCAATCGTCTTCTGCAAGGAAACTGCTAATCGCTTTGGCGATTTCCGCAGAATAATCTCCGTTATCCGCCATAGCGTCAGCGGGCGTGGGGGCAAGGGCGTCCGCCGAGTCGTTGGAATAAGTTCCGTTTTCCACTGTAACACACCTTTCGTATTAAAGCAGTCGGTCTTTACCGTTAGAGACGCACAGAATATCTCATTACAAAACGAGACCTGCTGAAAGAACACTCAAAGCCAACCTCTTTCGGAACTTAGCGTTTAGCGGCGCTTGGCGCGGGCTAACGCGCGGCCTGTTCCCGACAAAGGCGTCTTTGATAATTAGCTTAATAGCGTGACTTACCGACTGTCATAAAAGCCTGAGAGCCGAACGGTCGGGAGTTGTTTAGAAAAAACAGCTCACGCAAATTCGCCTCGTCTAAGGATTCTATCTCATGCCTCAATTGACGTCAACGTCTTTGTTGGGAATTTTTTGAGATTCCTTATATTTATGAGAGGCGTTTCGACGCGTTTTTTCGCTCGTCGACGCCGAAATAAAAAAGCCGTCCGATCGCTCGGGCGGCTTTCGTTCGGCGCGTCAGTTAGAGGCGGCCGTCACTTCTTCGATTTGAGAGTGACTTTGCCCGACTTGGCGCTCGTCGCCTTTCCGTCCGATTTCTTGGGAGTTGCCGCCTTCGGTTCCTCTTTCGAGTCGCCTTTCGCGTCGTCCGCTTTTGGCTCTTCTTTCGAATCGCCTTCGGCTTTCGGCTCGTCCTCGGTCGAAAGACCTTCGTCCTCTTCGAGATCAGGCTCGCTCTCTTCGTCGTCGGCTTTTGGCTCTTCTTTGGGCGCGGGCTTGGCCTCCTCTTCGTCTTCGTCAGACGCGAAGAAGTCGTCGCCCTCTTCGTCCATTTTCTCGATATCCTCGTCGTCGATCGCTTTCGGATCTAACTCGAACGAATCTTCTTCGTCGCCGTCTTTTCCGTCGGTCTTGCCGGCGTCTCCGTTCTTATTGACGAATCTGGGAACGACGACTCCGTCTTCGGCTTCTTCTCCGTTTTCGTCGGTCTGCTTGGCGTTGGGATCGGCGTCGTCCGCCCCGTCGTCAGGCTGATCTTCGAGCGCTTCGGCTTTGCCGTCTTTGAGGAGCGCCTGTTCCTCTTTTGCCTTCTGAACGTTCTCTTCGTCGAGCTGATCAAGTTCTTCCAGCTTAACGGATTCGCCCGAATCGACGACCATATAGCCCGCCCACCAGAACGGCGAGTCGTACTTTGGAGTCGATTCAGAACGCCCCAGTTTGCGCAAACGCGGTTCTTCTTCAACGACGACGTCGCGCTGCATGAGCTTGAGGGCGGCGTGTTTCCACGCGTCGGCCGTCGGTTCCGATTCGTAATTCTTAACGAAATCGGTCGCGAGGTCGTACGCCGAACGCCCGCCCGTCCGCCAACGGCTCAATAACATGCCGTCCGCGCCGCTCGCCTGCATGGCGAGAATCGGGAGGAAGAGTTCGGAACCGTCGCCGCCATTTTTAAGCGCGTTTTCCGCGTAGGTGCGGAGCGAAGGCGCGACAAAGAGCCGCGGCGCGCCCCAAGGGGCGGCGATCCAGTCGGAGACTCGGCTTCCTCCGCGCGTCTTGCCGGGCGTTACCGGCTCCCAATTCCAGATATCCCCTTGAATCTCGTTGAATACGACGAGTCTCTTGAGCCGCGCCGCGTAGATCGAGCCGGGAATGGGAAGCGAACCGATTCGGAACGCTTCCGTCTTCGGGATCGCGGTCGCGAATCGGTCGACCGCGGCTTCCATACGTTCGGCGGGCTCGCGAGGATACGAGACGCCCGCGGCGACGGTCGTCTCTACGAACGCGTTGCGTCCGAGCGCGTTAGGAAGCGCGAGACTGACGGTGGCGGAGTAGCGGATCGTGAGTTCCGACGCTTGAATCATCGGAATGAGCGTCGCTTCGTACTGCTCGAGCTCTTCGCGTTCGCGCGCGGAACGCGGCTTACGCTTCTTCGGCTCCGGCGCCGCTTCGGTTTCCGTCTTGACTTCTTTGGAGTCGTCTTCCGTCTCCTCTTTCGGGTCTTCGGACTCGTTGAGTTCTTTGGAGAACGTCTCCTTGACTTCTTCTTCCTGCTCGAGCTGATCTTCTTCCTCTTCGGTCGCGCGATAGACGGAATCGAGATCGCTTTCTTCTTCCTCCGCGTTCTCTTTTTCGGCGCCGTCCTCTTGCGTTTCTACGCCGTTGACCGCGTCGGACGATTGCAAGACGCCGGTCTTGGCGTCGGTCGGAGTTTCTTCCTCGTCCGCGTCGACTTCCTCTACTTCCGACGCCATCGCCGGCAGACAGAGGGCCTCAAAGGGCAGATACCAGAGCGCGCCGTCGGGAACGACGACCAGCTTCGAGAAGATAATATTGAAGCGGTCGGCGTCGACGTCCTGCGCTCCGAGCACAATTTCACGCAGTTTCGCGCCTTGCGATTTCCAATGCGCTTCCGCAAGATCGGCGGCCGCGACCTGCCGCGTCCCTTCGGTAAGGCCGATCGTTCGAAGGAACGTCGAGACCGCGCCCGCAACTTGCCGCGTTCCGCCGATGCGCCACGCGTCAAGGTTGTCTTTGCCGATCATAAAGCCGTACGTTTGTCCTTCCGCGTCGATGAACGAAAGAATAGCCGTGTCCGGCGGCATTCGTTTCTGGACCTCTTCGACTTTATAGACGGGCGGGAATACGTACGGAATACGCACGCGGCCCGCGGCAATAAAGCGCATAATCGCTTCCTGCTTAACGGACACAACCGCGAGTCTTTCAAAGAGCGATACTTCCCGATCTTTAATTTCGGAATCGGTCGGAACGGTCGGGAGCGAATTGAGCCCGTCCATGATCGCTTTCGAATCGTTTGTCAGTTCCTCGAGGTCCGGGAACTCAAAGAGGAGCGTTTGACGCGCGTTGCGAATCGACGGGGTCGTAAGCTCTTCGTCCGCCATGAGAATATAGCGCAGCGAAAGGAGCCGTCCTCCAAAGGTTTGCGTTCGGAA
Source organism: uncultured Planctomycetota bacterium (assembly GCA_902786505.1). Lineage (GTDB taxonomy): Bacteria > Planctomycetota > Planctomycetia > Pirellulales > Thermoguttaceae > RUG369. The sequence continues at coordinate 1,873 of CADACS010000073.1, read as the reverse complement.
GAAGCGTTCGCGCCGCACGCGTTCGGCGACTTCAAACGCCTTGTCTTTGAGATCGCGGTCGATGAGAATACAGAACCAGCGTTCGTACGCCGCCGGCGGCGCGATCATCTGAATGGAGAGCGCGTCGGTCGGCCGGACCGCCCAGTCGACGACCGTCGGTTCGCGGAGCAAATATTCGTATAGGTCGGCGGCGTTGCGCGGCGTGAGCGCCCCGGTTGACGACAGACCTTTTTTGACGTAGTTGTCCAGACGCATGAGCTGAAGCGCCCAAGGCGAGCGTACTTTGGCGCCTTCGACGACTTTCGCGAGCGCTTCGTCGCCGTCCCGGATCTCGCCGTTGGCGTAAAAGAGCAGCGCGTTCAGGTAGTTCCAGCGGTCGGCGGCGCGGCTCTGGCGCAGTCCGCGTCCGGCGGTTGCGCGCATCGTTTTGTCGAGCGCGGCAAGTCCGCTCGTCGCAAGGTTATACTTGCCCTGATAGATGAATTCCTCGACGAGTTCCAGCCCAAAGGACGACGTGAGGAGCTGCGCGCCCGGGAGCGTCTTGGCCCAGCGGTACGCCAAATTGACGACAGGGTCGTTTCTTCCGCGCCCTAACGCCTTAGACGCGTTCGAGTAATTTCGAATCGCCTCCTCGACTAACAGGTTGTCTCCGTAGTGGAACGCCGTCTGTCCGGGGCGGATCACCACGCCCTTCTCGGGATCGGGGTTGAACATGACGTTGGTGACGTCCCACTTGCGACCCGGGATGTCGATCGATATCTCGTTGAACGCCGCGCACGCCTTCGTGTGGTCCTGCCTGTGGATGAGCGTGCCGCCTCCGGCGTAGCCCGCGTTGCCGATGTAGTCGCGCACGAAGTCACCGTTCTCCGAAAAGACGGAAACGCGGCGCGGGAACTGCTGGTTTTCGGCCACCCATAGCCTTCCCTTCGCGTCGAACGCGATCGAGCTCGCGTTGCGCACGCCGTCGCGGACGAACGCCCCCTGGCGAGGACGGCCCCCCTTGCGACCGATCGCGCCGACCTGCTTCCCTTCGAGGTCGAACTTCTTGATCTGCATGTCCTCGCCGTTGTCCGCGACATAGACAAAGCCACCGCGCACCGTCATCGCGCCAGGATTCTCCACCGCGGGGCGGCGCCCGAACAGCCCGGCGTCGAGCGAAACGAGCCTGCTCTTGCCAGACTCGAGGTCCGTTATCTGAAGCTCCCGCCCGAGGAACGAGTAGGCGTTCGCGTCGTCAGCCGCGAACGGGCATGTCCCCGTCGAGAGGAACTTCGTCGCATGGAGCCTTATCTTGCGGAGGACGGCGCCGGTCTCCGGATCGAGGATGCGCAGGACGTTGTCGCTGCACAGCGCGAGCAGACCATGCGCGTTGATGGCGAGCGCGAGGACGTTCGGCACCCTTTCGTTGACCTTGAGGCCGAACACCTTCGACAGAAGAATCGGCATGTCCTCGCCTTTGCGGAACGGCAGGTACGCGCCCGTCTTCGCGTCGAGGCGGCAGATGCTCATGCCGGTGGAGTCCCAGTCGTTTGGTATGATGAACACATACTTGTCGTTCCCCGCAACGGACGACGATCCGCGCTTCTCGCCCCACGCCTTGCGCCCGTCGGGCCCTATCGCGAACGTGCCGTCTCCGCCTTCCGCGAAGTCGCAGCAGAGAATCGTCATCTCGCCAGCAGACCCCACCGTCTTGACCGCGTTGTGGTCCGCGCGCCATCCGCCGCGGTGGTCCAGGGTGTCCCACGCGGGCGTGCCGGGATTGTAGAAGCAGAGCTCCCAGTATCCGTCGATCCTGTTCGAGCCGATCGTCTTCGCTACGTACCGGCCGGCAGGCACGGCCTTGCCGGACTCGTCAAGCCCATCCCAGCGGACT
>CADACS010000072.1 GCA_902786505.1 uncultured Planctomycetota bacterium | reverse complement strand
CATGGCGCAGAAGGAAGGCGATGCGCTGATTGCCCGCGCGCCGCATATCGATTTCGTGCTCGGCACGAGCAAGGTGCACGAGCTCAAGAACATCGTGCAGGAAATCGAAGGGGAACGCGGCCTCGGCGCCAGCGCTGCGGGTGGCACAGCCGTCACGACGGCGACGCGTGACAAGCATGGCCGCTTTGTCGATGTGAATCTCACGGAGACGGAGCTCCCCGATGGCGGCCCCGTCGCGCGCGAGGGCAAGCTCTCGGCGTGGATTCCGATCATGTACGGCTGCAACAATTTCTGCACGTACTGCATCGTGCCGTACGTGCGCGGCCGCGAGCGCAGCCGCCGTCCCGAGGATGTCGTGGCGGAGGTGCGCGAGGCCGTCGCGCAGGGCTACAAGGAAGTCACGCTGCTCGGGCAGAACGTCAATTCGTATGGCAAAGACCACAAGCTCGCCGATTTTGCCGACCTCCTCAAAATGGTCGATGAAGTGCCGGGAATCGAGCGCGTGCGCTTCATGACATCGCATCCGAAAGACCTTTCGGACAAGCTGATCGAGACCATTGCACATGGCAAGCATATCTGCGAACACATCCACCTGCCCGTGCAGTATGGCAGCGACAAGATTCTGAGTGCCATGCACCGCATCTACACGGTGGACAGCTACCGCGCGCTCGTCGAGCGCATCCGCAAGGCGATTCCACATGTCGCATTGACGACCGACCTCATCGTCGGCTTCCCCGGCGAGACGGATGATGATTTTGCGCAGATGCTCGATTTCTGCAACGTGAACGAGCCGAAAGTTACCGTGAGAGACTACGTTAATCCGCGCGGCTCTTCGCTCGCGACGCAGCGTTTTCAGGTCCAGGGCGAATTTACGCTTCTTGATCTCACGCAGTTCCTCTATGAATTCTACTGGACGCCCTTCCTGCACCGAATCGCGCTCCTCGATATTCAGCCGCAGGAACATTCGGACCGTCTGAACGTTACCATGACGATCGAAGGACTTACGATTAGCAAGCTTGGCGCGAATCAGCCGTATCCGCTCGACGACAAGCTTCCTCTTTCGACGAATCCGCCGAAGCAGCTTTCCTCCGGACCGTTTGCCGCGTATAAGCAGATTGGCGAAATGGATATCTTTCGCGTTGTTCGCTCCGGCGTCGACGCGGCGAGTTTCGCGAAACTTACCGGAACCCCGGTCGTAACCGACGAGGGCGGTTCCCCGACGAAATTCGCGCGCTGGTATCTCGGAACCGAAGGGCGAACGCAGTCGTATAAGATCGGCGATACAATGAAGGTCGGCGCGTTCGAGGCGGAAGTAATCGACATCGACTCCGACGGCGGCCTTGTCGTCCTCAAGCAGAAAACCGGAAACGTTTGGGCGGTTCCGCTCGGCTACTGCCTGAGCGAAGCGGTCGCCGTGCCCGCCAACTTGTTCTAATTTAAGTCGGACGGCGGCGCGTCCTTCCGCGTTTGCAGACTTTTTAGCAAGCCGGCGTTCTTCGAAGATCCGCGTCTTCGGGGGCGGCGGCTTTTTATTTAGATTTCCACAGGAAAATGATCGACAGCGAAACTCAGTTAACGGCATACGATTACGACGTGCTTGTCGTCGGCGCCGGGCATGCGGGCACAGAAGCCGCTATGGCCGCGGCGCGTATGGGCGCGAAAACGGCGCTCTTAACCGGCAATTTGGACACGGTCGCGCAGATGAGCTGCAATCCGGCGATTGGGGGCGTCGGCAAAGGACACTTTGTCCGTGAAATCGACGCGCTCGGCGGCGCGATGGCCAAAGCGATCGACGCGACCGCGATTCAGTTCCGAATGCTCAATATCCGCAAAGGGCCCGCAATGCGCGGACCGCGAGCGCAGGCGGATAAGCGCCTCTATCAAGACGAAGTCAAACGGCTCGTCGAAGAGACGCCGAATCTTGAACTGCGCCAGGAGAAGGTTGTCGAACTTCTGGTCGAACCGGGCGTTAATAACGCCAGCTCCGATCCGAACGCGGAGAATGTCTGGACGATTCGGGGCGTGCGCGTGGAGGCGAACGCGGTCTTTCGCGCCAAAGCGGTCGTGCTGGCGTGCGGCACCTTTATGCGCGGCGTCCTTCATTGCGGCAAACAGCAGTATCCCGGCGGACGTATGGGCGAACCGCCCGCGCTTGAAATCAGCGATTCGATCGAGAAGCTCGGAATTGAGCTGCTCCGCTTTAAGACGGGCACGCCCGCGAGATTGAACGGCAAGACGATCGACTACGGCGCGATCGAAATTCAGCCTGGCGACGAATGTCCGAAGCCGTTCTCTTTTATGAATAAGACGGTCGAAGTCGAGCAGATTCCATGCTGGACGACTTATACGAATCCCGAACTGCATCAGTTTCTGCGCGACCGGCTCGACCAGGCGCCGATGTACTCGGGCCAAATTCGTTCGACCGGGCCGCGCTACTGTCCGTCGATCGAAACGAAAATCGAACGTTTTGCCGATAAAGACCGGCATCAGCTCTTCTTAGAGCCCGAAAGCCGGCGCACGAACGAAGTTTATATCAACGGTCTTTCGACGAGTTTTCCGCGTGAAATTCAAGATCAGATGATTCGCATGATCCGCGGTCTGGAACACGCGCAGATTATGCGTTACGCGTACGCGATCGAATACGACTACGCGCCCCCGCGGCAGCTGCGGACGACCCTTGAAACGAAACGCGTTAAAGGGCTCTTTTTCGCGGGCCAGATTAACGGAACGACCGGATACGAAGAGGCCGGCGCGCAAGGACTTGTCGCGGGCGCGAACGCGGCGGTTTCTCTCAATTCGGGGCTCGAACCGCTCGTTCCGTCCCGAAGTCAGGCGTATATCGGCGTTATGCTCGACGACCTTACGACGCAAGGGGTCGACGAGCCGTACCGCATGTTTACTTCGCGCGCGGAATACCGGCTTCTGCTCCGCTGCGACAACGCCGACCGGCGCCTCACGCCAATGGGGCGCAAACTTGGACTTGTCGACGACGCTCGCTGGAACCGGCTGCAAGAAAAAGAGAGCGTCGTTCGCGAAGCGTTTGATCTCTTGGAGCATACGCACGACGAAAACGGATCGATGCTCAAAGCGCTGCGCCGGCCCGAGGTCGAGTGGGATATGATCGTCGCGAAACTTCCGCAGCTGGCCGCCGTCGACGAGGAGTGCGCCGAACAGATCTGTATCGACGCGAAATACGCCGGGTATATCGAACGGCAGGAGATGGAGATCGAACGTCAGCGCCGCTGGGATTCCAAAAAAATCCCTGCCGACTTCCGGTACGGCGATCTTGCGAATCTGCGCGCGGAGACGCGCGAGCGGCTCGAACGCGTGCGTCCGACCGATCTCGGTCAGGCGAGCCGCATACCCGGCGTCCGGCCCGCCGATATCGCCGTCCTTACGGTCTACTTAGAACACGAGGCCAAAAAGGAAAATCCGAACGCCGAAGAGTCGAAGTAACGCGCCGAAAAAACGGCGTTTAGAAACGGAATAGCGGAACGTCCATGAGAGTAGTCGATTTATTTGCGGGCAGCGGCGGACTGTCGCTCGGCTTTCAGAACGCCGGATTTGACGTGGTCGCGGCGTTTGAGCGCTGGCCCGCCGCCGCGAAATGCTATCGCGCTAATTTCGACCATCCGGCGCTGGAAATCGATCTTGCCGACGTGCCCGCCGCCGTTGCGGAAATAGAGAAATTCAGTCCCGACGTCGTAATTGGCGGCCCACCCTGTCAGGACTTCTCTCATGCCGGTAAGCGCGTCGAAGCGGATCGCGCGAGCCTCACCGAAAGCTTCGCCGCAATTGTCGCCGCCATTCGTCCGAAATGCTTCGTTATGGAGAACGTCGATCAGGCGCGCAAGAGCAAGGCGTTCGCTCGAGCGCGTAAGATTTTTAGCCGGGCCGGTTACGGCGTAACGGAAATCGTACTCGACGCGAGCCTTTGCGGAACGCCGCAGAAACGCAAGCGGCTCGTCTGTTTCGGCATGCTCGGGCGGAAAGACGGGTTTGCGCTTGAGACGTTTACGGCGCGGTTTTCACCTAAGCCCATGACGCTGCGCGATTATTTCGGCAAGTCGCTCGGGTTCGAATTTTACTATCGGCATCCGCGAAATTACAGTCGGCGCGGAATCTTTTCGATCGACGAACCGGCCCCGACAATGCGAGGCGTAAACAGGCCCGTTCCAAAGGGGTATCCAGGCAACCCGAAAGACCCGTGCCCCGTTTCGCCGGATCTGCACGTCCTAACGGCGCAAGAGCGCGCGTGGATTCAGACTTTTCCAAAAGATTTTAAGTGGGTCGGCTGTAAGACCGACGTCGAACAGATGATTGGAAACGCCGTTCCGGTCAACCTTGCGCGGTTCGTCGCCGAAACGGTCAAAATTGAACTCGGGCCCGATTTTCAGTAGCGCGGCGCCGAAGACGCAATCGGTTGGCGGAATTCTCTTTGCAGCGACGCCTTAGCGACGCGTCCCGCGTTATTGACGCGCGTTATTCCATTGTTTAAAATACGTTCGGTTGCGTATCCTATTCATTCCGACGGAGAATTGTCATGACGCGTTTTCTGCAGTCGGCGTTTTGTTTATGTCTCGTTGTCTCTCTTGTCGGCGCCGTCGCCGCGGCTGAGCCGGATCCGGGAGTTATCGCCGAATTTCAAGAGGCGGGCATGCCCGACGAAATTCTCTTTGCCGTTCGGAAACCGAGCGTCGATCCGCATTGGTACGGCAATATCGGGTATTATTCTTTCGACGCCAACCGCTGGACCTTTCCGAAAGGGGCCGGGGGCGCGCTTCGCGTCTATAATCTGAAAACGAAAGAGACGCGAACCGTATTTGAAGATCCGAAAGGGAATATTCGCGACCCGCAGCTCCATTACGACGGCAAAAAGATTGTCTTCTCGTATTTGCCCGAAGGCGCCGACCACTATTCGCTCTACGAAATCAATCTCGACGGTTCGAATCTTCACCGTCTCACCGGCTGGGAAAAGGAGCGTCAGGAACCGGGCGGGGAAGAGAAATACGGCATGCGGACCGACGGCTGGGACGATATCGAACCGGCGTATCTTCCGGACGATTCGATCGTCTTTTGTTCTTCGCGCGTTAACCGTTACGTTCAATGCTGGGCGACGCAGGTAGCGACAGTTCACCGCTGCGATCCGGACGGCTCAAACGTGCGCGAACTCTCGTGCAACGCGGAACAGGACAATACCCCGTGGCCCCTCGCCAACGGGCAAATCGCCTATATGCGCTGGGAATATATTGATCGCAATCATCTTACGTTCCATCATTTGTGGACGATGAATCCCGACGGAACCAAGCAGATGATCTACTACGGGAACCAGCGTCCGGGCGGCGTCTTTCTCGACTTCAAATCGGTGCCCGATTCCGGCAAGACGGTCGGCGTCTTTTCGCCCGGCCACGGTATGAAGGAGCATTACGGCAGAATAGCGCTCTTTTCACCCCTGTTGGGCCCCGACGCGCCCGAAGGCGTCGAGTATATCTCGAAGACGAACGACTTTACCGACCCTTGGGCGTTTTCTGAGGATTGTTTCCTCGCCGCGTCGCGCCAGAAGATCGTACTCCTTGACCGCGAAGGGAACGTTACCCCCATATACGAGCTCCCGGAGGAGGAAGCGAAAGCCGGATTCTGGATCGGGGAGCCCCGGCCCGTCATGGAGCGCGAGCGTGAGCCGATTATCGCCGATCAAACGAACCCCGCCGACTCCATGGGCACGTTCGCGCTCGGGAACGTTTACCGCGGGCGCAAAATGGGCGGTTTGGAGCCCGGCGTCGTTAAGGAACTCCTGGTTTACGAAGCGCTTCCGAAACCGATTAACTATTCCGGCGCGATGTCCGAAGTTTCCAGCGGGGGCGCGTTCCAAGTCGAACGGCTCCTCGGCCGTGTTCCCGTGTCGAAAGAAGGCTCCGCCTACTTTAAGGCGCCGGCGATGCGCGCGCTCTTTTTCGTCGCGCTCGACGAGAAAGGGCATTGCGTTAAACGCATGCACTCGTTTACGTCCGTTATGCCCGGCGAGAAGAACAGCTGTATCGGCTGCCATGAGGATCGCGGCGAGGCCCCGACGCAGGAAGACGGAATTCGGCTCGCGAAACTTACGCGTTCGGGCGCGCCCGTCGATATCGAACCGGTTGAGGGCGTTCCGGAGTTCGTCGACTATATGCGCGACGTTCAGCCGATTCTCGATCGGCATTGTCTCGAATGTCACAATCCCGACCGCGAGGAAGGCGGATTCAATATTTCCGGTCATTGGGCGCCGCTCTATACGATCGGTTATCAGCAAATGTCGTGGCGCGAGCTTTTCGGCGACAACCGCGTCTGTCTTCCGTACGACAAGCACGAGAAGAGCAATTTTGAGCCATACGAAATCGGGACGGGATCAAGCCGGCTCCTCAAACTCATGGAAGAAGGGCACGGCGGAACTCAGGTTCCGGAGAACGAGCTCAAAATCATTCGTTTCTGGCTCGATTCCGGCGCAACTTACTCCACGACCTACGCGTGCAATTCGCACGGCTCGATCGGGCATTACGTGCTCAATAATAATTCCCGGGACGATAAAGACTGGCCCGAACTTGCCGACTACGAAGACGTCTTGCGCCGCCGATGCGACGAATGCCACGCCCCTAACGACGAGGCGAAGAAGGTTGGTTCCTATACTCAGCCCGCTCAGTTCTACGTCCTGTACTATCCGCCGGAAGTCCATCAGAAGAATATGTTTGTCGCCAGAAGTATGGCTCAGGACGGCGGCCGGTTCAACCGCCACATGATTTTCGATCTGTCTTATCCGGAGCAATCGAAAGTCGCTCGGGGCCCGCTCGCGAAAGAAGCTGGCGGACTCGGCGTGTGCGAAGAGAAGAGCGGCAAAAGAATCTTTGCCGATAAGAACGATCCCGATTACCTCAAGATCGTCGCTTACGTCGCGAGGGGGCGGAAATACATTCTTGAAGAGAATAATCGCTTTACGATGATTCTCGACACGCCCAATAACGGGGCGAACTGTCCCAAGCGATTCGTTCCGCGCGCCGACTACGTTCGGGAACTAAAGAGATATGGCGTTCTGCCTCCGGACTGGGATCCGAATACGTCGGTCGATCCTTACGAACTCGACGTGAAATATTGGGATTCGCTCCGTTATAAACCGCCGAAGAAGACCGAGTAAGCGAGTGTCGCGCGCGCAAAATCCGTCGGATAAAAAAGCCGCCGCCGAATTGGGAACGTTCCCGAAACGGCGGCGGCTTTATATTTGAGGACGGACGCGGCGCGATAATTCAACGCGCCCCGTTTGCGTCAACTACTTCTTCTCTTTATTGTCGATAACCTGCTTGATAATCTCGGCGAAAGCGTCGAGCGTCATGGCGCCGAGATCTTCCCCGTTGCGGTATCGGACGGAAACGGTCTGATTTTCGAGGTCCTTTTCGCCAATGATAATCATGTACGGAACCTTTGCTTTCTGACCGCTGCGCACCTTATATCCGAGCGTATTGGCGCTGAAATCGCTTTCGGCGCGAACGCCAAGCGCGCACAGCTTATCGACGACGCCCTGCGCGTAATCGACGACGCTGTCTTTAATCGAAAGGACGCGGACCTGTTCCGGCGCCAGCCACGTCGGAAGACTGCCGGCGTACGTCTCGAGCAGATACGCGAGCGTGCGTTCGTAGCAGCCAAGGCTCGTACGGTGAATAATATACGGCGTCTTTTTAGAGCCGTCGTCGCCCGTATAGACCATGCCGAACCGGGCCGCGAGGAGCATGTCGATCTGAATCGTAACGATCGTGTCTTCTTTGCCGTATACGTTTCGGAACTGGATATCGAGCTTGGGGCCGTAGAACGCGGCTTCGTCGATTCCGACGGTATATTTCACGCCGAGGTCGTCCAAAATGCGCGCCATCGCGGCCTGCGCTTCCTCCCACTGTTCCGGGGTTCCTTCGTATTTATTGTTCTTATTCTCCGGATCCCACTGCGAGAATCGGAACGTGCAGCGGTCGAGCAGCCCGACCGTGTCGAGAACGTATTTCGCGAGATCGAGACAGCCCTTGAATTCCTCTTCGAGCTGATCCGGGCGAATAATGAGGTGCCCTTCGGAAATCGTGAACTGGCGAACGCGAATGAGCCCGTGCATCTCGCCGGAATCCTCGTTGCGGAAGAGCGTCGAGGTTTCGTTCAGGCGCATGGGAAGATCGCGGTACGAACGTTCGCGGTTCAAGAAGACCTGATACTGGAACGGGCAGGTCATGGGGCGGAGCGCGTAGCATTCGGCGGATTCGTCGTCCGGATCGCCGAGAATAAACATTCCGCTCCGGTAGTGATCCCAGTGTCCTGAAATCTTATAGAGATCGCGTTTCGCCATGTACGGCGTTTTCGTAAGGAGATAGCCGCGCTTCTGCTCGACGTCTTCCACCCATCGCTGGAGCGTCTGAATAACGCGCGCTCCCTTCGGGAGAATGATCGGCAGACCTTGCCCGATGTAATCGACGGTCGTGAAATATTCGAGCTCGCGCCCGATTTTATTGTGGTCGCGTTTCTTCGCTTCTTCTTTCGCGGTAACGTATTCCGTGAGTTCTTCTTTCGTGGGGAACCCAATTCCGTAGATGCGCGTGAGCATCTTATTGTGTTCGTCGCCGCGCCAGTAGGCTCCGGTGCACGACGTGAGCTTCAGACCGGCGCCGTTGACCTGATTCGTCGCGTCGAGGTGGGGGCCCGCGCAAAGATCGGTGAATTCGCCCTGACGGTAGAAGGAAATGGCGTCGCCTTCCGGAATGCCGTCGATGAGTTCAAGTTTGTAAGGCTGATCTTTCATGAGCTCTTTCGCTTCTTCTCGCGAGAGTTCGAAACGTTCGAGCTGATTTTTCTCCTTGCAAATCTTGCGCATCTCTTTTTCGACGTCTTTAAGGTTTTCCTGCGAAAAGCTTTCGGGAAATTCTACGTCGTAATAGAAACCTTCGTCGATCGAGGGACCGATCGCCAGTTTTACGCCCGGGTAAAGACGCGTGAGCGCCTGAGCCAGAATGTGCGAGCAGGTGTGCCAATAGGTCTTGCGATACTGTTCGTTGTCAAAAGTCTTTTCAGCTTCTTCCATTGCATATCTCCTTTGGAATGTGTTTGAAAAAACGGAGGCTAGATCCCAGACTGAGAGATCCGCCGGTAACGAAACATATCCGGTTCAGGAAAATCGAACCGCCGAAGGGGCGCCTTCGGAAAGAGACGGACCAAAGTCGCGAACGGCGCGAAATGCTTGCGGCGCAACCAAACAGAGATTGCCCGAGTCTTCGTCGTCGAAGGGTCGATCGTACCGTCTTGGCCGACGCGACAGGGCGAATGTCGAGAAATACGCTAGAGAGAACGCGTTTCAAGTCAAAGGACGCTCTTGCGTCTGCCCTCCGCCGCGTTCGCGATCCCACATTCCCCGGAGCGAACGAACAGAGGTTAAAAAACGCGCCGCAGTTTCCATGCGGCGCGTCGAACGTCCCCAACAGGAATCGAACCTGCAACCTTCGGCTTCGGAGGCCGACGCTCTATCCAATTGAGCTATGGGGACCTGCATTATCGTGCGCGTTGAGCGCGTCAAACGCTTGCGTCATTATACCGCGCGGACAATTCGCGTCAAGGGGAATTCGCGCGCGTTCGGTTCCGAACCCCGTTGAGATAAAAAAGAGGGAGGCGCGAACCTCCCTCCCGAAAACGTCGCGACGCGGCGAGACAGACGCGTTACAGAAGCGTGTCGAGGCGGTTGATCGGCGCGTCGAGTTTCGTGAGGCCCAGGCCCGGCTTGTCGGAGAGGATCAGTTTGCCGTTCGGGGCCGTTTTAACGCCGTCGAAAATGTCGTTCGAGACGAGCAGGTTGCCGTCCAGATCCGCCCAGTCGACCATCGGCGAGAGCTGCGCGGCCGCGGAAATCGCGCACGACGATTCCGTCATGCACCCGACCATAACCTTCATATCGAGCGCGCGCGCAAGATTGAGCATCTTCCACGCTTCCCGCATGCCCGTGCACTTCATGAGCTTAATGTTAATGCCCGAGAACGCGCCCTTGAGCCGCGGAATATCGGTCAGACGCTGAAGCGATTCGTCGGCGATAACCGGCAGCGGGCTGCGTTCGGTAATCCACGCGATATCGTCGAGCTTCGTTTTCTTCATGGGCTGTTCGATGAGAATGATTCCGCGTTCGTACAGCCATTCGACCATTTCCAGCGCGTAGACCTTGTCTTTCCAGCCCTGATTCGCGTCGATCGCGATCGGTTTGTCCGTAACGTCGCGCACCGCTTCGATCATCTCGCGGTCGCTCTTCTTATCGCGGCCGAGCTTGACTTTGAGTATGTCAAATTTGAGGGCTTCTTTCGTCTTCTCGCGGACGACGTCCGGGGCGTCGATTCCGATCGTATAGAACGTGGACGGCGTCTTTTCCTTATTGAGTCCCCAAATCTTCCACCAGGGCTGACCAATGAGTTTGCCGACGAGGTCGTGGAGCGCGATATCGATCGACGCTTTCGCGGCGGCGTTGTTTTCGCAAATACCGTCGACGTAGGTGAGAATATCGTCTATTTCAAACGGGTTGGAGAATTGCGAAAGATCGACGCGCGCGAGGAACGCGAGGACCGATTCGGTCGATTCGCTAAGGTACGGCGGCATCGACGCTTCGCCATATCCGACGACGCCTTCGTACTCAATTTCGACCTGTACCGACTGGGTCGTCGTGCGCGTTACGCCCGCGACGCCAAACGCGTGACGGAGGGTGAGGAGGTAGGGGCGGAACGTCAAATTTAATTTGCCCGATTTGCCGCCGGGCGCAGGGGTCTCGTCGGCGTCGGCAATATTCGATCCGGAAGCGGCGTACAGGCCGGCGCCGAGCGCGGTTCCGATCGCGCTGCGGAGGAAAGTGCGGCGATTAGTCATAACAGATTCCTTGTAAATAATATGGGTATATTTCGGGGAACGGCGCGTGAAATCAGCGCCATTCTTCCTTCAGAAATTGATTGTCTTTAATGGGACGAAAATGTTCCGTATGCTCGGCGCCGATCATGCGAACGACCTTAATGAGCTGCTGGGCGTTGTATTCGTCGTATAGCGGCGAATCGGGATTCAAACTGCTCTCATGCACGCTCGTCGCCGAATGAATAAAGAGCCCGTCGCCAATATAGATTCCGACGTGCCGATACCGCGCGGACGTTCCGGGGCGTGCCGGAATACCGAAAATGAGGAGATCGCCCGGCTGGAAAGCGCTATATCCCTGCGAGATATCGACGTCGATTCCTTCGCGCTGAATTTGACTTACGTCGCGAAGTATCGTATAGCCGTTAAGGCGGAACGTGAGCGAAACGAGCCCGGAGCAGTCGACGCCTTTGCTCGTCGTTCCGCCCCAAACGTAGGGAGAGCCGAGAAAACGGCGCGCCGTCGAAATGATATTGTCCGCCGTAAGTTCACGCGAGTCAAGCCATTCGTTCCATTCGGAGGCGCTCTTCTGCGGAATCCAGCCGAGCCGGCCGTCCGGAGTTTCGACGCGGTAGAATCCGTCGCGAACTTCTTTCTCTTTCCAAACGAGGACGCATCCCGCGGTAAGATCGGAGACCGTTGCGGAATCAAGACTCGGTTCCGAATAGATAAAGCCATAGTTGTCAAGCGTTATGACGCGCGGCGAATCGAGCCACCGCTTGAATTCTTCTCTTGTAAGCGTCGTAACGCTGCCCGCCGGCGTATAGCCCAAATAGCCGTCCGGAGTCTGAATAAGGAGCCAGCCGTTTACCGTGTCGATAACGCGAACCGGGGTTCCCATAACCGCCTGCGTGCCCCATTCGGACGCGTGATCAAATTTCTTTTGCAGCTGAATCGACGAAAAATTCACGAGCGCGCGCCACGTTTCCGAAATGGGGCGCCCTTTAACCTGATGGGTATTGTTTTCGGGATAGAGCTTGGCGGTAAAGCGCCAGTCGGGGAACGCGTTTTTCGCGTTGGCGATCGTGGCGAACATCGGGAACGACGTCGTGACGACTTCAACTTCGTCGTCGTCCGGGCCAAATCTGATTTCGACGAAATTTAATCTCAAATCGGGCGAATACTCCGCCTGAACGGAGGAGATGAAATCCGTAATTTCCTTCCTGTCGGCCGCGCGGGCGAAAGAGGAAAATAAGACGCATAGCGACGCCGCGACGGTTATCGCGGCGGAAATGACATGGCGTTTACGCATTGTTTGGTTCGTTCCTTAGAAATATAAAAAGGGACGTGGCGAACGGTTTCCCGTCCATTATACACATCTTTACCGTCGGCGCAAATCGCCGCCCTTTTCAGGGCGCGTTTCGGCCGCCGCTCGGTTTGTCCTTGCTATTCTTTGCGCTATGGGTATATTATAATAGGAACGCCCCTTTCGAGCGTCGACGTCCGTATTTAGAATCCGTTTATTTCCTATAAAGGACCGAATATGAATTTGCGAATGAAATTACGTCCGAGCCTTTGGCTTGCCGGACTTCTGTCCGTAGTTTTGTCCTGTCAGACTCTTTCCGCGCAGCAGTACGAATGGGAAGGGAAGATTCGCGAAGCGATTTCCGAAAGTAAATTTGTCGAAGCGGCCGCCGCGCTCGACAAACTTGACCTGACCGGAGCGGAACAAAAGCAAAAGGAATGGTATTACGAACTCATGCGCCGCATCCGTATCGAGTTCCCCTATAACGAAGAGCAGATCAAAGAACTCCTCAAAGAAGACGGCAAAGATACCAGCGACGCGAAAATGCGCGAATGGGAAGCGAAACGCTATCTGGAAATGCGCCCCATCGACGGCGAACGCCGATACTTCAAACACGCGGTTCCGAACCTCTCGCGCATCGATCCCGAGCTTCAGCCGAAACGCGTCGTCTCCGATTCCGATAAGCAGACGCGCAGCTTCCGAATTGTGAACTGCGAAGAGATGATTAAATTCTCCGACGGAAAAGGGAAACTCACGCACGGTCAGAAGAACGTCTTCCACTGCGTCGCGACGCTCCCCGCCAATACGATTCCCGCGGGCGAAGTCGTTCGCTATTGGGCTCCGTTCCCGAGAGAATGGACCCCGCGCCAGCAGGACGTCAAACTCCTCTCGCATAACGCCGACGTCTGCAAGATCGCTCCGAAAGAAGATATGCAGCGCGCCCTCTATATGGAAAAGACGACCGTTAAAGACGAGCCGACCGTCTTTGATTTCTCCTTTACGACGACCACCTACGCTCAGTATTTCTCTCAGGAATACCTGCTCGAAGCCGCGAAGCCGTACGACGTTAACAGCGACGTTTACAAGGAGTACACCAAGGAATATCT
The DNA here is from genome assembly GCA_902786505.1 of uncultured Planctomycetota bacterium. Taxonomy (GTDB): domain Bacteria; phylum Planctomycetota; class Planctomycetia; order Pirellulales; family Thermoguttaceae; genus RUG369. The sequence continues at coordinate 149 of CADACS010000072.1, read as the reverse complement.
TCCGCACATGATTAAGACCGACGCCATGAAGAAATGGACCGACGAAATCGTCGGCGACGAAACGAATCCGGTCAAAATCGTGTCTAAAATTTTCGACGCGATCGACGCGCGCTATCCTTGGGCCTCCTCGAACGAATACGGCACGATGC
>CADACS010000071.1 GCA_902786505.1 uncultured Planctomycetota bacterium | reverse complement strand
ACCGCCAGTACGAACGATTCAAGGAGCGCCTTTTTCGCGTCCAAGCCGGATTCGTTAAGAATATGCGAGCAATAAAGGCCGTTCGGAGAGGCGATTAGCGCGGGATATTCGGAGACCGCGCCCCCTTCGAGCGCCCAGTTCGCGAGTACGCGCGCCTGCGTTCCGCCCCAGATCGCGGACGGTTTTTTCGCGTTCCACGCCGGGTCAGGCTCGACCTTATAGAAATTCCACGACTTCTGCTCGACCGTTTCGGGCAGATTAAATCCGCGTTCTTTCGCCTGACGCGCGAGCGCTCCGTCAAACGACATGCCGGAAAGCTCGATTCCCGCGTCTTTGCAGCTCACGAACCCGGTCGTCTTAATCCCCATGCGGCGCAAGAGTTTATCGGGCACGTTATAGCACGCGACCAGAAAACCGCCCTGATCGACGTATTCGCACAGCGCGTCGACGGCCTCGCGGGAAATATTGCCCGCGATCGGGAGAAAGACGACAGAAAAACGCCGAAGATCTTCCGCGGTAACCTTCGAGCCGTCGAGCCGTTCGGCATAGAGCCCCGTACGGTTCGCAAGGCGCGTGAACGTTTTGACGTACGTCTCGTTTTCGCGTCCGGCGTCGTCGACGGCGATTACCGCGAAATTGAGCCGCGCCGCTTTGAACGAACGGAACGTAACTTTCGCGTCGACGTCCAAACCGCGCCAGAACGCGATTCGCACCCCGTCGACCTTATCGAAACCGGCGGGATTGTCTTCCGTACCAAAGGACCCGGCGTCAAATATGTAATAGACGGTTCCGTCGGCGACGCGCTTTTTCGGACTCGAGCAGCCGTACCAGCCGCCCGGGCTGTGGAAGTAGAGCGTGGCAAATCCGATCGCGCGTTCGTCGTAGACGGAAAACGCGAGCTCAAACGCGGAAAATTTTGAGCAGTCAAGCTTTAGAGGCGCGTCCAGACAGGAGCGGCCTACGGAGCGGTTCGAAGCGAACGGAAGCGCGAGCGAGCGGTTGGACGCGTCGAACGTCAGCACGTCGGCCGCGTCGACGCCGTAGAATTCGCTGAAATAGTCGCCGGACAGGAGCAGCTCGCGCGCCCCGCCCGGTTCGCCCGCGAACGCGGCCGGCGCGAACGAAGCCAATAAAGAGAGCGCGAGGAGCGCCGCCGTCGGCGCCAAACCTGAAATTCTATTCATCTTTCGTTTCCTTATCGACTTAAAAAAAGCGCAACTCGAAATCGCGGCCCCGGCCGCGCGCAAGTTGCGCATATGGGAACATGGGGCGCGCGGCAAACCGAACCGCTTGCCGCGCGCGTTTACGTTCAAGCCGTCGTCTTTTCCGCTTCTTCCGCGGCGAGTTCCAAGGCGATCCGGCGCTCGCGGTCGCGTTTAAAGGTTCCGAACGCGGCGATTCCGACGCAGACCGCGCCGAGAATCCAAGTCGCGCCGAGGATCTGGAAGGAATAGCGGTAGCCGAGCTCGTATCCGAGCTCGGTTCCGAACTCGGATACGTATTTGTCGACGAACGCGCCGACCATCTGCGCGGACCACGCGCCAATGAGGAACGCGAAGAGGATCATAACGCCGACGGTCGAGGAGCGGTATTTCGCGGGGATCGTCTCAAAGACGGACGCGTGCGTATTGCATTCGTAGAAACCGCGGCAGACGCCCATGGCGAAGAAGAGCGCGTACACGGCGTAAAGGGTCGACGCCATGCCGATCATGCACACGATCGGAGCGCCGATAAGCATCGCGCAGAATTGGAGTTTCGGCCGGAACGTCGGACTCGTCTTGGAAATCCGGTCGGAAATGAAGCCGCCGAGATAAATGCACATAAACGCCGCGATATGATGCCAGAACATGCCGTTCCATCCGGCGGCGGTCGGCGAAAGCTCGAATTTCCGCTGCAAGAAAAGTGGCACGACGTTCAGATACGCGTTATTGACAAAGACGATCGCGGTAAAGCCGACGGTGAGCAGGATTGCGGACGGCGTCGTAAACCACGTCTTTAAGAACCCCGCGACGGTCGTCTTCTCTTTCGGCTTGGCGACGTCGGTCTGACCGCCGTCGGCGAACTGGACTTTGGACGGATCTTTCAGGCGCCAGATGAGGAGCGCGCCCACGACGATACTCGCGCCGCCGAAGAACCAGAAGGCGTGCCGCCAGTCGTAATGTTCGGTAATCCAGCCGGCGATAAGTCCGCAGAAGATAACGCTTAAATAGACCGCCGTCTGATGCACCGAGAGCGCGATCGAACGCGTCTCCTTGTGATACGACGCGATTAGACTCGTCGACGCCGGGCCGTAAAACGCTTCCGCGACGACCACCCCCACGCTGTTGAAAATAATGAGCCCCATAACGCCCGTAACGCATCCTGTGCAGACCGTCGCGATACTCCAGCAGAACAGGCAGGTAATCAGGAGCCGGCGCTTATTCCATTTGTCGCCGATAAAGCCCGCGAAAGGAACGATAAACGCCATGAGCGTGAACATAATCGTCCGCGTCTTGCCGAGCGCCTCGTCGGACATGTCGAACGCGGCTTTAATATCGCCGGAAACGACGCCGAAAATCGCGCGGTCCGCCTGGTGGAAAAAGTACGCCATGAAGAGCAATAGCAGCAGTTCCCAGCGATAGGAAGAGGGAATAATTTTTTTAACCGGCGTCTCGGGCGCTTGCGTCGTACTTGGAGAGCTCACGGCTGAACGTTCCTTTTTATCTAACAACTGTGTCGGTAACTAATTAAATTAAAAACGGTCCGCGCCGCCAAAGACCGCGCGCAGCATTTTGGCGGCGGTTTCCGGCGCGACCGGGTTGATATCGATATCGCAGCCTATTTCGTAGCCCGCTTTCTTAACGAGGCTCGGAAGAACAAGCCATCGCGGCCGCATAAGACGTTCCCCCTCCGCAAGATCGGGATCGAGCGCGGTCGGCGCGTTCTTCATAACGACGTTGTAGTCGAGGGGCGAAAAATCGCTCGGATCGTACCGGCGCTTCGCCTCTTCGAGCGCGGCGGCCGTCTGGCGCATGAGGAGCGCGAGTTCGTCGAGGGCCGCGTCGGAATAGTCCTCAAACGGCTCGTCAAACCGCGGGCAAATCTCCGTCTGCATCGGGAACCGGCTCGCGTACGGACAATAGACAACGAACCGTTCGGTCGCGGCGACGACCCGTACCTGCGCGGCGAGCTCGGCGTCGAGGAGCGCGTCGTAATACGACTTGCGTTCGCCGCGCGCTTTGCGCATGCGCTCGTACTGAATCAGGCGCGCAAGCTCGTTCCGAACGCGTTCGGGCGTTTGCGCGTTTCCGGTAAGCTGACAGTGCGAATGGCGCTGCGAAGCGCCCGCGTTCGGTCCGACGTTCTTAAAGACGAACGAATACGGGAATTTTCCCGAGTCCCGGAACGCGCGCAGACGCAGCCGGAACATTCGAAACGCCAGTTTCATTTCGAGCGGCGTAAATTCGCTCCAGCTGCGGATATGCCGCGCGGAATCGACGACGACTTCGTGCCGCCCTTCCCCGCGAACAGACTGAAAGAACCGCGTCTTCTCTTCGTATTCTCCGCGTTCAAACCGCGCCTGAACTTCGCGAAACGTCGCAAGCGGAGCGCCGTCTTCCGACGTCCGAAAGACGGGATACTTATTCTCAACGGCTCTCGCAAGCCAGCGCAGACCTTCGATTTGCAGCGGATCCGGCCGAACGAAAAACTCGACGTCGTCCGTCGAACGCGGCTCGGCTTCGCCAAGCTCCCGTTTGACGGCCGCCATGGCGACAAGCTCGGGCGTCTGCGATTCCGAGCCCGGACAAAAGCAGCATTCCGGATCCGGCTCTTCCGCGGAAACCGCGGACGGCGAGCCGGCGCGCGTCTCCGTATTCGAGGGCCGTTCGGCGCGTCCTTCGCAGACGAGCGCCCAGAACCCCGTCGCGGGATCGTACCGAAATTCCGAATCGAGAGATTTTACGTCGGCTGATTTCTGTGTTGTGTTACGGTCGTTTTTCAAAGCGTCTTTCCGTCGACGCGCGGCGCGCTTACGCGCGCGCGTCAACTTTGCGGCGCGGCCGCATGGGACTCGGCCGCGCCGCGAGTATCAAAAAAAACCGACTCTCCTGAACTCCAAGCCGCCATAAGCGCAGGGACGTTCAACAGAATCGGTTAAGCGAACGGGCGGTTACGCGGTCAGCCGCGAAAACGCCCTATGGACGGCGCCTGCGCTCAGCGCGTAACGGTGTGGTAGACCTGGCCCAGACCCGGAACCTGAATCTTGAACCGACCCTGTTCGTCGGGCTGATTCCAAGGCTTGCCTTCCCAGGTGTATTCGCTCGGGCGGTAGGATTTCTCGGACTTGAGCTCGTCTTCGAACTTGAGTTTCTTACCGGTGTAGCACGCTTCGCGGCCCATAACGCCCATCATGGTCGCTTTCGCCATGTAGTCGCCGTTGTTGATCGTGTCGATCTTGCCGCGGATCGACTTGTACAGTTCGATATGTTCGAGCGTGTACATATCGGAGCTCACGGGCTTCTGCTCGTAGACGACTTTACCGTCGAGGTCGGTAATGACGCCGGTTCCGAGAATCTTCGCAAAACCTTTGGTGCCCGCGAAGTACGCCTGGTTCTCGTTCCAGCATCCGTCCTGCTGACGGCAGTAGGAGTAGAAGGTCGTGCCGTTGGGATATTCAAAGACGGCGGCCATGGAGTCGTAAATATCGCCGTATGCAGGCTGTTCGACGCGCTGCATACGTCCGCCGAGACCGTAGCAGGTCGCGGGGAGGACGTCGCCCATCGCCCAGAGGCCCTTGTCGAGCGTGTGGACGTGCTGTTCGATATTGAAGTCGCCGGACAGCCAGGAGTAGTTGTACCAGTTGCGGACTTCGGCCATCATTTCGGTGTCGCCTTCCTGGCGCGGACGCGTCCAGAGCTTGCCGGTCAGATAGGTCAGGCGGGCGGAGGTAATATCGCCGATTTCGCCGCCGCAAACGCGTTCCATAATGTCCTTGACGTTCAGATCGTAGCGCCAGCAGAGACCGGAAACGAGCGTTAAGCCCTTTTCCTTAGCGATCTTCGCCGATTCCATAACGGAGCGAATACCGAGCATGTCGGTCGCGACCGGCTTTTCGCAGAAGACGTGCTTGCCCTTTTCAACCGCGTAGGCGAGCGAGCGATAACGGAAGCCCGGCGCTTCGCAAAGGAGAACGAGGTCGCAGCAGTCGACGACGTCTTTATACGCGTCAAGACCGGAGAAAACGCGGCCTTCCGCGTCGATTCGGTCTTCCAGAGCCGCCTTGAGACCTTCATAGGCGCCCTTGGCTTTATCCTCAAACGCGTCGGCGAGCGCGTAAATCTTGCAGTTCGGGTCGGCGTTGAGCGTATTGTTCGCCGCGCCGCGTCCGCGGCCGCCGCAACCGATAAGACCGACTTTAATTTCATTGTCTTCAGCCGCGTGAACGCGCGGCATGGCAAGGGTCGCGGCGACGCCGGTCATGGCGCTCGCCTTCAAGAAATTACGACGGGAAAGAGTCATTTGATATCTCCTGATGTCTTAAAAAGTGATATTCGGAGCGCGCGCCGGGCGCGGCGCGCTTACTCGCTGCGTTATTTTGGGCGTCGCCGCGCGAATCGCGTCAGCGGGCAACGGTGTGGTAAACCTGTCCGAGACCGGGAACCTGAATCTTGAGCCGGCCCTTTTCGTCGGGCACGTTCCACGGCGTTCCGTTTTCGGTATATTCGCTCGGAGCGAGGGATTTGTCGGAATTGAGAGCGTCTTCCCACTTGATCTTCGCGCCGGAATAGCACGCTTCGCGGGAGATAACGCCCATCATGGTCGCCGTGGCCATGTAGTCGCCGTTGTTGATCGTGTCGATTTCGCCGCGAATCGACTTATAGAGCTCGATATGTTCAAGCGCGTACATATCGGAATTGACGTTCTTGCGCTCGTAGACCACTTTGCCGTCGAGATCGGTAATGTAGCCGCGCCCCCAGAGCCCAACGTTCGCGTGCCCCTTCGTACCGGCGAAGTACGCCTGATTCTCGCCCCAGCATCCCTCCTGCTGACGGCAGAAGGAGTAGAGCGTCGTTCCGTTGGGATATTCAAAGACGGACGCCATAGAGTCGTAAATATCGCCGTATTCGGGCTGTTCGACGCGGCCCATACGTGCGCCGAGGCCATAGCACGTCGCCGGCGCGACGTTGTGCATCGCCCAAAGCCCCTTGTCGAGCGTGTGAACGTGCTGCTCAATATTGAAGTCGCCGGAGAGCCACGCGTAGTTGTACCAGTTGCGAACCTGCGCCATGAGCTCGGTATCCCCTTCGGCGCGCGGACGCGTCCAGAGCTTGCCGGTCAGGAATGTCAGGCGCGCGGAGGTTATATCGCCGATCTCGCCGCCGCAGACGCGTTCCATAATGTCTTTGACGTTCAAATCGTAACGCCAGCAGAGCCCGGAAACGAGCGTTAAGCCCTTTTCCTTAGCGATCTTCGCCGATTCCATGACCGAGCGGATCGCGGGCGCGTCGACTCCGACCGGCTTTTCGCAGAAGACGTGCTTGCCCTTCTCGACCGCGTAGGCGAGCGAGCGATAACGGAAACCGGGCGCTTCGCACAGGAGAACGAGATCGCAGCAGTCGACGACGTCTTTATAGGCGTCGAGCCCGGCGAAAACGCGCCCTTCCACGTCGACGCGATCCTCAAAGGCGGCCTTGAGCCCTTCGGCGGCGCCCTGCGCTTTCGGCATAAAGGCGTCGGCGAGCGCGTAAATCTTGCAGTTTTCGTCGGCGCCCAGAGTATTCTGAGCCGCGCCGCGGCCGCGGCCGCCGCAACCGATGAGCCCGACTTTGATTTCGTTGTTTTCGCCCGCGTGAACCGGAGCGAGCGCTAGACCGCTGAAAACGGTGCCGGCAATAGTTTTTTTGTTCAAAAAGACGCGTCGCGCGTTATTAACGGCCATTGTTTACCCTTCCACGACGGCGGTTGATTCCGCCTAAATAACCCTTATTGCAAGCAGAGGCGCGCACGCGCCGCCGATCGGCCGGACCGCGTCTTTCCGCGTTTTTCCGGCCCTTTTTCAAATTGTAGCCGCAAGCGAACCGCGATTCAAGACGCGCGCGCCCATTTTTTCAAAAAAAGCGCGCGCTCCCTAACGCGCCGTTCAGTTCGGTTTTTTCGTCTTGGGATATTTCCGGAGAACGTCGGCGACGGCCTCTTTGAGCGCCGCGTTGGTTCCGCACCCTTCCCGTCCTTCGATCGTCGCGTTTCCGGACCAGTCGCAGAACGCGCCGCCCGCCTCTTCGAGGACCGTTTTGAGCGGCGCGGCGTCCCAAATTTCAAAGTACGGATCGATCATAATTTCCGCGCGGCCGGTCGCGACGAGATAGTAGCCGTAGGCGTCGCCCCATGTGCGCGTCAGTTTGCATTTGACTTCCAGCTCGTCGTAAGCGCCTTCGCGCCCGACTTTATCGAAATCGTAGACGTCGGTCGTCAGAAAGAGGGCGTTTTCGAGTTTATCGACGTTCGATACGCGCGCGCGGCGCATTTTATCGCCCAAAACTTCCCATGCGCCCTTGCCTTTTGCCGCCCAGACGCCCCGGTTGAGCGCGGGAACCCAGATCACGCCGATTACAGGCTCGTTCCCCTTCTGAACGCCGATGAGATTCGAATAGAACGGAACCCCGTGAATGAACGACTTCGTGCCGTCGATCGGATCGAGAATCCAGCGCCAGCCGCTCGTTCCCTTTCTGTCCGGCAGTTCTTCGCCAAGAATCGCGTCGTTGGGGAAATTTTCGGCAATGAACTCGCGCGCGAGCGCTTCGGCCCCGCGGTCCGCCATGGTAACGGGCGAACCGTCGCTCTTGCGTTCGACGCTGAGATCGCGCCGGTCAAAGTATTTAAGCGTTTCGTTACCCATTCTGCGCGCAAGCGCGAGCGCAAATTCGCTTCGTTCTGTCATCGTCTGGCCTCGGCGAAACCGCCCTGAAAAGATAGACGCTTCGGCAGGGGCGGCGGCCGCGAAGCGGAATTTTCCGCGAGTATACCTTTTCCGGGCCGTAAAGTCAACAAACGGGCCCTACTCTCGGCGCACGCCGGACCGCGCTGCTAAGAAAAAATTTTTTATAACGCAAAAACTTTTATTTGACGCCGTTCTTTGGTACAATGCAGACGTCGGAGAGAAACAGCGGTCTCTCCGCAATCGCCGCGCGGGACGTCCGGACGTCGGAAAGCGCGGCCCTAATTCGATTCGCAGCAACTTAGAATATTTGTGAAAGGAACGCTATGACCGACCGATTTACACGCCGTTCTTTTCTGAACGCCGGCGCTCTGGGCGCCGCGCTCGCCGCGTTCGGGGGCTCGCTCCCGCGCGCGTATGCCGACGACGATAAGCCGAAAATTCAAGGTTTCGACGATACGGAAACAAATATTGATCCGAACGCCGAATGGAAACCGTTCTCCGATAAGAAACTCCGCGTGGGAATCGCCGGATTCGGCGTCTGCCACTTCGGGGCGCAATTCGGATTCCAAGATCATCCGAACGTGGAAGTCGTCGCCGTCAGCGATCTCTTTCCGGACCGCTGCGCCGCGCTCGCCAAAGCGTGCCGCTGCGAAAAGACCTATCCGTCGCTCGAAGAAATGATTAAAGACGACTCGATCGAAGCGGTTTTTATCGCGACCGACGCGCCGAGCCACTGCGACCACGCGTGCAAAGTCCTCAAATCGGGCAAACACGTCGCCTCCGCCGTGCCGGCGATTTACGGCAGTCTGGAACAGGCCGACAAGCTCTTCGAAACGGTCAAAGAGACCGGCCTGCAATACGGAATGTTCGAGACGTCGTGCTTCCACGACGACGTCTACGCCGCGCGCAAAATCTATAAAGCGGGCGGATTCGGCAAGATGGCCTATACCGAAGGCGAATATTACCACTATTCAAGCGGAACGATCGACAGCTATAAAGGCTGGCGCATCGGGATTCCCCCGCAATGGTATCCGACGCACTCGAACGCGTACTATACCTGCGTAACGGGCGGTTCCTTTACGCGCGTGTCGTGCGTCGGCCGCGTCAGCAAGCTCGACGTCTATCAGAAGGGCGCCAACCCGTACGACAATCCGTTCGGTACGGAAATCGCGCTCTTTACGACAAGCGAAGGGGGCGCCGCGCGCATGGCGGTGAGCTGGGACACCGCGGGCTGGAGCGGCGAAACGGGCCGAATGCGCGGCGAAATCGGCGCTTACAACGACGTATATCAGCCGCTCGACGACGAGGCTGCAAAGCTCGTCGCGGCGCTCGGCGATCTGCGTAAACCGGCGCTGCCGCCCGGCGTCGACGCTGGCGGGCACGGAGGATCGCACGGATACCTCGGAGCCAACTTCGTCGAAGCGATTCTCACCGGCAAAACCCCGATCGTCAACGTGGCCGTCGCGCTCAATACGACGGTCTCGGGCGTGGTCGCGCACCAATCGGCGCTCAAAGACGGCGAATCGCTCCCGATTCCGCAATACAAACTCTAACGCTTTTAAATCGCGAACGTTCGATTGAATAACGAACGGCGAGAACGAACCGCCGCCGATTTCGCGTTGCGGAGGGATCGGCGCGGTTACTGGACGCCGTCGATAAGACGGCGGCAGCGGCAATATTTTACATATCCATATATTACGAAAGGGTTAATATGACTAATCGAATCTCCCGACGTTCCTTCCTAACGACAAGCGCCCTGGGCGCCGCGGCGGTCTCTCTTGGCGGCGCGTTTGCCGACGAACCGCAAAAACCGAATATTCAGGGATTTGACGAAACTGACACCGACGTCGACCCCAACGCCGAATGGAAACCGTTTACCGACAAGAAGCTCAAAATGGGTATCGTCGGATTCGGCCTGTGCCAATTTGGCGCGCAGTTCGGCCTGCAGAATCACCCGAACGTCGAAGTCGTCGCCGTCAGCGATCTCTTCCCGGAACGCCGCGACGGTCTCGCAAAAGCATGCAAGTGCGAAAAGACTTACGAATCGCTCGAAGAGATGATTAAAGACGACTCCATCGAAGCGATCTTTATCGCGACCGACGCGCCGAGCCACTGCGACCACGCGTGCAAAATTCTCAAGTCCGGCAAGCACGTCGCTTCCGCCGTCCCGGCCGTTTTCGGCAGTCTGGAACAGGCCGACAAGCTCTTCGAAACGGTCAAAGAGACCGGCCTGCAGTACGGAATGTTCGAGACGTCCTGCTTCCACGACGACGTCTACGCCGCGCGCAAAATCTATAAGGCGGGCGGATTTGGGCAGATGGTCTATACGGAAGGCGAATATTATCACTACGGCGTCGGAACGCTCGAAGGATATAAGAATTGGCGCCGCGGTCTTCCCCCGCAATGGTATCCGACCCACTCGAACGCCTACTACACCTGCGTTACCGGAAATTCCTATACGCGCGTCTCTTGCATTGGGCACGTCAGCAAATTGGAAGAATACCAGAAAGGCGCGAATCCCTGGGACAATCCGTTCGGCACGGAAACCGCGCTCTTCAATACCAGCGAAGGCGGCTCCGCGCGTATGATCGTGAGTTGGGACACCGCGGGCTGGGGCGGCGAAACCGGACGTATGCGCGGCGAAGTCGGCGCCTTTAACGGCGCGTATCAGCCCCTTAACGACATAACCGCGGAAATCGTTAAGAAACTGGGCGAACTGCGCAAGCCCGCCCTGCCCCCGCAGGTCGGCGCCGGAGGGCACGGAGGATCCCACGGGTACCTCGGCTCGAACTTCGTCGAATCGGTCCTCAAAGGAAAAGCCCCGATTGTCAACGTCGCCGTCGCGCTCAATACGACGGTCGCCGGTATCGTCGCGCACCAGTCCGCCCTCAAAGACGGCGAATCGATGGCGATTCCGCAATATAAGCTCTAATCGCGTCTAACGCGCGTAGTTTTTCCAGGCCGAAGCGGAGCGTTTCCCGCGCCGCTTCGGTTTTTCTGTTGCCGCACGGTAAGCCACAATTTATAATTTTTGCAAAAATTGTGGAAAAATATTGGCGCCGGGGTATAAAGGCTTGTCGCGCATCTTTTTTCAAAGTACAATGTCTTTGGGTTTACCGTTGCGGAAAAACGCGACGGTAAAAAGACGCCATTTGTTTTTTTTGAAAGTCGTTCTTTCGAAACGCCCTCAGGTCCGGAAAACGCCGCGCCTAACGCGCCCTTTTTCGCGCCGTCACCGCTCAAATTTTGAAAGGAACTAGCAATGAATCTTTCTCTTCTTTCCTGGGCTAAATTCCGCCGCCGCGGATTTACCCTCGTCGAATTGCTGGTCGTCATCGCGATCATCGGCATTTTGATCGGGCTCCTTCTTCCCGCCGTTCAGGCGGCGCGCGAAGCGGCTCGCCGTATGCAGTGCACGAACAATCTGAAGCAGATTGGTCTGGCGCTTCACAACTATCACGACGTCCAAAAAGGATTCCCGGCGATGCGCGCGGGCAATCCCCGCGGCGCGGCGACCTACGCGGGCAACAACCGCACGAGCGGGCGCGTCTATCTCCTTCCCTATATGGAGAATCAGGCGCTTTACGACGCCATGATGCAGTCGGATCACGGCGGCTACGACGCGGTCGAACCGTGGACGCAGCATGTGCCCGGCTATCTCTGCCCCAGCTGCGGCGGCCCCGACAAGTCCCCGAACAGCAATCCGAGCCAGACCGCCGGCTACGCGGATTACTACTTCTTCATCGGCGACCGTCCGTACCGCTCTCAGGTCGGCGGCACGCTCACGAGCGGTTCGATGATTTCCGGCGTCTTCGGATTCGAATGGTGGTGCACGATGTCGGCTATTGTCGACGGCACGAGCAATACGATGGGCGTCTCCGAAGGCGTCCGCCCAGGCTCCGTCGCTGGGTTCGGCGACTGCGTAACGAAGCCGGGTTCGACCGGCTGGGATCCCGCGAGCCTTTCGGCGCTCTACAGCCGCGCGACCAAACGCTATCTGTCGACGTGCGGCACGTATCAGAGCTACTGCGTTCTGCGCGGCTTCCGCGCGTGGGACGGCGTTATGCTCTTCTCCGGCCTTACGGCGTATACGCCGCCTAACACCGTCCTTGTAAGCGACGGGACGGGTCACACGGGCAACCAGTACATCTGCTCGCCGACGAGCCAGCACTCCGGCGGCGTCAACGTCATGATGATGGACGGCTCGATTCGGTTCGTTTCCGATACGATCGACTGCGGCAATCAGTCGGCGGGCTGCCGCGGTTACCCGGACACGTCCTCCAAGAGCGCGTACGGCGTCTGGGGCGCTATGGTTACCAAAGCGGCGGGCGAAACGGCGTCGATCTGACGGCGCGCGCAGTTTACCGCTTCCGACTCGGCGCGCCGCCGAAAGCCGCTGCGCGCGGCCGGCCCCTGCGGCGCGCCTTGCTTTATCTCTCGCCAAACGTTTGATCCGCCGTCGGCGCGGCGCTCCCCGAACGCGCGCGGCGGCGCGACTTAAATGAAAGAATACGCTATGAACAAATTCATTCTCTCGCTCGGCGCGCTGTGCTTGCTGTGCGCGTGTTTCGGCTGCTCGGGCAATAAGAACGGAACCGTGCCCGTTACCGTTACCGTTACGTACAACGGTCAGCCGGTCGAAGAGGCGGTCGTCGTCTTCGCCCCGGAAGATCCGTCCGGAACGGCCGCCAACGGCGCCACGAACGCCAAAGGCGTAACGAAAATGTCTTCGTTTGTCGTTAACGACGGCGCGAAGCCGGGCAAATATATCGTAACGATCGAAAAAGTTACGATGGAAGAAGAACGCGACCCGAAGAACGAAGACCACATTCTTAAAACGAACGTTACATATCACGTGCCCGCCGTTTACGGCAGCCGCGAGCAGTCGGGCCTTACGGCTGAAGTCGTCGATAAAAAGAAGAACGAGTTCACATTTGAGCTCGACGATTCCCGAAAAGACGAACAGGTCAAGAATACTACGAGCATCGACTGAAAAAGAAACGCGGCGCCCCGTTTAAAGCGCGCCGCAATCTTTGAGCCTTAAAGAAAACGCCGACGGAAACCGCAACCGGTTCCGTCGGCGTTTTTTTGCCGTCTGGGAGCGCGGTTCAGTCCGCGCGGTCCGCAACGTTACTTCTTAGCTTCGACCGGCTTATACCAAAGGGACCGCCAGTAGAGCTCGTCGAGCTCGTAAGGATCCCGGCTGGCGTTCGGATCGGCGTCGGCGGGGAGCAAACCGTACCGGATCAACTCGCGCAGGTACGTCCAGCGCGGGACATACCGCTGCGGACAGTCTTTGCCGTTGTTCGCGCTCGGATAGAGCATTTCGGGCCGATTGTCCTCTTCGATAATGTACCGCCGACCGCGCTCGATTGCGGCAAGAATCGTCTTGTAATCGGGATCGTCGACGCTCTCAAAGACGGGCTTGCCCGACTTCTCCTGGCAGATTCCGAATCCGCCCGCCTCTTTGCTGAGCGGCGCGCGCAAAACTTTCGACTGCTCGGGATACGAGAGGTCGAAAATCTCAAATCGGCTGAATTTGCCGTTCGACTGGGCAAGGTCGTGCGGTATAAAGGTATCTTTCGCGTCGCGGGGATTGCGCGGCGAATAGTTGTCGCTGTAGATGTCGTAAACGCCGAATCCCTTGGACGGATCGAGC
>CADACS010000070.1 GCA_902786505.1 uncultured Planctomycetota bacterium | reverse complement strand
CATCTAACATACGACGGCAAACAGATTTACTTCTCGGCGGCCGATACGAAATCGCCGCGTCACGCGTACGTCTGGGACGAAAACAACAGCTATCATATTTTCCGCGTGAACGTCGACGGCTCGCATCTCGTTCAGCTCACCGACGGCCCTTACGACGATATCGACCCGTGCCTGCTTCCGAACGGGCGCGTCGTCTTTATCTCCGAGCGGCGCGGGGGTTACGGCCGATGCCACGCGCGGCCCTGCCCGAGCTATACGCTCCATTCGATGAATCCGGACGGGAGCGACGTCACGCTGCTGAGCCCGCACGAAACGAACGAGTGGGCGCCGAGCGTCGATAAGAACGGCATGATTGTCTATACGCGCTGGGATTACGTCGACCGCGGGGCGTGTCAGGCGCACCATCCGTGGACGACGTTCCCGGACGGCCGCGACGCGCGCGCGATTCAGGGCAACTACACCGAAGACGAACATGCGCGTCCGCACTTTGAGACGTCCCTGAAGCAGGTGCCCGACTCGAATCTTCTCGTGGCGACCGCGAGCGGGCATCATACGCAATATTTCGGCTCGATTATTCTTATCGATCCGCTTGTGGAAGACGACGACGCCGGGAACGATCCGATGGCGCCGATCCGGCGCGTTACGCCCGACCAGCTCTTCCCGGAAGCGGAGATCGGCGTCCACGGCCCGCCTACGAATTACGGCCAGCCGTACCCTCTGAGCGAAGATTTCTTCCTAGTCGTTTACGACGCGTTCAGCGGATCCGCCAAAGGGCACGGCAACGACTTTGGAATCTATCTGCTCGATTCGTTCGGGAATAAGATTCTGCTCTACCGCGATCCGGAAATTTCGTGCCAGCATCCGATTCCGCTTGCGGCGCGGCCCGTCCCGCCCGTCATTCCGCACCAGACGCTCGTCGGGATTCCGGAGGCGGAGCGCGATCGGTTCGACATGCCCGCCGAACTGCCCAAGACGGCGACCGTCGGATTAGTCGACGTCTATAAGACGTCGCGGCCGTTCCCGGAAGGAACGAAGATTAAAGAACTTCGAATCGTTCAGGTGCTGCCCAAGACGACGACGCACGCCAACTGGCCGTGGATCGGATTCGGGGGCGACAACAGCGCGCGCCGAGTTCTGGGCACGGTCCCGGTCGAAGAGGACGGGAGCGCGCGGTTCGAGGCGCCGGTGAACGTTCCGTTCTATATTCAGGCGCTCGACGAAGAGGGCGTCGCCGTACAGACGATGCGCAGCGCGACGTACGTTCATCCGGGCGAAACGCTCACGTGCCTGGGCTGCCACGAGGGTCGGTACAATACGAACGCGAATCTCGATTCCGTAACGCCGACCGCGTTTACGCGCGCGCCCTCGAAGATCGAGCCGGACGTCAAAGGCTCCAATCCGTTCAATTACCCGACGCTCGTTCAGACGGTTCTCGACAAACATTGCGTCGAATGCCACGAGCAGGGCGCGAAAGAGGGCAAGACGTTCGAGCTCGGCCGCGGCCCGGAAGATCAGTATTTCTTTACGTCGTACTTTAATTTGCGCCCGTACATTTACGTAACGGGGAACGGGAACGCGAATCCGAAGGCGCCCGCAACGGAGCAGCCGGACACGGGCTGGTCGTGGAACCTGTTCACGAAGGCGAAGACGTATCCGGGTCAATTTGGCGCGAACGCCTCGCCGCTCTGGAAGACGCTCAAAGAAGGGCACTACGGCGTCAAACTGAGCGACGAAGAGAAGCGCGCGCTGACGCTCTGGATGGACAATAACTGCGACTTCTTCGGCGCTTACGAATTAGACACTCTTCAGGCGCAGCGTCGCGGCGAGCCTGTCGCGCCTACTCTGGAATGAGCGCGGCGGGGAATAAAAAACGTGAGAAAGGATATGGGGTTTTAAAATGATCGCATCGAGAAGAAATTTTTTGCGGACGGCTCTTGGCGTTGGAGCGATGGCTTATCTTTCGGAAACGGGCGAATCGGCGTCGTACCGCGTCTCGTTCGCCGATTTTGCCGTGGCGGATCCGGACGACCCGAACCCGGTTGTCGATCCTGATTCGGAAGTCGGCAAGCCGTACCGCGGCTGGCAGGAAGGGGAGCTCGACCTTCACTTCATTCATACGGGCGCGGGCGAAAACGCGTTCCACGTCTTTCCGGACGGCACGACGATGCTCCTCGACGCGGGCGACTGGGACCACGAGCATTACAAGGACGGGGTTCCTGAGAAGCCGGACCGGTCGCGCCGCCCCGGCGAATGGATCGCGCGCTATATCAAGCGGATTCGGCCCGATATCGACGCGATCGACTACGTTATGGCGTCGCACTTCCACACCGACCATATCGGGGACGGCAAATTCGGCGCCGGCATGACGACCGACCGCGACCCGAACTATCAGCTCAGCGGAATCGCGCACGTCGGCGAATTCTACCGTTTCGGAACGGCGTTCGACCGCGGCTATCCGGGCTACGACAAGCCGACGCCGTGGGCGCCGGGCGAGCGCGAAAATCTCGTGAAATTCTGGGAATACAAAGAGAAGACCGCCGGACTCAAGCGCGAGGAGTTCGTTGTCGGCGCGTTCGATCAGATTAAGCTCCTCAAGTCGCCGGACAAGTACGACTTCCACACGCGCAATATCTGCCGGAACGGCGTCGTTTGGGGCGGCGAGGGAAAAGAGAACGTCGACTTCTTCTCGCTCCATCCGGACAATATCAAGCAGCAGAACGAGAACACGCGCTCGCTCGCGCTGACGTACCGCTTTGGCGATTTCGTCTTCTATACGGGCGGGGACGCGTCCGGCGTACTCCAGAACGCGGAAGGAAAGAACGCCGAATTCGAGGGCGCGGTCGGGCGCGCGGCGGGCAAAGTCGACGTCTGCAAGTCGAATCACCATTCGTACAAAGACGCCATGACGCCCGCGTTCGTAAACGCGGTCGACGCGCGCGTCTACGTGACCTGCGTCTGGGACCGCTGGCACCTGCAGGACAATACGGCGACGAACATGGTTCTCGACGCCGACGGCAAGCCGAAGGACAAGCTCGTATGCCCGACCGCCGTCCATGCCGGAAACGCCGAGATGATGGAAGGGAAAGCGTGGCGTTCGCGGCTCGTCGAACGCGGCGGACACGTCGTCGTTAAGGCGTACGACGGCGGTTCGAAGTACAAGGTCTACTACCTGACCGCGGACGACGAGAGTATGAACGTCGAGCTTGTCTTCGGACCCTTTGAAGCGACTAAGAAGGGCGGCGCGGCATGAGTTTGAACCGGCGCAGTTTTTTGACCGCCGCCGCGGGACTGGCCGCCGCCGGTTTCGTTCCGAACCGATACGGCGCGTCAGTCGCGTTCGCGGAAGCCCCCGATCCAAATAATCCGAACGACCCGAACGCGATTACCGACCCCGACCATGAGATCGGCAAGCCGTACGTCGGATGGAAAGAAGGGGAACTCGATCTCCACTTCATTCATACCGGCGTGGGCGAGAACATGTTCCACATTTTCCCGGACGGCACGACGATGCTCCTCGATACGGGAGATCGGGATTACGTGAACTATAAAACGCCCGTTCCCGTTAAGCCTGACGAGTCGCGTCGGCCCGGCGAATGGGTCGCGCGCTATATCAAGCGCGTTCGGCCCGATATCGATACGATCGACTACGTTATGGCGTCGCACTTCCACACCGACCATACGGGCGACAACCGCGTCGGGGCCGGAATGACGACCGACCGCGACCCGAACTATCAGCTCAGCGGAATCGCGCAAGTAGGCGAGTTCTATCATTTTAAGACGGCGTACGACCGCGGCTGGCCGACTTACGACAAGCCGACGCCGTGGGCCCCGGCGTCGCGAGAAAATCTCGTGAATTTCTGGGAGTACAAAGAGAAGACCGACGGGCTCAAGCGCGAGGAATTCATTGTCGGCGCGTGCGATCAGATTAAGCTCCTAAACTCGCCCGGCAAGTACGACTTCCACACGCGCAATATCTGCCGTAACGGCGTCGTCTGGGGCGGCGAGGGGAAAGAGAACGTCGACTTCTTTGCGCTCAATCCTGATAATTTGAAACAGACGAACGAGAATACGCGTTCGCTCGCGCTGACGTACCGCTTCGGCGATTTCGTCTTCTATACGGGCGGGGACGCGTCCGGCGCTCTTAAGGACGCGCAGGGGAACGACGCCGATTTCGAGGGCGCGGTCGGGCGCGCGGCGGGCAAGGCCGACGTCTGCAAGACGAATCACCACACGTACAAAGACGCCATGACGCGCTCCTTTACCGACGCGGTCGACGCGCGCGTCTACGTCATATGCGTCTGGACGGTCGGCCACCTGCAGGACAGTACGGAGACGAACATGGTTCTCGACGCCGACGGCAAGCCGAAAGACAAGCTCGTCTGCCCGACCGGGATCCATTCCGACAACGCCGAGATGATGCAGGGCAAGGCGTGGCGTCCGCGGCTCGTTGAGCGCGGCGGGCACGTCGTCGTTAAGGCGTACGACGGCGGCGCGAAGTACAAGGTCTATTTCCTGACCGCAGACGACGAGAGCATGAACGTCGAGCTGGTCTTCGGCCCGTTCGAGCCGAGTAAGAAAGGAGGCGCGGCGTGACTTTAGACCGACGCGAATTTCTGACCGCGGCCGCGGGCGTGGCCGCCGCGAGTTTAGCGCCGAGCCGGTTCGACGCGCCTATCGCGTTCGCCGAAGCGCCCGACCCGAACGATCCGAACGACCCGAACGCGATTACCGATCCGGATCATGAGATCGGCAAGCCGTACGCCGGCTGGCGCGAGGGCGACTTCGACATGCACTTTATTCACACCGGCGTTTCGGAGAACTGCTTTCATATCTTCCCGGACGGCACGACGCTGCTGCTCGATACGGGCGACCAGAATCTCAAAGAGTTCGGAAAGGTCTCCTGGAATTCCACGCATTTAAACGAGGCGGCGTGCGCGCCCATGCCGGACGACTCGCGCCGGGCCGGAGAATGGGTCGCGCGCTATATCTCGCGGCTGCTCCCCGACCTCAAACAGATCGACTACGCCGTCGCGTCGCACTTCCATTCGGACCACGTCGGCTCGCAGAGCGCGTACCTGCGCGAAACGACCGACCGCGACCCGAACTATAAGATAACCGGCATATCGCACGTCGGCGAATTTTACTCGTTCGGAACGGCGCTCGACCGCGGCTATCCGAGCTACGACAAGCCGACGAAAGACGCGCCCGGCGATCGGGACAATCTCAGAAAGTTCTTCGCGTACAAAGAGAAGACCGACGGGCTCAAGCGCGAAGAATTCATTGTCGGAGCGCTCGATCAGATTAAGCCCGTCAAGGCGCCGGAGAAGTACGATTTCCACGTCCGCAATCTTTGCGGAAACGGAGTCGTCTGGGGCGGAGAAGGGAAAGAGAACGTCGATTACTTCGAGCTCTATCCGAAGAACAAGGAGACGAACAAGAACGAGAACACGCGCAGTCTGGCGCACGTCTTTCAGTACGGGGCGTTCCGATTCTATACGGGCGGCGATATCAGCGGCGAGCTCTACGACGACAAGGGCGTTAACGTCGATATCGAGGGCGCGGTCGGGCGCGTGTGCGGCCCGGTCGACGTCTGCAAGACGAACCATCACGCGTCGGGCGGCGCGATGCATAAGTCGTTTGTCAACGCGGTTCAGGCGCGCGTCTATATTACCTGCTGCTGGTGGATGGGCCACCTCAATATGGGGACAAGCGCGAATATGTCCGACGATTCCGAAAAGGGCTATCCGGGCCCGCGGCTACTCTGTCCGACCGATCCGCACCCGCTGAACGCCGAAAAGCTCAAGGGCCAGCCGTGGCGCAATAAGCTCTGCGAGCGCGGCGGGCACGTCGTCGTTAAGGCGTACGACGGCGGTTCGAAGTACAAGGTCTACTTCCTGACCGCGAAAGACGAAAGCATGACCGTCGAACTCGTCTTCGGCCCGTTCGAGTCGAAGAACGGAAAAGACCTCAAATCCAACGCATAACCGTTACGTAACTTACGCCGTTGGCGTAACCTTACTTTTAAATCAAAAAGGAACCGATATGAAGAAACAATTCCTATCTCTTCTGGCGGCGGCCGTTTCCGTCGTCTGCTTCGGATCCGCGTTCGCTCAGGACGCGCCGAAACAGGCGATGCGGGAAGTCCCGTTCACCGAAGTCAAACTGGCCGACAATTTCTGGGCGCCGCGCATCGAGGCGAACCGGGTCGTCTCCGTGCCGCACAATATCAAATGGTGCGAGACGGAAACCGGCCGCATCGACAACTTTAAGATCGCCGGCGGCCTCAAAGAGGGCGAATTCAAAGGCATCTACTTCGACGACTCCGACGTCTATAAGATCGTCGAAGGATTCGCCTATTCGCTCGCCGCGCATCCGGACAAAGAGCTGAAGGCGAAGGCCGACGAATGGATTAGCTATTTCCAGAAGGCGCAGCAGGACGACGGATACCTGATGTGCTACTTCACGATCGTTAAGCCGGACGAAAAGTGGACGAATCTCGCCGCTATGCACGAGCTCTACTGCGCCGGGCACATGGCGGAAGCCGCCGTCGCGTATCAGCGCGCGACCGGCGACGACTCGTTCGTTAAGATCAACCGGAAACTGCTCGACCTCATCTGCAAGCGCTACGGCCCGAACGAAGGTCAGCTCAAAAACGTCGCCGGGCACGAGGAAATCGAGCTCGCGCTCGTCAAAATGTATCAGCTCACCGGCGACCGCAAGTACCTCGACGAAGCGAAGTTCTTTATTGATACGCGCGGCGTCGCCGAAGGGCGCGAAAAGGGACTCTTTGGCGAATACTGCCAGGATATGATCCCTGTCCGCGAACAGACGGAAATCGTCGGGCACGCCGTCCGCGCCATGTACCTCTACTGCGGCGCGACCGACGTGGCGGGCTACTTCAACGACGCGGAGCTCATGGCCGCGATGCGCCGCATCTTTACGAACCTGACGCGCAATAAGATGTACATTACGGGCGGCATTGGCTCCTCGCGCTCCAACGAAGGTTTTGAAGAAAACTTCAAGCTCCCGAATATGGACGCGTACTGCGAGACGTGCGCCTCGATCGGCATGGTCTTCTGGACGCACCGGCTCAATCTCGCCACGGGCGAAGCGACCTTCGCCGACTACATGGAACGTTCGGCGTATAACGGATTTATGTCCGGATACGGGCTCAACGGCGACTCCTACTTCTACGTCAATCCGCTCGAATCGAAGGGCGATCATCACCGCCAGCCGTTCTTCGGCTGCGCGTGCTGCCCGTCGAACGTGATTCGCGCGCTCCCGTCCATGCCCGGCTACGTCTACGCGACGGCCGAATCGAAGCCTGGCGCGGGGGACGACGTCCTCGTCGTCAATCTGTTCGCGACCGGCAAGGCGACCGTCGAGCTCGCCGACAAGACGGTCGAAATCGAGCAGCAGACGCGCTATCCCTACGACGGCAAAGTCTTTATTAAAGCGGTCGCTAAGATGAAGGACGCGAACGCCAAGTTCACGCCTTACACGATTAAGACGCGCGTTCCCGAATGGACCGGCCTCGACCGGCCCGCCGACGGATACGCCGTTCACGCGATCTCGAAGCCGTCCGACGTCTTCGCGCTCGATTTCCCGACCCCGGTCGTCCGCATGGTCGCCAATCCGAACGTTCAGGCCGACCGCAGCCGCGTCGCGCTCCAGCGCGGTCCGCTCGTCTATTGCTTCGAGCAGTGCGACAATCCGGGCGTTCGCGTCGACCGCATTATCCTCGCGAAAGATCCGGAATTCAAAGTCGTAACGCGCCAGAACTTCATTCGTTCCGACTCCGATAACGACGCGACGAAAGGCGCCGCGTCGCGCACCGTCGACGTGATTACCTGCAAGGACGTCAACGGGAACACGCTGACCGCCGTTCCGTACTGCGTCTGGGACAACCGCTCGGCGGGCCGCATGAACGTCTGGGTCTATCAGGCGGGCTTGGACAGCGAAGCCGAAGACTACGCGAAGGCGGAGAACTGGACCGACGCCGCGGGCGCTCCGATCCTCTATAAGCCGCTCGACGCAAGCGTTCTGACCGACGCCGTTCCGGAACTCGCGTTCGTCGATATCGAATTCGACGGCTCCAATACGAGCGACCAGCTCTCGACGCTCGACGCCGTCAATCAGGCGGCCAAGCCGAAGAATTCGAGCGACACGCAGAGTCCGCGCGCCACCTGGTGGTCTCACAAAGGGACTCGCGAGTGGTTCGAATATTCGTTCGCGAAACCGCGCAAGCTTACGTCCACGACCGTCTACTGGTTCGACGACGAGCCGATCGGCGGCGGATGCCGTATTCCGGCCTCATGGCGCGTGCTCTATCAGGAACCGAATTCCAAAGAATGGAAGGAAGTCAAGACGAACGACAAGTACGCGGTCGATCGCGATAAGGACATTACCGTCAACTTCGAAGAGATCGAGGCGGCCAAGATCCGCATTGAAGTTAAGCTGCGGGAGAATTTCTCCGGCGGTATTCTTCGCTGGGTCGTAAAGTGAGTTTGGAATCCGGCGGCATGCCTTAGCGCGCCGCCGACCTTATTCCGGGCGTTCGGGCGCGCTGCCGCTCGAGCGCCCTTTTTTATTCTCGTTCAGAGAACGCGCGGCCCGTACGCGGTCGAACGCGATAAGGATAACGGCGTCGGCTTCGAGGAAATCGAAGCGAAGGAAACGCAAATTGAAGTTCAGCTGCAAGGTAGTTTCTCCGACTGTGTTCTTCGTTGGATTGTGAAATGAGTTTGGAATCCGGCGGCATGCCTTAGCGCGCGCCGCCGCCCGAACGCGTCCTTTTTGGGCATAATTTTAGTTGACCGGTAGTTGACTCAAACCGAAATCGCGTCATGAAAACGCCGTTATTTATGAGTTTTTATACGTGTTTATTTAGTTGACCCATGGTTGATTTATTGGGGCGTCATTCAAAATTCGCTTAGCGGTTAGGCGGCAGATCTCAAAACGCGCCCCTTTTCGTCGCGGCGCGGGGAAGGGCGCGGCCTCCCCCGGTTCGCTTGACCCGCGGCGGCGCGCGCGGTATAATAACGGCGCATATGAAACGCCGATAAAACGGTTAACGTGAAAAGAACGCGTTCCCGGAGAAGGGAGCGCCCGATACTCGATAAGAAGGAAGTGAGTTTAGTTTTCGGTTATGGCTTCTAACGTCGATTGGTCTGAATTTGTCGCGGCGCTTTCGGGCGCGCATACGGTCGTTATCGCGGGCCACGTCCGCCCGGACGGCGACACGGTCGGTTCCGCGCTCGCGCTCAAGCGCGCGCTCGTCTCGCTCGGAAAAGAGGTTCTGCTCGTGAACGGGCACAACGTTCCGCCGAGCCTTGCCTTTATCGATCCGAACCGCGAAATCCGCAAGATTGAGACGCTGACCGACGCCGAGCGCGCGTTCGCGGCGAACGCCGACGCGACCGTCTCGGTCGACGTGAGCTCCTGGGCTCAGCTTGGCCCGGACGCGAGCGCGTTCTTTCAGCCGGGCGCGGGCGGCGTTAAAATCGTCGTCGATCATCACGCGGTCGCCGACGCCATTGGCGACGTTCGCTGCGTCGACGCGTCCGCCGACAGCGCGGGCAGTCTCGTCTTCGACGCGATTCACGCGCTTGGCGTCCCGCTGACAAAAGAGATCGCCGAGCCGCTCTTTATCGCGATTTCCAGCGACACCGGATGGTTCCGGTTCGCGTCCACGAATTCCGGCACGCTGCGCCGCGCCGCGGAGCTCGTCGACGCCGGCGCCGACCCCGCCGATATGTACCGGCTCCTCAACGAGCAGGAGTCGTACGGCCGATTCAAACTTCTTGGGCCGCTCGCCGGAAACAGCGAACGGTTCCTCGGTGGCAAAGGCGTCTTTATGGCGCTGAGCCTGCGCGACTTCGAGACCGCGGGCGCGATTCCCGCCGACAGCGAAGATCTCGTCAATCTGCCCCTGAACGTCGCCGGCACGGTCGTTTCCGTAATCGCCGTCGAGCAGAAAGACGGAACCGTCAAGGCGAGTTTCCGGAGCCGGTGCGCGCTCGACTGCGCGAAACTGGCGCGCGAATTCGGGGGCGGAGGCCATATGCGCGCGGCAGGCGCCTCGCTCCAGCTCCCGCTCGCGGACGCCTGCGACGCCCTCAGAAAGAAGACGGAAGAATATTACGCCGCGCTCGAATAAAGAGCGGCCCGAGCGACCTCAAAGGAGAATCTGCCATGACTGAAATCGACGTCGTTATCGCCGACATTACGACCTTTCCCGCCGACGCCATTGTGAACGCGGCGAACGTCTCGCTCAAGGGCGGCGGGGGCGTCGACGGCGCGATCCACCGAGCCGCCGGCGAGGCGCTCGATATCGCGTGCTCGCTCTTCGGAGGCTGTCCGACCGGCGAGACCCGAACTACGATCGCGTTCAATATAAAGACCGCGAAGTTTATTATTCACACGCCCGGCCCGCGATTTTCCGAAGCGCGCGCCGAAGAATGCGACGCGCTCCTCGAAGCGTGCTACCGCAATTCGCTCCGAGCGGCCGAAGAGCACGACTGCAAGTCGGTCGCGTTCCCTTCGATTTCGACGGGAATCTACCGTTTTCCGCTCGACCGCGCCGCCGCGATCGTCGCGCGCGTCTTCGACGAATACCGAACGCAGCCCGGCGCGCTCGAACGCGTTACGATGTGCTGTTTCGACGACGCGTCCGCTCAGGCGTACCGCGCCGCCTTTGCTCAGCGGAAACTTATTTGAATTTTGCTTTAAAATTCGCAATACGTTAAAATAGAAGAGCCGAAAGAACTTTTAGAGAACTGACTGTTTTTGAGGAGAACCTGTTATGGACGGAGAGAAACGGCTGTTGGCGGCGAAGGAATACGACGCCCTCTTTGGCGAATTGGAATTTTTGCGCGAGCGGAACGTTTTGGAGCCCGAAACGGTCGCCGCCGCGCGCGAACTGTACGAGCGGAGCGAACCGAAGAACGTCTTTCATAGGACGGTCGTTCTGGTCAGCGTGCTGCTCGGCGTCGCCGCGCTCGGATTCGGAATCTGGGTTCTCGTCGACGAATACTGGCAAGATCTCAGCGACTTTTTGCAGCTGTATTCGGTTCTGGTCCCGTTCGCCGCGTCGTGCGTCGGATATCTCGCCGCGAGGATTATGAAGAAGGAGCTTGCGTCGCAGATCGCGCTCTTCTCCGTGTGCGGGTTCTTCTTTCTGTCGTGCCTCGTTTTGCGGACGTTCGATCAGCGCCTCTGGCCCGACGTAACGGTCGTTTGGCTTGCGGGCGCGCTCGCCGCCGCGCTTGCCGCGTTCTTCTCCGACGGGATCGCGCTCCATCTGTTCGCGGCGATTCTGTGCGCGGTCAGAATTATCACCGGCTGCGTCGAAGACTTCTATCCGCTCTGGGCCGGCGGGCCGTACGCGCTCGACGCGCTCGTTATTGTCGCAATGGGATTCTACTGGAGCTATCGGCGCGTCAATACGCGCGTCGGCGGGTTCTATCTCCTGCTCCTTGGCGTTTGGGCGTTTGCGACCGCGCTCGACGCCAGACCCTTCTCGGGGATGACGAGCGTCCTTTTAGTCTCGGCCGGATCCGCGATCGCGCTTATCTCCATGTGGGGACGCGAACGCCAATTCCTCGATAAGACGTCCTTTTGGCCCCCCTATCTCCTCGTGGCGGCGGCGCTGCTCTACACGTCCTTTCGGAATCCTCTGGGTTATTATTACCGCGACGATTTTGCGGCGAACGTCTCCTCCAATCCTTATCTTCTCTATCTGGCCTGGACGGCGGCCGTCGCGGCGCTTGCCTTCTGCTTGGCACGGCGGAAACGCGCTCTGAACGGCGAGGCGCGCGACGTCGCGCTGCGCGTTCTGTCGTTCCTCTTCTCGCCGGAAGGCGTCGCCCTGCTGACCGTTCCCATGGCGATCGCGATCGCCGCCGCCACGACCGGCGAGTACAAGTACAAGCGGGACGCGCCGCTCGCGTACGCTCTGTCTTTTTACGGAACCGCGCTCGTCTTTGGCGTCGCGGCCCGGTTCGTCGTCGTAGGCGCGAACGGCCGGTCCTCGATTCTGACCGCGGGCGTCGCCTACTTCATTGTCTGGTTTATCTTCCGGCTCTTTGAGTTTACCGGCTCTGGGCGCGGACTGATCGGCGTCTGGATCTTTCTCGCGATCGCGGTCGGATGCTTTGTGCTGGCGTACTTTACCGTGCGCATGAAGAAGCTCGCGGCCGTTCGCGAACCTGACCCGGAACCGGTCCTGACGCGCGAGCCGCGGCCGGTCGTTCCGAAAATCGTCGGCGACGTCGCCGCCTGGCTGACCGTCGCCGCCATGATCGCGGCCGTAATCGCCGTCCTGTGCTATCTCTGACCGAACCTGGGCCGTTAGAAGGGCGACCGCATATGGCGGTAGACTCGGTCCTGCGCCGCGCGGCTCTTCTCTAAACTGCGTTCGAGAACCGCGCGGTAGAAATACTGGGCGTTGTGCGTGCGGTGCGGATACCGGCCCGGCAGAACGGCGGCGAGCGCCGTGTCGACCGGAACGTGCTTCCAGTTTCCGCCGTAATATTCCCCGATCGACTCCCCGCTCGCGAGTCGGTCGTAACGTTTATATTCGCCCCGATAGTGGAATTCCCGGTGATAGACGTGCCCGAAATTCGCCGTTGGGACGTGGTCCCGTCTGGCGATGAGCGCGAGCTCTTCCTGACGCTCGCGATAGAGCCGCTCCATTTCGATCCGGCGGCGCGCTTTGCGGATCTCGTTCGCCGTGAACTGCTTCTGGATCGCCTCGCGCCGCAGTTTAATATCGCGCTCCTGATCTTCCGGGAGCGCGCCGACCGACCGCCGCGGCTCTGCGCTCGGCGGCTCGGCGGGCGCCGCGTCCGATTCGGCGGGTTCCTCTTCTTGCCGCGCTTCTTCCTCCTCTTCGAGCGCTTCCTGTTCGTCGAGCGCCTCCTGCGCTTTTCTTTCGGCGAATTCCGATTCGAGCCGCTTGAGCCACTCTTCCGGCGTTTCCGCCTCGGACGGATCCTGTTCCGACCCGCCGGACAACGCGCCGGAGTAGGGGAACGTCTGCGGCGCGCTCGGTTCGGACGCGCGAACGGACGACGGCGCGCTCACGGCAAACGCGAGCGATAACGTCAGGCAAAATAGAACGCGATGAAATCGGGCTGAGGTCACGGCAGGGGTCCTTTGAAATGCGTTGAAAACTGCGGCGTCGAACGCATTAACGCCGAATTCGATTGTAGCAAATTGGCGCCGACGCGCAAGACGGATTTCCGCGCCGCGCTTGTCTTGCCCAGCCCGCTCCGGTACAATGGGAAAAAACCCGCTAGCAAAGGAGACCGGTATGGGACTGTGGGTCATTAAGCGCGGCGATCCGCGCGTGGCGTACCTCGAAAAGAAGGACAAACGGCTTTCGACCGTCTTCGACGCCGTCGGCGATATTGTGCACGAGGATTTCTCCGACGGCTATTCGTTCGTCGTTCAGGAGATCGTCGGGCAAATGATTTCCGGGCATGTCGCGGAGATCCTCTGCAACCGTCTCGTCAATCTTTGCGGGGGCGAAATAACGCCCAAGACAATCTCGCGGTTCCCCGCCTCGGAGCTGCGCAATATCGGGCTGTCGCGCCCCAAATGCCAGTACATTCTCGGATTCACCGAAGCGGTGCTCTCCGGCGAACTCGTACTCGCCGATCTCGAGCCCCTCTCCGACGCCGACGCCAAAAAGCGGCTCCTTGCCGTTAAAGGAATCGGGAACTGGACCGCCCAGATGTATCTCCTGTGCGTCTTAAAGCGCGACGATATCCTGCCGACCGGCGACAAGGCGTTTCTCGCCGCGTCTTAAAGCGCGACGATATCCTGCCGACCGGCGACAAGGCGTTTCTCGCCGCGTATAAGTGGCTCTACGAAACGGAGGACGTCTCCCGCGCCGCCGTCGAAAAGAGGTGCGCGAAATGGTCCCCGTACTCGTCCGTCGCGACGCTCTATATGTACCACGCCAACGCCTACGGGCTGCTCGCCCGGCCGTGGCGCGAACTGAAAAAGGAGCTCGCGAAAAAGCGCGCGGCACGCTGACCGAGGCGTCGGCGTTCGCGCGTTCCGCACGGCGGGAAGCGTTCGTCTTTTACCGTATAAGCGCTCCCGGCGTCCAAAGCGGCGCCGGGCTCTTTTTTATTCAGGCGGATCGCCCGTTCGGTATTTTTCGGGCAAGATCGGAATAGGAGAAAAAGGGGGCGTCGCCGCCCCCCGGAGTAAACGCGCCTGAGAGGAGGTAACGAGACTCAGACGCGCTTATTCGACAAATACCCCTTTCGGTATATATCATACGGCGCGGCGGCGCCCGGCTTGCGGAAAATCCTGTTTTTTACCCCGTTTTTTCCGAATTTTTTTCATATAAAGCCGGCCGTCTTTCTTGCCGCCCTTTCGCGCGCGTTCCGCCGCGCCGCCCTTATCGCCGCGCCCAGAGTTAAGTTTTTAACCGTCTCGTTTGTAGCGCCACGTTCCGTCTTCTGCCGCGGTGATCTTTCCCAGCTCTCTTGCTTTTCTAACGACTTCGTTGTAGTATTCCGTCACGTCGGTTCTCTTACATTGCGATTGAAGGTAGCCTTCCTGATATAAGAGCAATTCTACTTTTGATCCGATTTCTCTTGCCGACCTTGGGGTCAAATCTCCCCACTGATTATATTCCGGTTTGGGCAGCCATACTTTTCTAATCGGTTTACCCGCGTCCGGGTTTCCCATGTTTATGGAAGCCTCTCTTTCAATTTGACAATCCGACAGTCGCCGTATTAGCTCTGTTATTTTCTGTCGTTTCTCTTTTAGGTAATTCAATCTTCCTTCATCGTCTTCTTTGATTTTTTCCAACCAAGCCAGGAATTCGTCTTTTAGGTAAATCAATCTTCCTTGATCGTCCTTTCTAATTTTTCCCAACCCGATTAACCCCGATATGGTACTCTCATAATGATAAGTTAGATTAAAAATATCTGGTTTCCATTTTGCCTGTATCCGACCCTCTTCAAACATGAGGTCTTCGACTACCGCCCCGATTTCTCTTGAATCGTCGCTGTTAGCGTATCCATATTTATCAAACCGGAACGTTCCTAGTATCGTGTAATCGTCAAACAATCTAAGCCCTTTAAGGTCGATATATTTTGCGTTATCGACAACTCGTTTTTGCAGTAACATATCTATCTTTCTTTTTCAATATTGGCCCCGCTTTCGCGGGACCTGCTAAGCCAAACTTTTCATAATCAGAGCGTCTTTCCAAGGCGTCGCAGCCGGACAAGCCTCTGCTGTGAAAGAGCCCGCGCGCCGGCGCCTCCTCGGAACAAGAGAAGGCGGCGCTTCCGACCCCGAAAGCGCTCGGCCCTGCCGGCGGCGGACCCCCGAACGCGGAGCCCGGCCGAAACCGGTCCCCGCGTCCTCGGCGCCGCCGAAAGGAGACGGCGCCTTTTACTAACGAAACGGACCTCAAAAACCCTCGGAGGGGGGGCGCCCGTTTTCTGACTTTGGCCCCAAAATTTATTTTGCCCCGCCGAATGGGCCTATTTTGATACTAACGAAACGGACCTCAAAAACACTCGGAGGGGGGTGACCGTTTTTGGGCTTTTTTGCCCCTTTTCGGGCAAAACGACCCCCGTCCGCCGCCCTCGCCGATAAGCGAAGACTCGGAGAATACGGGCTGAACTCCGAAATTTTCTGCCCGAAAAAATTTTTTCGAAAAAATTTTTTTCGCCGCTCCCCGCGCCGCCAAAAGGAGACGGTTTTAATCCCAACGTACCAGGCCGCGAAACTGCTCAGTTTACTTTGCCGAATTTGGCGAAATTTTAGCGGATTTTGCCCGATCGGCCCGGCCGCGGTTTCGCAATGGTTCGGGAAAATACGGGCTGAACGCCGATTTTTTTGTCCGAAAAAATTTTTTGAAAAAATTTTTTCAGAGCGTTTTGCCGGCCCGTTTCGGCCAAAAACCGCGCGGGGAATTCGGCGCGATATTTAGTACAACGTTTTTGGAGGCCGAATCACTCGGCAGGGGGGTAGATTTTTCTTTTTGGGATTGGACGGGGAAATTGGGCGCAAAATTAGTACAACGTTTTTGGATGAGAAAGCGCGCAAGTATTTCCAAAAGAAGTTCAATAGTATTTTGGGGACAACAACAAGACGTCAAGAAATAAAAAAGGCGCGCCCGAGAGGCGCGCCGAGGGTCTACGTTTGAGCGCAGAGAGCCTCGCAACGAAACTCCTGCTTTTCAGCAAAATACGTTTTACTAAAACAAGACAGGAAAATCTCGTTATGGTACAATCCTCATTGTATGTCGATTAGGCTGAAGGTCAAGCTTTTTATAGAAAAATTTTTAAAAAACGCGCCAATACGGTTGTTGGAACCCTCAGAATAAGGCTAGGAGCGTATGCCATTTTTGCAGTCAGACTTTTTTAGCGGAAAAAGAATGCGAACCCTTTTCCATAACCGTCGAGAAAAGAATTCGCGTCGGCTCTTTCTTCTTGAATTATCGACGTCAGACTGTATTAGATGTTAAAACTGATATAATCGGCATAAACGATACTTTTTTGAAAAGAGTCCGAAAAACGGGCTTTTGCAGTCCTCTTCCCTCTTTTGATTTCGATATTGGCGTATTACAATGGACAGATAGAGACGGCCTTGTTTATATAGGCTCCGTTTCCCTGATTCGGCATAGCGTGTAGCGTTTTGCCCTCAAACCTTTGTTGACTCCGTTTTTCAACGATTCCCATGCGGGATTTTTGGCGATTCTTAAACTTCGTGAGATTAGAGACGAGCTATGAAGTACATTCTAGGATTGGATCTTGGCGTCGCGTCCGTCGGTTGGGCTCTTGTTCCCTGCAACCCTGAAGACATTTCTCCCGAGACTTTGATAATGGGCTCGCGCGTCTTTGAAGCTGGGACCGACGAAAGCGATGGGAAGCGTGAAGAAGGTAAAGACAAATCGCGAAGCGCAATCCGCCGAAAGAATCGCGGAGCGCGCCGCAACATTTGGCGCCGCCGTCGTCGAGCGGTCAAGCTCTTTAATATCCTGCAGAACGCGGGGCTCCTTCCGAACGCCGGTTGCCATACGCCCAAGGCGCGGCAGGACATGTTTAACGCACTCGACGGCAGACTTTTCCAAGAATATTTCCCGAACGCGACGCGCAAAGAGGCGCAGACGTATATCTACGCCCTACGAGCCAAGGCGCTTGACGAACGGCTGTCGCTCGAAGCGATCGGCCGCGTCTTCTACGCGTTTGGTCAGCGCCGCGGCTTCCTGAGCAATAAGAAGACGGATTTCGACGAAACGGACGAAGAACTCGGCAAGGTCAGAGGCGGAATCTCCGAACTCGAAAAGCTCATTGCCGAAAGCGGATCGCGGACGCTTGGCGAGTTTTTCTCCACGCTCGACCCGGAAGAGAAGCGGATTCGCAAACGCTGGACCGCCCGTAAGATGTTTATCGACGAATTTAACGCGATCTGGGACGCGCAGAAAGGATTTTATCCGGATATTTTGACTGACGCGTTGCGAGACGACGTCTTTAAGGCAATTTTCCTGCAGAGGCCGCTTAAGAGCCAGAAAGGGCTTGTCTCGCGCTGTAAACTTGAACCGGGCTGTCGTTGCGCTCCGAAGGGCGATCCTATTTTTCAGGAATACCGATATTGGCAAAAGATTATTGATCTCAGAGTCAGCGATCCTGCAAACGAAGGCCGGTATCGATTTTTGACGCGGGAAGAGCAGGACGTCCTCGCGGAATTGTTCGAATATAACGAAAAGCTTTCCTTTGCCGAGATGCGCAAAAAGCTTGGGTTTAAAGCGCCGAAGAATAATAAAACAGCCTATAGATTTAACTTTGAACTTGAAGATGGAGACAAGGATATCAAGGGGAACGTTACGCGCGCACGAATTCGCAAGGCGCTTACGGAGACCGGCGCGGGCGACCTGCCGACCGAGGACGTCGATAAGATAGCGTGCGAAATCCTTTATTACGACAGAGTCAAGGCTCTGGCCGCCAAACTAGCGAGACTCTTTCCTGATTTCAGCCCTGAAACCGTCGCCAAGCTGTCGGAAGCGACAGTTGAGCCCGATTACTGTTCTCTATCGCGTAAGGCGTTGTCGAAAGTACTTCCCGTTATGAAGGAAAAACGGATTTCGTTTGAGACTGCTCGCAGGTTACTCTATGGAAAGGGATCTCAGACGTATGATTTTCTTGAACCCGTCACGGCCGTGCTTGGATCTGTTCGCAACCCGACGGTTACGCGTACGCTAACCGAAATGCGGAAGGTTGTTAATGAGATCATTCGCCGTTTCGGCAAACCGGAAATCATTCGCGTCGAGCTCGCGCGCGATCTCAAGCGCGACCGGAAGGAACGCGAACGTATATTCAGGAGTAATAAGGAACGCGAAAACGAACGTGTCAGGCTGGAAAAAGAGATTCGAGAAAAGCTTAACGGATACGAACCGAATAAACGCGACGTCCTGAAGTATCAGCTTTGGAAAGAGTGCCGGGAAACCTGTCCTTATACCGGGCAGGGGATCGACTTGCGCACGCTCTTTTCAGACGCCTCGCCCGTCGATATCGAGCATATTATTCCATTCAGCGTCTCGCTTGACGATTCGTTTGGGAACAAGACGCTCTGTTACGCTGAAGCAAACCGTAATGAAAAGAGGAACCGCACGCCGTTCCAAGCTTACGGCGATACCGATAAATGGAGCGGAATTCTGGAACGCGTGAAGAGTTTTCAGGGGCCTTTTGCCAGACATAAATTGGAACTCTTCCGAAAGGAAGACGTTTCGACCGAAGACGCCGTGAGCCGGCTCTTGAACGATTCCCGGTATATCTCGCGGCTTGCGCTTAAGTATCTCGATACGCTCTACGGCGCTACTGACGGGAACGACGCCGAGGGGAAGAAGCGCGTTCAGGTCGCGACTGGGAATACGACCGCTTGGCTCCGCGACGCGTGGAATCTTAACACAATTCTCCTATCTCCTGACGAAAAGCAAAAGCATGACGTTCAGCGGGGCGCCGTCGACGTCGTGGAAAAGAATCGCGGCGACCACCGCCATCACGCGATCGACGCCGCCGTGATTGCCCTGACTGGTCCCGAAGTTGTTAAAAAACTTAGCGAAAATGCGGAGGAATTTTACAAACTAAAGGGACGCGGTTGGTTTGCTTTAAGACTGTTCGCTCCACCTTGTCCGGGCTTCAGAGAAATTTTGCAAACTGTTGTCGACAGGATTGTCGTCTCACGGCGAGTCGATCGCAAAGTTTCCGGTTCCATGCACAAAGAGACAAACTATAAAGTTCTAGAAGACGGGACAGAAAGACGAGCGGTTCGCAAACCGGTTGCCGAAATGAAGAAAAATGAGATTGACAACATTTGCGATCCCGTGATTCGCAAAATAGTTCAAGAGAAGTTCCTCGAAGTCGGAGGAAAAACGAAAAAATTTGAAGAGAATCCGCCGTGCATTGTTACTAAAACTAATCCAAAACGTAAGATTCCGATTAAAAGCGCGCGGTATTGGGCGAGCGTTACAACTGATCCTGTGGGAAAACCCGGGCATGCGCGCAATGTCCAAATCTTCCTAAACCATCACATGGAAGTTTACGCCGAACTTGACGAATCTGGAAATGAGTTAAAGAAGTGGAAGGTAGACGTCGTCTCCCTTATGGAGGCATATCAACGGGTGCGAATGAAGAAGCCGGTTGTACAGCGAGATTTTGGACCGAACAAGCGTTTTAAGTTTTCTCTTGCTATTGGCGAAGCTTTTGTTTTTGAGAATGACGAAAAAAAGGCTATATATGTCGTTCGAAAAATGACGAAAAGCGGACAATTGTTTTTTAAGCTTCACACAGACGCAAGAGCTGCTGGAGAAATAGGCGAAAAAGGGCTTAGCAGCAGACCCGGTAAGTTTAAGGAGAGGGGAATGCGAAAAGGATATATTGACGTTTTGGGAAATATAGACCTTTGGAAAAACCTTGACGTTTGCAAAAAGGTATATCCTTCAAACGACTAACAGCTTGAGTATGTATGCCTCGTCATGAAGCTATCGTTTCAGGGTATACGTCTATGTACCTTTTCGTTTTTTTTGATCTTCCGGTCAAAAGAAAAAGCGATCGCAAGGCGTACGATCGGTTTCGCAAAGCGTTACTGAAAGACGGTTTTACGATGCTGCAGTATTCGGTGTACGCGCGTTACTGCGTCGACAACCGAGTTCTGGAGCAGCATCGGGTTGCCGTGCGCGAAGCGCTTCCTCCGAAGGGGGGCGTTCGCATGGTCGCGATTACGTCGAAAATGTTTGAGAAAATGGAGCATTACGTCGGTCGCAAAGCGCAGGACTCGGAAAGAGAGCCGGATGTCTGCACGTTCTACTGATCAGGGCGTCGGTCGCGTTATAAAGTCGTTTTATGTCAAGCAAGAGAATCCTTGATTTTTCGCTCACGCCCGCGCGGCTCCGAGTCCGCGACAGTCAACTCAAAATCTTCGACGAGGAGACGCTTCGCGATTCCGTTCCGATCGAAGACGTCGCGGTCGTTATACTGGCGCATCCTCAGCTCACCGTGTCGGCGGAACTGCTGCGTCAGCTTCTCGACGCGAACGTCGTGATCGTCGTGTGCGACGACCGTTCGATTCCGAACGGAATCTGCTTTCCCCTTTACGGCCACCACGCGGGCGCGCAGCGCGTTCAGCTTCAGGTCGAAGCGAGTTCCGACCGGCCTCTCATGAAGCGGCTCTGGAAGCAGATCGTCAGGCAGAAGATTAAGAACCAGAGCCGGCTGTTGCAGGAGCTTTTTCAGACGGACGGCGGACTGACCGAATATTTTAAAGGGGTCAAGAGCGGCGACACGGACAACCGGGAAGGGATCGCCGCGAAAAAATATTGGGCGAAGCTCTTTGAGGGCGAGAAGTTCCGGCGCGATTACGACGGAAAAGATCCTGTCAACGCCGCGCTCAACTACGGCTATTCTCTATCGCGCGCGATCGTCGCGCGCGCCGTCGTGAGCGTCGGATTCTGCCCCACAATCGGAATCTGCCATCATAACAAGTACAACGGTTACGCGCTCGCCGACGATCTCCTCGAACCGTTCCGACCCGTCGTCGACTGCTGCGTCTACGGGCTTTGGGCGGACGACCTACTCGGCGAAGGACTTACCGTCGACGTTAAGGTACGGATCATTCGCCAGATTACCGGGCGCTATCTTATCGACGGAGAGCAGGTCAACGTCTTTGAGACGACCGTCAAAACGGCGGAATCGCTCGTCTGGATCTATCGCGGCGAGTCCGACCAGCTCGCCTATCCGGCGCGGCTCCCGTTCGAGCCGGTCGACGCGCTCAATCTCACCGTAAAGAAGCCGGTCAAGCCGAAAGAAAAACGAAAGGTCGGCAAGCCGAAAACGCCCCCGTTCTGACGGCAAATTTCGACCCATTTTTGAAAAAAAATGAAAAAAACGGCGTTTCCGAGAGTTCGAAAACGCCGTTTTTTTTGGCTTTTTAACGCCGCCCGCGGGAAGGCCTCTGTTGCGCTCACCCCGTATTTCTACGAGTCAAACGCCTGCCGAAGGCCCCCTTTTGCCCCCTCCGGAGAGGGAACGTTGTACCATAACGAGATTTCCCCGCAAGCCATAGCCGCGTCTCTCGTCGTCTCCGGTTGCTTCAAGTTGTACCATAACGAGATTT
>CADACS010000069.1 GCA_902786505.1 uncultured Planctomycetota bacterium | reverse complement strand
GCGGGCAGCCGTTCGTGGTATCCCAACCGCTGCGTTACCTGGATTTCCGGTTCGCCTAACTATACGGCGTTCGACGCGACCCTGCCGCCCAATTCCAACGCGGCGACCGGATACTGGATGAACTACGGGTTCTACGCCGCGCGAAGTTACCATTCCGGCGGAGTTAACGCGCTCATGTGCGACGGTTCCGTGCGGTTCGTCTCCGACACGGTCGACGTCGAGGCGTGGCGCGCGGCCGCGACCGTCGCGGGCGGCGAAACGCTTTCGCTCTAACCGAACGTTCCGAAACGGGGGCGGTCAGCTTTCCGGGAACCCGAGCGCGTCGGCAAAGACGTCGGCGAAATCGGCGCGGTCGGCAAGGTTAATGGCGTCGACAAGCGCCGCGGTTTCTTCGAGCGCGTCCCAATCGAGCGCGGAGCCGAGAACGTCGATCGCGCCGAGCAGGGACGCGTTTCCGCAGTAGCTGACGCGATCAAGCGCGAGTTCCGGCGGCGTCGCGCCAACCCGGCGCGCCGACGTAAGATTGAGCGACGCGCCGAATCCGCCCGCCAAATAGAGCGCGTCGAGCGCCGAGGCCGACGTTCGCGCTTCTTCGAGTAAGATCCGCACGCCGGCCTTAATCGCGCCGAGCGCAAGCTGCGCCTGACGGACGTCGCGCTGCGACAGCCGAACGGCGCCCGCCCCGTCTAAATTTGAAATGAGAAAAGAACGAGTTCCGCGATCTTCCGACAGCCGGTCCGCGAGCGCCTGATTTTGCAGCTCGGGCGAATCGGATCGGCGCAGTCTTCCGTTAGGCGCGAGGGCGCCGAACGCCAAAGCGCCCGCGAGCGCGTCGACCAGACCCGACCCGCAAACGCCGAGCGCCGGCGCGTTTTCGACCGTATGCGCGCGCCATTCACCCGAGGAAACGCCGTAATCGACGCGGCAGATCGCGCCGCGCGTCGCGAGCATCCCTTGGGAAATCTCGCATCCTTCAAACGCCGGACCGGCGGCGGTCGACGCGGCCAAGTACCGTCCGTTCGAGCCGAGCAGAACTTCTCCGTTTGTGCCGAAATCTAAAAAGAGAGCCGTCTTATTGCGCGCAAACGCGCCCTTTTGCAGCAATCGCGCAAATCCCGAAAGGACGTCCCCGCCGATAAACGCGGAGATCACGGGAAAAATCCGAACGCGCGCTTTTGAAAAGGAATTCAGATCAAACTCCGCGCCGACATACTCTCGAAACGATTTCTTCGCGACGGTAAAGGGCGCGGCGCCAAGCGGCGCGACGTCCAAGCCCGTCAGGAGATATTCCATCGTCGTATTGCCGGCGATTATAACCTCTATAATTGAAGCGGGGTTAAGCTCAAATTCGCCCGATAATTCCAGCGCCGTCCGCTCAATCGCGCGCCACGCCTCCGCGAGCATGACGCGCCTGGCGTCGGGACGTTTGCCCGCCGCGTCGATTCGCGAAAGCACGTCGCGGCCGAAACTAATTTGCGGATTGCGCGTCGAACGCGCGCGCAGCGTTCGACCCGTCGCAAGGGAAACAAGCGCGCAGACGATTGTCGTCGTGCCTAAATCCACAGCCAGGCCCCATTTGCCACGCCGCTCTTCTCGAGTCGGACGCCGCGTCTGAGCAAACGCCGCTTCTTCGGGCGCGCAAATCTTCGCGGCGCGGAACGGCGTCTTAGACGTGTCGACGCGCAAAGGAACGTCTCCCGCGCGCGTCTGACACGCGAGAACAGAGCGCCGCGTTCCGTCCGGGTCCACGACCTCGACGCGGCAGCGGCCGCACATGCCCCGGCCTCCGCACTCGTAGTCGAGCGCGAAGCCCGACTCGCGAAGCGCGTCCGAAATCAGCGCGCCGGGGGGAATGAGAAGCGTCTTGTCCGACATGAGGCAAGTTCCTCTGCTGTTGAATTGAAAAACGTTAAAAAAACCCTCAGATCAATCGCAAGATTGCTCCGAGGGTTTTTTCTAACTTAAGTCGACGTCAAGAGTTCGCGGATTACCGTCACTCGTCGTCCGCTTCGTCGTCAAGGCGTTCGGCGTCGTCGACCTGATTGGAAAGGAAGTCCAAATCGTCCTGGTTGAAAACGACGTCGTCAGAATCGGCGAACGAGCCGTCCTGATCCCAGACGAGATCTTCGTCGTTCGTCTGACGCGACGTTTCGTCGGCCGTCGGTTCGAATCCGAAGCCGCCGTCGACGTCGGGCGAGACGCCGCCTTCGGGCGCGTCGTCGAGGATCGTCTGATTGAAGACGCCGTCCCCGCCGACGACGCTGATCGGCTGCACGCCGTGCTGATGGTCCCAGTGGGCCTTCTGATAGAGGCGGAACCCGGTTCCGGCGGGAATCAAACGCCCGAGGATGACGTTCTCTTTCAGACCGATGAGACGGTCGACCTTGTACGCCAACGCCGCTTCCGTTAAGACCTTCGTCGTCTCCTGGAAGGACGCGGCCGACAGGAACGATTCGCTCTGAACCGCCGCCTTGGTAATACCGAGAATCAACGGCTGACCGTGCGCTTCTTTCGGCTTCTCGGCGGTCGCGGGCGTTCCGCCGGCCTGCGAGAACTTCTCGTTGCGCGCTTCGAATACGTCGCGAGGAACGATTTCGCCAATTTCGAAGTCGGTGTCCCCGGCGAACTTAATCTTAACGCAGCCGCGGAGTTCCTTATTGCGGCGAATGTACTCGAACTTATCGACTTGGTCGCCGACAAGCAAGGTCGTGTCGCCGCCGTCGGTAATCTTCATACGGCGGAGCATCTGAGCGACAATGATCTCGATGTGTTTGTCGTTGATCGTAACCGCCTGAGAACGGTAAACGTCCTGAACCTGTTCAACGAGATAGTTCTGAACTTCCTGAACGCCTTTAATGCGCAGGATGTCTTTCGGAACCATCTGACCGTCGGTAAGCGGCTGGCCTTTCTGGACGATATCGTCGGTAAAGACGCGAACGCGCTTCCCTTGCGGGATTTCGTGCTGAACCTCGCGCGGCTGCTCGTCGACGCTCTTGGGAATAGAACGTACGACGACGATCTGCTTGCCGTGAGTGCGTTTGCCGAGAATCTCGACTTTGCCGTCGATTTCCGCGAGCACCGCGGCGTTCTTGGGCGCGCGCGCTTCGAAAATCTCCGTAACGCGCGGCAGACCGCTCGTAATGTCCTGCGAACCGCTGGCGCCTTCCGGCATCGTGGCGAGAACCGTACCGCGTTCGACGTACGCGCCGTCTTCAACTTCAATCTTCGTACCGGCCGAAACCTGGAAGCTTTCGTTGACTTTCATACCGTCGTTGTGCAGAACTTCGATCTGCGGATGGCGGTCGCCCTTAAGCTCCATAACCGTATACGACTGCGAGCCGCTGTTGGCGTCTTTTTCCAGCTTAATCGTCTCGTTTTCAACGAGATCGACGAAGCGGACGACGCCCGCGGAACGGCAGATCAACGGCTTGTTGTGCGGATCGAGGGTGGCGATCGTGTCGCCCGCCTGAACCTCGTCCCCTTCCGTGACGCGCAAAACGGCGCCTTCGCCGACGTGATACGTCTCGCGCGCCTGACCGCGCTTGTTGCAGATCTTAACGCCGCCGTCAATCGGGCAGGACAGGACGAGCAAGCCCTGTTTGGACTCGTTGAACACGGCGTCGATGCGGTCGAAGCGGATGAAACCGGCGAAACTCGTCTTGATTTCGTTTTCTTCAACGCTGTGGGACGCCGCGCCGCCGATGTGGAACGTACGCATGGTCAACTGGGTGCCAGGCTCGCCAATCGACTGAGCCGCGATAATGCCGACCGCCATGCCTTCTTCGACGAGTTCGGATGTCGAAAGGTCCATGCCGTAGCACAGCGAGCAGACGCCAAGTTCGGCTTCGCACGTCATAGGACTGCGAACCTTAATCTTTCTGGACGGGAGCTCTTTCTCGATAGCGCGCGCCGCTTCGGCGGTAATGAGACCGTTTTTCTCTACGATTACTTCGTCGGTTACCGGATTGACGATCGCCTCGCAAGAGACGCGCCCGACGATGAACTGAGAAAGCGGAATCTTGGTATCGCCCTTGCTGAGAGCGCTCTTCATAACGCCGTTCGTCGTGTGGCAGTCGTGCATCGTAACGACGCAGTTCTGCGCAACGTCGGCAAGACGGCGCGTCAGGTATCCGGAGTCCGCCGTCTTCAACGCAGTATCCGACAGACCTTTACGCGCGCCGTGCGTCGAGCTGAAGTACTCGATTACGCTAAGCCCTTCCAGGAAGTTTGCCTTAACCGGCGTCTCGATAATACGCCCGTTCGGCTTGGCCATAAGACCGCGCATACCGGCGAGCTGACGAATCTGTTCTTCACCGCCGCGCGCCCCGGAGAACGCCATCAAGTAAACAGGATTGACGTAGCCGAAAGGTCGGCGTTTGACGTCGTGACGCGCTTGGGCTTCCTCTTCAGTTTTATAGACGTCGTTCTTAAACGACTCCATCATCTTCCGAGTGATTTCCGTATTCACGTTTGACCAAAGGTCGATTACCTTATTGTAGTACGCGTCCGGAGTCAAAGCGCCCATACCTTGCTGGAACTGCAGGCTCTGGACCTGTTTGTCGGCCACGGCAAGAATGTCCGCCTTTTCGATGGGCGTAATAAGGTCGTCGGTCGCGAACGAAAGACCGCTCTTCGTGCTCTCTTCAAAGCCAAGACGCATGAGACGGTCGAGCAAATCGATCGTGATCTTACGCCCGTGGCGTTCATAGCAGTCGCTAATAACGACGGCGAGCTGCTTCGAACCTTGCGGCTCGTTGTAGTACGGGCCTTCGTCGATAATCTGATTGAAGATAATACGGCCGGGCGTGGTCGTGAACAGTTTGCCTTCGGTAATACTCGGATCCTTTTTGAGGAACCGGCCCTTGGGCATACGCACCTTGATTTCCGCCTGCAGGTGCACCTTGCCGAGCGAAAACGCGAGCATGCATTCGTCGACGGACGCGAAAATCATTCCCTCGCCCTTCATGCCGGGCTGAGACATCGTAATGAAGTAGCAGCCCATAACGATGTCCTGAGCGGGCGAGATAATCGGCTTGCCGCTCGCGGGGCTGAAAATGTTGTTCGTCGAGAGCATGAGGGTGTGCGCTTCGACCTGCGCTTCGAGCGAAAGCGGGAGGTGAACCGCCATCTGGTCGCCGTCGAAGTCCGCGTTGAATCCCTTGCAGACGAGCGGGTGCAGCTTAATCGCGTTCCCTTCGACGAGCAGCGGTTCAAACGCCTGAATACCCATACGGTGAAGAGTCGGCGCGCGGTTGAGCAGGACGGGGTGATTCTGAATGACTTCTTCCAGAATGTCCCAGACCTCGACGTCGCGGCGTTCGAGCATCTTCTTCGCGCTCTTAATCGTATCGGCGAGTTTGCGTTCCTTGAGCGCGCGGATAATGAACGGCTGATAGAGTTCGAGCGCGATCGGCTTCGGAAGACCGCATTGGTGCAAACGAAGGTGCGGACCGACGACGATAACGGAACGCGCGGAATAGTCGACGCGTTTGCCGAGCAGGTTCTCGCGGAAACGGCCCTGCTTGCCTTTGATCATGTCGGTCAATGATTTAAGCGGGCGGTTGCTCGAGCCGAGAACCGGATGACGGCAGCGCATATTGTCGAAGAGCGCGTCGACCGACTGCTGCAGCATGCGCTTCTCGTTGCGAATAATGACGTCGGGAGCCGTCATGCTCAACAGCTTCTGCAACCGGTTGTTGCGGTTGATAATACGACGGTAAAGGTCGTTAAGGTCGGAGGTCGCGAACGAGCCCGATTCGAGCAGCACTAACGGACGGAGATCCGGCGGAATAACCGGAATGACGTCGAGCACCATCCAAGCGGGGTTGTTTTCATGCTTGCAGTTGCGAAGGGCCTCGACGACCTTGAGACGGTTGACGATGTCCTTTTTGCGCTGACGCGATTTCGTCTCGGCAAGTTCCGCGCGGAGCTCCTGCGAGAGCTTAACGACGTCGAGCTTCTTGAGCAGCTCGCGAATCGCTTCGGCGCCCATGCCGACTTTGAACTCGTCGCCGTACAGTTCAAGCTTTTCGCGATATTCTTCTTCGGTGAGCAAATCGCCTTCTTTGAGCGGCGTGTCGCCTTTTTCAAGAATAACGTAATCTTGGAAATAGACGACCTTTTCGAGCGAAGACGCCTTCATGGCAAGAAGTGTCGCCAGGCGGCTCGAAGAGGCGCGGAAGAACCAAATATGGACTACCGGCGCGGCAAGTTCAATGTGGCCCATACGCTTGCGGCGCACGCGGCTGTGCGTGATCTTAACGCCGCAGCGGTCGCAGACCATGCCCTTGTATTTCATTCCGCGATACTTGCCGCAGGAGCATTCCCAGTCCTTCTCAGGACCGAAAATCTTTTCGCAGAACAGGCCTTCTTTTTCAGGTTTGTAGGATCGATAATTGACCGTTTCCGGTTTCTTAACTTCGCCGTAAGATTCGTCGCGAATCTTTTTAGGGTCGGCAAGGCTAATTTTCACTGCGCCAAAATCATTGATGCGTTCGTAACTGTCGCCGTTGTTTGACACTGTCGTCCTCGTTTCGATATATAGTTTTTAGCCGATCGCGCAAAGGAGCTCGCGCTCTTTATCAGGTTCCCGCGCGGCAAACGCGAGAAACGCGGCGACGACCGACTCTGATCTTTTCATTACAGCAGACTGGTTCAATCGCGCCCGCGCGCGGCGGACGCGGTTGGTCGGCCAGCCGGTCCGCGCGTTCAACGCGCGCGAACCGACTTCCGGCGACAAATATCAACTCAAGAAGGGGAACGCGCCGTCGTCGGCGCCCACGGGCAGGCCGCCTTTCCCTTGCGCCGGTACAAGATCCATATCGAGGGCCAGGCCCTTGATCTCGTTGACCAAGACGTCGAAGCTTGCGGGCGTTCCGGCTTCCAGCGTATTCGTGCCGTTAACCATCGACTCGTAAATCTTCGTACGTCCTTCGACGTCGTCGGACTTAACGGTGAGGAGTTCCTGCAGCGTATAAGCCGCGCCGTACGCTTCAAGCGCCCAGACTTCCATTTCGCCGTAACGCTGACCGCCGGAACGCGCTTTACCGCCGAGAGGCTGCTGCGTAATGAGCGAGTACGGGCCCGTGCTGCGCGCGTGAACCTTGTCGTCGACAAGGTGGTGCAGCTTCAGCATGTACATATACCCGACGGTCGTCTGCTGAGCAAAAGGCTCGCCGGTGCGGCCGTCGTACAGCTGGACTTTTCCGTTGCGCGGCAAACCGGCCTTTTCAAGTTCGTCGTTGACGTCCTTTTCCGTCGCGCCGTCGAAGACCGGGGTGATCGCGTGATACCCCAGCGTGGCGGCCGCCCAACCCAAGTGGGTTTCGAGAATCTGACCGACGTTCATACGGGACGGAACGCCCAGAGGATTCAACATGATCTGGATCGGGGTGCCGTCGGCGAGGAACGGCATGTCTTCGCGCGGCAAAATCTTAGAGATAACGCCTTTGTTTCCGTGACGGCCCGCCATTTTATCGCCGACAGAAATCGTACGTTTCGTCGCGATATAGACTTTGACCATCTGCAGGACGCCGCGTTTGAGCTGGTCGCCGCAGGTCATCGAGTTGATCTTGCGGTCTTTCGCGTCGACCGCCTCTTCAACGGCGTCGCGCGCCGCTTCGTAGATCTTCTTGCAGGCGTTGTAATCGGCGGTTCTCGGCTTGAGTTCGTTCACTTCGCACATCTTGTCGAAGGAGAACGTCTTCGCGACGCCCGCGACGTCTTTCGGCAGACGTTCCTGAACGAGCGGCTGACCGTCGTCGCCCATGAGCGTGCGCCCGACGACCGATTCCATATTGGAAATCATCTCGCCGAACACGGCGGTAATCTTTTCGTTGCCTTCCGCTTCCGCCGCGGCGGTTTCCGCGTCGAAATTGCGGCGTTCGTCGTCCGAGAGGGAGACGCGGCTGCGATAGTGGTAGGTTCCCAAAACGACGCCTTCGACGCCGGCGGGCACTTCGAGCGATTCGTTTCTGACGTCTTCTCCGGCGCGGCCGAAAATCGCGTGCAGAAGCTTCTCTTCCGGGGAGAGCTCCGTCTTGCTCTTCGGCGCGACTTTACCGACGAGAATGTCGCCGCGGCTGACGTACGTTCCGACGCGGACGATTCCGTGTTCGTCGAGATCGCGCAGCGCGCGGTCGCCGACGTTCGGAATATCGCGGGTAAATTCCTCGCGCCCGAGCTTCGTGTGCGGACCTCGACGTCGTATTCCTCGATGTGAATCGAAGTATAGACGTCTTTCTGAACGAGCTCTTCGCTGAGAATAATCGCGTCTTCGTAGTTGTAACCGTCCCAAACCATGAACGCGACGAGCGCGTTGCGGCCGAGCGCGAGAACGCCGTGGTCGGTGCAGGCGCCGTCGGCGATGACCTCGCCCTTCTTAACGCGCTGACCGCGCTTAACGATCGGGCGCTGATTCTCGCACGTTTGGCCGTTGAGCCCGGCGAACTTGCGGAGATTATAGACGTCGTTTTCGCCGATGACGATCTTGCTCGCGTCGACGTAGGTAACTTCGCCCGACGTGCGCGCGCGGACAAGCAGACTCGAATTGAGCGCGACCGCGTCTTCTAAGCCCGTCCCGACGACAGGAGCTTCGGACTGCAGAAGCGGAACCGCCTGGCGCTGCATGTTCGAACCCATGAGCGCGCGGTTCGCGTCGTCATGTTCCAGGAACGGAATCAGACCGGCGGAAACGCCGATCATCTGATTCGGCGCGACGTCGATATACTGAACCTTTGAGGGCGGAATTCGGACGTAATCGCCCTGATACCGGGCAAGCGTCATATTGCCGACCGACGGGGTAATCTTGCCAAACGGGTGTTCCTTCGAGCGCACAATCTCGGCGTCGGCGGGAACGAGGTACAGATCGTGCTCTTGGTCGGCGCGAAGCCAATCGACTTCGTCGGTAATAACGCCGTCGACGACTTTGCGGTACGGGGAGACCAGGAATCCGAACTCGTCGACGCCCGCAAAGACGGACATGTAGGAAATCAGACCGATGTTCTGACCTTCAGGGGTCTCGATCGGGCAGATACGGCCGTAGTGCGAGGAGTGAACGTCGCGGACTTCGAAGCTGGCGCGCTTACGGTTAAGACCGCCGGGGCCGAGCGCGGAGAGACGGCGTTCGTGCGTGAGCATCGAAAGCGGGTTCGTCTGGTCGACGACCTGGGAAAGCTCGCAGCGCCCAAAGAAGAAGTCGATCGCGGACGAAATGTTCTTCGTATTGACGATCAGACGCGGGGAGGCGCCTTCGCGCAAACGCTCGACTACGGATCGGCGCAGCTTCAGGAAGCCCTTACGAATTTCTTCGCTCGCGAGTTCGTCGATCGTGCGAAGACGGCGGTTCCCGAGATGGTCGATATCGTCGAGTTCCGCGCCGGATTCGCCGCCCCAGAGCTTGTTGAGGTA
The DNA here is from genome assembly GCA_902786505.1 of uncultured Planctomycetota bacterium. Lineage (GTDB taxonomy): Bacteria > Planctomycetota > Planctomycetia > Pirellulales > Thermoguttaceae > RUG369. The sequence continues at coordinate 23,085 of CADACS010000069.1, read as the reverse complement.
CGCGACCGAGTCGACGATGTCCTCAGGACGCAAAACGGTTTGATCGAGATCGACGTTCGTGCCGAGCTTGCGGTTCATTCGGAACCGGCCGACGCGGCCGAGCCGATAGCGCGAGTCGTCGTAGAACTTGTCGTTGAAAAGATCTTTCGCCTTTTCCAAGGAGAAAGGATTGCCCGGACGAAGGCGCTTGAAAATGTACGTCAGCGCTTCGTTGTGCGTCTTGCTTCTATCTTCGGCGAGCGAGGAAAGGAGAAGCTTGTTGCGCGGATTGTCCATGACCTCGACTTCTTTGACGCCAGAGGTGCAAATCTGCTCGGCAAGTTCCTTATTGATAACGTTTCCGCACTCGACGATGATTTCGTCGGGATGTTCCGACTTCGCGGGGTATTTGACGTCGCCGACGGCGACCTTGCCCTCGATATTCGAAACGGACTCGCCGCTCTTAATCTTGACGCGCTTCGTCTTATAGAAGGCGCGCAAGATCGCTTCGTCGGAGCCGTACTTCGGATCCGAAGCGCGCAGGAGCATCATGACGGGGAGCTTGCTGCTCTGGTCGATGCGTACGGTAATCGTTTCTTTACGCGTAATTTCGAATTCGATCCAACTTCCGCGTTCAGGAATGATACGGCAGCTATAGACTCTGCGGTCGGGCTCGTCTTTCACGAGGAAATCGACGCCGGGGCTGCGGTGAAGCTGGTTGACGACGACGCGTTCCGCGCCGTTGATAATGAATTCGCCGCCGCCGAGCATGATCGGGAGCTCGCCAAGATAGACGTCTTCTTCGACGGTTTCGTGATCTTCGCGGGTCAGCTTGAGGCGGACTCGGAACGGACGGCCGTATGTCAAGCGCAAACGCCGGCATTCGTCGGGCGTATAGTGCGGCTTTTCAAGTACGTAATAGAGATATTCAAGGGTCGCGGTTCCCTCGTAGCTTTTCATAGGGAACGCTTCGCGCAAAACAGCTTCAAGACCCTGATTTTTTCGTTGCGCAGGCGGAACGTCGGCCTGCAAGAATTCCGCGTAACTACGCGTTTGAAGAATGGTCAAATCGGGAACTTCGTACGTCGTCCGGCTGTTGCCGAATTGAACGCGTCCGTTCAGCTTTAACCTACGTTGTGCTGGAACTGCCATTCAGAGCTTTCCTCCCGGTCAGGTATAGAACGTAAAATTCTAATCGGCGTAAATAGCCGAACCGTCATTTTAACCGATACGCGCCTCTTTACAAGGGGGTTATTAATTTTAATCTATAAAAAAACTTGTTTTTTTGGAATTTTTTTTACTTTTGGCGCGAATAAGGGAGTTCCGAGGCACCAAAAGGCGAATCGGCCTATTGGAAAAAATGTTTCTATTTTTACCGAAAAGCGGCATATTTTCATGCTATTTTTCAATATTTTTCTTAATCGCGCCAGATTATTCAGAATATTTTAACATGTTTTTATAACAATAATCATTAAAGCAAATTTTATCTTGTCAAAACACATAATATATTCCGATAAATCCGCCTCTTAATTAAAATATTTTCTCTTTTTTTATTATTTTTTTCTTTACCCTCCGCCTCTTCCAAGAACTGTTTTCGCCTTCTTTCCCCTTTTCAGGCTTTTGTCCGAGGCGACTCCGACGTCAAAAGAGGAACTGCGGCGATCTTCTCCAAGCGCACGGAACGACGCCGCGGCGCTCTTCTCCGCTTCGATTTTAGCCGCGCCGTAAAACAAGTCTCCGCGAGGCGCTTACGGACTTGCGCGCGTGAAAACAAACGACGGCGCGCGTTTGCGCAATGGGAGAATCAGACGCGGAACGGCCGCGTTTTGCGCGTCAAATTTGTGTTTGAAAAGAATACTTGCGCCGCGACGGCAGTTTCACATAAGAAGTTGCAGACAGATTAACAGCGCGTTAAGAGAAAATAAGAGCCCCTGGCGCAGCCAAGGGCTCTCGCGTTCGATTAAGAACGTTTAGACGGTAACGTCAATCTCACTTGAGGGAGACCTTCGCGCCGGCTTCTTCAAGTTCTTTCTTGAGCTTGTCGGCTTCGTCTTTCGGCAAACCGGTCTTGATCGCTTTCGGAGCGCCTTCGACCATCGACTTGGCGTCGCCAAGGGACGCGCCGGTAGCGGTGCGGACGACCTTGATGACGGCGATCTTGTTGGCGCCGAAATCTTCGAGGACGACGTCGAATTCGGTCTTCTCTTCCGCGGCGGGCGCAGCGTCGGCGCCAGCGGCGGCTCCAGCCATGACGACGGCGCCGCCAGCGGCGGGCTCAACGCCGTATTCTTCCTTCAGGTAGTCGCTGAGTTCTTTGGCTTCTTTCAGCGTCATACCCATGATCTTGTCGCCCATGGCCTTGATTTCGTCGGAGAAAATGCGTTCTTCGGACATTGTTAAATTCCTTTCTCGTGGTTGCGCCCGATCTCCCAGCGCTTCACGTACGAAACTGGTATCGCACGGACCGTGGTACGCGAACTGGCGCAATGATAAAAAATATTTATTGGTTGACCTCGATAAATCGAGGAATATTTCTAAACTGCAGCGAAGGCCGGCGCGACGGACGCGCCAACCGCCGACTTACGCGAGTATCTGCAAAGTTCAGGCGGCGGGAGCTTCTTCAGCGGCTTCTTCGCCGTCTTTGTCCCAACGCTGTTTGATCTGGCTGGCGAGATTCGCGCCGCTGGCAATAAGCTGCGAGGACAGCTTCGAACCGACGCCGGTAATCTGACCGAGCAGAATAGCGATCTGTTCTTCGCGAGAGGGCCACTTGCTGATATCGACCGCTTCTTCGGCGGTGAACGCTTCGCCGTCCATAACGCCGCCGAGGACGGAGAACTTCGCGAACTGCTTGTCTTTGGAAACCTTAACGACTTCCTTGGCAAGCGCGACGATATCGGACGCGCCCCAGCAGACGGCGGTCGCGCCGGTCAGCCCGACGAACGCTTTCGCCAACGGCGTGTCGGCGGTAGCGCGAGCGGCAAGGCTGTTCTTAATGACCATGACCTTAATGTCTTTTTCCGCGAGCGCGCCGCGAAGACGGTTGCTGTCGTTGACAGCCATACCGACGAGATTAACGAGAAGCGCGTTGTCGACGCCTTCCAAGCGTTTTTTCAGCTCTTCGGTAATAATATTTTTTACAAACTTACTCATGATTATGTATTCGACTAAAGGGCGGTTATTGACTTAGAAAATCGACCGTAACCCGAAATCATTGGGCCGTAACGCGGAGACCGGGACTCATCGTCGCCGAAATCGCGATCGATTTAACGTAAACGCCCTTAACGGACGCCGGCTTCAAGGAGACGACATAGTCGATGAACGCGCGAATGTTCTCGACCAGTTTATCCGCGTCAAAGCTGAGTTTGCCAACGACGCCGTGCACAATGCCGCCTTTGTCGTTGCGGAATTCAACCTTACCAGCCTTATATTCTTTAACCGTCTTTTCGACGTCCATCGTAACGGTGCCGGCCTTCGGACTCGGCATCAAGCCGCGGGGACCGAGCAAACGACCGAGCGATCCGACCACGCCCATCATGTCAGGGCACGCGATACAGACGTCGAAGTCGAACCAACCGTTTTTAATTTTTTCAGCCAACTCGGGGCCGCCGACGTAATCGGCGCCGGCCGCAGTCGCTTCGTCGGCTTTCGCGTTTTTCGCGAACACCAAGACGCGCAGCGTTTTGCCAATACCGTTCGGAAGTACGACGGATCCGCGAACGATCTGATCCGACTGTTTCGGATCGACGCCCAGACGCATCGAAATTTCGACCGATTGATCGAACTTCGTCGTATTGAATTCCTTCAGCAGGGAGACGGCGTCAGCCAACGCCATAGGAGCGTTAGTCTTCGGAAGCTTAGCTTCCATAGCCTTCATGCGTTTTGAAACTTTACCCATTATATCGTCTATCTTCTTTTCGTTTAATTTAGTTTGGTTTATGTCTGCCCGATCCGCTTTTGCTTACCCGCGTATCGGGCGCGAAAATCAGCTCAGATTCGCGATTTGGTTGCGCCTTCGATCAACGTAGTCTCGATCGTAACCGCGTCTCCGAGCCGCCGAGCGGCCGTCAGTCGACGACGTCGACGCCCATACTCCGGGCGGTGCCAGCGAGGATACGAACCGCGTGATCCATTTCGCGCGCGTTCAGATCCTTCTGCTTCGCTTTGACAATCTCTTGAAGTTTGGCGACAGTGACCGTTCCGACCTTTTCCTTCGGAACGTGGGTCGAACCCTTTTCAATACCGGCGGCCTGTTTGATGAGGTCGACAGAGTGAGGGCTCTTCGTTTCCAAATCGAACGAACGATCGCTGTAAACTTTAACGACGACCGGAATGCGCATGCCCATCGCGGCCTTCGTGCGATCGTTGAATTCTTTTACAAATTGACCAAGGTTAAGACCATACTTACCGAGAGCGGTACCGACAGGCGGAGCCGCGGTGGCCTTGCCGCCGGTGGCATGGAACTTAACGATTGCCTGCAATTGCTTTGCCATGATACATCCTCTAAACTTTCGCCCGCGCTCTGAACTTCCGGCGCCTATCGGCCGATCGCTCGGCCTTGGCGCATCGGCGCCGAAAAGGAACCGCCGCGACTTGCGCCGCCGCGGTTATAGAGCGTTAGGCTTCTACTTTTTCAACCTGCCAATACTCAAGCTCGACAGGCGTGTCCTGGTTAAAGAACACGATATTTACTTTGACGTTTCCGGTGAGCTCGTCGATTTCCGCGACGACGCCTTCCACGTCTTCAAATGTGCCTTCTTTGACTTTGACGCGATCGCCTACCTTATAAGGAATTTCCAATCGCGGCTTTTCAACCGACGCTTCTACGTCGGACTGCAGCATGAGTTCGACGTCTTTCTGCGTCATGGGGAGCGGTTTGCCAAACGTGCCGATGAACTCGCCAACGCCCGGCGTCTCGCGCAAAAGGAACCACGCTTCGTCGGTAAGAACCATGTTGACCATGATGTAGCCCGGATAGCGCTTGCGTTTCGTTTCGCGCTTCCGGCCGTTCTTAATCTCGACGACGCGCTCAATAGGAACAAGCGTCTCTTTGACCGTTTCGGTTAGGCCCGCAAGCGCAACCCGACGGTCAAGCTCGCGCTTAACGCGGTCTTCGCGGTTTACTTGAACCTTCAGAATGTACCACTGTGGCGTGGCGATTTCTTCGGGTTGTTCCTTGATTTCTTCTTCGTTTTCCATTTCGGAAGCCATGCTGCTAGCCCTCGCGTCTGCCGCCGTTCGCGGGCTCGGCCTGCGCCGACGGGCCCCGCGTCGACCCGCTAATGTGGAAATTTGGGTCAAGTATACGTTAAAAAAATTTCCCGTCAAGGGGCTCGGACGGGCATAAATTCACTTCTTGCGGTCCGAACGGGGCTCTGCGGCGGTTTAGATCAGGTGAAAAGCCCGAAAATCATGCGGAACACAATGTCGTAGGCGAAAATCAGCAGAATAAAGAGCAGCATGAAGATCAAGACGACTTTCGTATTCGCAAAGAGTTCGCGCTTGCTCGGCCACGAAACTTTCGCCATTTCCGCTTCGACGGAAACGAGGAAATCGGCAAAGGCGGGGAAATTGATCGTACGGAAAGAGCACCATACGCCCAAAATCATAATGACGACCGCCGAAATATTCGACGCGGCGCCCAGCGCCTGATCGCGCCACAGGCAGTACGCCCCGAGCAGGAAGACTAACGCAAGACCGATAAAGGTCGAACGGCGCGTGATTCGCCCTTGGGAACCTTTATAGAGGTTCGTCGAAACAAGGTTCGCGAAAAAACTTGTCATGGAATTCCCCGATACTGATATCAATATATTAAGGCGCCTGGCGTTTCAAATCCCTCGAAACGAAAAGGACGCGCGTATCTCGGACTATAAAAAAAGCGCTCAACGACTTCGATCGACGAGCGCCTTCCTAGACTTAGAAAGCAGGGGAGAAGGGACTCGAACCCCCAACAGCCGGTTTTGGAGACCGGTGCCCTACCAATTGGACGACTCCCCTATTCGGCGATTCGTGAAATCACAATTCGCCTGCCAGCTCACGCGGCGGCCGTTAAACCGCCGCGCTCGCGTTTTGCGTCCTTAAATCACTTCGTGATCTTGGTAACAACGCCGGAACCGACCGTCTTGCCGCCTTCGCGGATAGCGAAACGGACGTTCTGTTCCATAGCGATCGGGCTGATGAGTTCGACGCTCATCTTGACGTGGTCGCCCGGCATGCACATCTGGACGCCTTCGGGCAGCTTGATCGTGCCGGTAACGTCGGTGGTGCGGAAGTAGAACTGCGGACGGTAACCGCTCATGAACGGGGTGTTACGGCCGCCTTCCTCCTTGCTCAGGATGTAGACGTCGCCTTCGAAATCCATATGCGGGGTGATGGTGCCCGGCTTGGCGATGCACTGACCGCGCTGAATTTCTTCACGCTTGATACCGCGGAGGAGCAGACCGACGTTGTCGCCGGCTTGGCCCTGTTCCATGGTCTTCTTGAACATTTCAACGCCGGTGCAGACCGTCTTGCGGGATTCGGTAATACCGACGATTTCGACTTCGTCGCCGACCTTAACGACGCCGCGTTCGATACGGCCGGTGGCGACCGTTCCACGACCTTCGATCGAGAAGACGTCTTCAACGGCCATCAGGAAGGGCTTGTCGATATCGCGCTCAGGTTCCGGAATGTCGTTGTCGATCGCGTCCATGAGCTCGTTGATGCACTTCGCGCAAGCGGGATCGGTCGGGTTCTGCTGGGCCGGAAGAGCCGCGCCGCGAATGACCGTGACGTTGTCGCCGTCGAATTCATACTTGTTCAGCAGATCGCGGATTTCGAGTTCGACGAGTTCGAGAAGTTCGGCGTCGTCGACGAGGTCGCACTTGTTCATGAAGACGACCAGTTTCGGAACGTTAACCTGGCGAGCGAGCAGGACGTGTTCCGAGGTCTGCGGCATGGGGCCGTCAACCGCGGAAACGACGAGGATCGCGCCGTCCATCTGAGCCGCGCCGGTGATCATGTTCTTGATGAAGTCGGCGTGTCCGGGGCAGTCGATGTGCGCATAGTGGCGTTTTTCGGTTTCGTATTCAACGTGCGCGACGGCGATGGTTACCGTTTTGGTAGCGTCGCGAACGGTACCGCCCTTAGCGATATCGGCGTAAGATTTGACTTGCGCAAGACCTTTGGTCGCCTGAACCGCGAGGATCGCGGAGGTCAAAGTCGTCTTGCCGTGGTCGATATGACCAATAGTACCAACGTTTACGTGCGGCTTAGTACGTTGAAAAGTTTCCTTAGCCATTATAAATCATCTCCATACATAGGAACGGGGCAACCAATGCGTACAATAAAGCGAAAACGACCCCTTGCAAGCCCTCGAAATAAAAGCACCCGATGAGATTCGAACTCATGACCTCGTCCTTACCAAGGACGCGCTCTACCGACTGAGCTACGGGTGCGCTAGGACCTGTTCTGTCGCGATTCGCGACACAGAACGTAAAGCGGGTGAAGGGAGTCGAACCCTCGTCGTCAGCTTGGCAGGCTGTCGCTCTACCGTTGAGCTACACCCGCGACATTCGAGCAGGAGAATTGTTCCTGCGTCTTCTCGCGCTTGGCGAGAAGGAGTGGGGGTTGAAGGATTCGATGCTCCGAAAGCTCAGCGAACAGATTTACAGTCTGCCCCCTTTGACCACTCGGGAAAACCCCCTCATAACAAGACTTAGGCAAAAAAGCCTCTGTCTTAAAACGCAATTTTAAATATCGGAAAGACTCCGTCGATCGGCAAGTGGGGGTTGAAGGATTCGAACCTCCGAAAGCTCAGCTAACAGATTTACAGTCTGCCCCCTTTGACCGCTCGGGAAAACCCCCATAAACCGTTGCCTACGCGCCGATCAGAATGAGAGTCTTTCACGGAGAGCTAGCGCGGGGAATCGAACCCCGAACCTGTTGATTACAAATCAACTGCTCTGCCGATTGAGCTACGCTAGCCACTAGGCTATTGGCAAGCGCAATTTCACGGGATTGTACAGCCTCATTTAGAAACGTCAAGGGGGGAATGCGAAATTAATTTCCCCCAAATCAGAGCGGCGGTTCCCGCGCCTTCGAGCGCCAGCGCAATAGGTCAATCGGCTATGCAGCGCAATCGACTCAGGAAATATACCCGTCTTTTTCCTTTTGACAAGGGGGCGAGCCGTCAAAAAAACTGAATTTTTCCCAAGCAAAACTTATTTTTCGACGCGCGTTTTGTCATACGCGCGGAGTCGGAAATTCAGCGCGTATTTTCCGCGACGGCGTAGGCCCAAGCTTCAATTATGAAAGGCAGATTCACGTTCCGATCGATCTGGTCGAGCGCGTCGACGGTGCGTTCGGCGCACGCGAGTACGGAATCGGCGTCGACCGCGCCCGATCGCGCGTAACGCTCCGCCGCCTGCCGCGTCGCGCCCTGCGAACCGCGCGTCTCGCCGGCCAGCGCGAAGAGCGTCTCGCGATAGAACGCCAGCGCCGCTTTGAGCACGTTTCGGAGCCTGTTGCGGCGCAGAATCGCCTCCTTGCCCGCCGCGTCGACGAATTCGCAGATTTTTGCGGCGAATTCAACCGCGCGCATGCGGCCGCGCGACAGTTCGGTCAGAACCGTCTGCTGAAATTCGGCGAATTTGTCGTCCAGCGCCTTTTCCGCCTCTTCAAGGGAACCGCCGGCTATCTTCGCGATCGCTTCGGCGCGTTCCGGATCGGACGTCTTGCCGATCTTGAGGAGAACGTCCGCGAGCTCGTCCCGTTGGAGCGGGGCAAACCGAAAGATCTGGCATCGGGAACGAATCGTCGGGAGCTGCTTGGTCGCGCTCGTTCCAATGAGAATAATAATCGAATTTGGCGGCGGTTCTTCGAGCGTCTTGAGGAGCGCGTTGGCGCTTTCCAAATTGAGAAAATCGGCGTCGTCGACAATCGCGATCTTGCGCCCGCCCATAAACGCCGTCTGATTCAGTTCGTAGCACAGCCCGGCGCGCGAACGCGAATCCTTGTCGCCAATGAGCAGCTCCAACGGAAAGAGCGATTTATCGGCGGGCTTGCAGACGTAATGGAAGTCGGGATGCGTCGGAATAACGACCCCGTCGGACGCGTTGGATTCGTCGACGCGCTCAAATTGCGCGCAGCATTCGCACCGTCCGCACGGCTGGAAGTAATCGAGCTCCTCTTGCGGCGTCCGCTCCGGTTCTCCGGCGTCGGCGAGGCCGGCGCCCGGCTTCGGGAAATGGCGGCGGCACAGGAGCGTCTTGGCGAGCGCGAACGCGAACGTGCGCTTGCCGACGCCGTTCGGGCCGACGAATAAGAAACTGCCGCCGAGACGGCCGCGCCGATTCGCGCGCGCAAACTGGAGCGCGATTCCGTCGACGCCCTGTATTCCCTGCCAAGCCATAACTTAACTTCCCGCGATTACCGTTCCTTTGCGACGCGTCATTCGCGATTCCACACGCAAACGCCGCCCGGTCGGTCTTCGAGCGTGACGCCAAGTTCCTTAAGACGGTTGCGAATCTCGTCGGCGGTCGCGAAATCCTTATTCTTTTTCGCGGCGCGGCGCAAGTCGATGAGCAGATTCATGAGCGGCTCGACGAGCGAATCGTCCTGGGCGGCGTCTTCTTCTATGGGCGCGCGGAAGAGACCAAGCGTCGACGCGAGTTCGCGAAAGACCGTCGTCGCGGCGACGAGCTCTTTGCGCGCGGCTTCCGTTTCCGCGGGCGGCGCCGTCTCTAACTTATTCGATTCAATGAATTTATTGAGCGCGCGGGCGAAGTCGAAGAAGACCGCGATTCCGCCCGCGGTATTGAAGTCGTCGTCCATCGCGTCGAGGAATTTCGCGCGGAATTCTTTGACCTGCTTGCCGAATTCGCCGTCGAGCGCGGCGTCTTTTTCGAACGCGTCTCCTTCGGCGCGCGTCTTCGCGGGCTCGAGCGCGTAGAACGAAGTTCCCGTAACCTCTTCAAAGCGCTTGAAATAGCGGTAGAACGTTTCGAGTCCTTTTCCGACTTCCTGCAGGCGCTCTTCGCTGTAATCGATCGGACGGCGGTAGTGGCTCGAAAGAAGGAAGAAACGGATGTTTTCCGGCTTGAACTTCTTGAGCAGGTCGCGGAACGCGGACGCGCCCTTCGACTTACTGATCTTGCCCGCCTCCTGGGACGCGAGATCCCCTTCCTTCGCTTCCGGAGCCGCTTCGCGCGTCTTGCGGCCGCCGACCTTCCCGACTTCGTTCGACGCCTGCATGAGACCGTTGTGCATCCAGAACTTCGCCATCTGCTTTCCGTTGCGCGCTTCGCTCTGGGCGATCTCGTTTTCATGATGCGGGAACTGGAGATCGAGCCCGCCCCCGTGAATATCGAACGTTTCGCCGAGAAGCGAGCAGCTCATCACGCTGCATTCGATGTGCCAGCCGGGCCGGCCTTTGCCCCACGGAGAATCCCAGGAGGGTTCGCCCGGCTTCGCGGATTTCCAGAGCGCGAAGTCGAAATTCGAATGTTTGCGGTCGGCCATGCCGCCCCCTTCGCCGCTCATCTGGTCGAGCGTGCGGTTGCTCAGTTTTCCGTATTCGGCGAATTTCGTTACGTCGAAATAGACGTCCCCTTCGGACTCGTACGCGTATCCTTTGTCGATGAGATCGGAGGTAAACTTAATGATTTCTCCGATATAGTCGGTCGCTTTCGGGAAATGGTCGACCGTGTCGACGCCCATCGCGGCGAGGTTCTTTTGGTAATCTTCGGTCATTTCCGCGGCGACGTCCGCCATAGGAATACCGCGGCGGTTCGATTCCGCAATGAGCTTGTCGTCGACGTCGGTAATATTGACGACCCACGTCGTCTCGTAGCCCGAATACGTAAGATAACGCTTGATCGTGTCGAAAATAGTCGGCCCGACCATGTGCCCGATATGGCTCGGTTTATAAACGGTAGGTCCGCAAAGGTAAATACCGACTTTGCCCGGCGTTACCGGCTGGAATTCCTCTTTTGTACGGGACAGGGTGTTAAAAACTCGAAGCATTTCAAACGTCTCTTACTGGCTTATTGCTGTGACGATGGGATTCGCGCCGTCTGGCGCGCGGATTACGGTAATATCTTATATCGTCGTAAAATTTTTACAAGGACGGGAAATTTTCGCAGGGCGCGCATACGTAAAAAAAGGGAAAACCGAACCTGCGGTTAAAGGTTCGATTTTCCCTCTGGACGTTTTACCCGACGCCCGATCGCGGAACGCCGGCGCTCACGCTTTGAGCGTTAAGACAAATCAGAAGCTGACGTTCGTTTCGCCGCCGCGGGTCGAGCCGAGCGCCTTCCAGACGTCGGACGAAATCGTGTCGGAGAAGAAGCGGACGGAGCCGTCGCCGAGCGCGGTATTCACGCCGCCGGAGTGATGGCTGCGCGCCGCGTAGTATTCGACGGACGCAACTTCGACGCACGGACGCTGCTTATCGGTCGGACCGGCGGAAGTCGTAATATCGGGGCACATACCGGAGGCCATAGCGTCGGGAGTCGACGAGTTCGGCGTGAGATACGTGGAGAACCCGGAGCCCATACGTTCGTCGTTATAGACGTCGCCGCGCTTGTCCGAGTCGACAAGAGAGTCGACGAGGAGCAGTTCGCCGAACATGAGCGTATTCGAGGTTCCGTCGACGACGCTCGACAGCGTAACGCACTTGCTCAGATAGAACATAGCGCCGTCAAACTTCGTATAGAGCGATTTGTGCTGGTCGGGAATTTCGTCGCCGTGATAATAGGCGCGGTAGCCGTAGCATCCGACGTAGTTGCAGCGTGCGCGGCCGTACGTCTGGGACGGTCCGATTTCGTTGTTCGGCTTGTCGCTCGGGCAATAGAGGGTCGGGAATTTCGAGCTTTCGGCCGCTTTCGGATCGCGGTTGGAATTCCCTTCCTGGTTGTTCGGATACTGATAGAAGTGCTTGGAGAAGTCGTAAATCTGGGCAAGCGGGGCCTGTTCAATGAACGCGTACATACGCGGCAGCCAGGTGCAGCGCTTGTCGATGCCGATACGGCTCATCGAGTCGCCCATCGTCGCGCCGATCGGAAGGTTGTTCTGATTGACGTCGACGTAGTTGTGAACGGCGAGTCCCCACTGCTTCAAGTTGTTCGTGCACTGCATGCGGCGGGCGGCTTCACGCGCGGCCTGAACTGCCGGCAGGAGCAGACCGATCAAAATGCCGATGATCGCGATAACGACCAGCAGTTCGACGAGGGTAAACCCGCGGCGAGTCTTAACAGAATTCATTTTTGTCCTCTTTAACGAATAAAGGGTGATAAAAAAACAATAACCCGCGCGCGGATTCGCGCGCGAGACGCCGGTAACACTTCTATGCGCCGCTGCGGCGCCGCAGTCTACCGCCGTCGAACCGTGTAACAAACGGAGCCTTTCCAAGGAAAGAAAGGAGCTCCTTAGGCGTTATTTCTTAGCGTTTGGGTCGCCTTCGCCCGTATATTCGACGTCGAAAACCTGATTCTTTTTGTTCTCGACGGTAACGCGCTTCTCTTCCGTCCAAACTTTCGGAGGAAAGTCTTCATACTTTTTCGCTTTTCTATCGGGATAGAGCGAATCGGGAACAAACTCGCCAACGACTTTAGAACCGTAAACGCTGAGAATCTTTTCCCCCGGCGGCACGTCGGCTTCAAACGCGCCGTCCTTAATCGGAGCGCCGGTATCCATACCCTGTCCGTCGGCCGGCTTAAACGTAATCGAGCCCGTCTCGACCAATTCGCCCGCGACTTTGACGGAACCGGTAACGTGAACCATCTTCGGCTTCTTCGAACCGCATCCGGAAAGACAGAACGCGCAGACGCAAATTGCCAGCGCGGCGACTAAGAATCTGTTTCTCATGACAAAATACTTTCAAAAAAAATCAAAGTTGCCGAAACCTTAGACCGTTTGCGGGGTTGAACAGGCAGGACTGCGTCGGGAGCCTTAAACAAAGGCGAAGGATATGGCCGCGCGCCGTTCAAAGTCAACGCGAGCCCCGCGGCGGCTGGACAGTTTCCTGCTCAGCCGTCTATCGGTTTCCGTCGAACGCCCAAGACGCGCACGCGTCTCAAACCGCCGCCATGCCGGCGGCGACCGACCTTTTATACGGTCTTCTGCGTTTTTGCCGCGCTTATTCTGGAAACGACAGTTTCACAGAGCGCAACCTCCCCAGTATAATCTCAAATCGAATTGTCTGCAACTCTACAATAGCGTCTTTTCTAAAAAAACTGTGAAAAAACGCTCAATTTCTGACCGTCCGATTGACAAACCGAACCGATTGTCCAAAAAAAGCGTTCAGGCGCTTGCCGATTTACCCGCAAAGCGCTATTATCATAATCGACATACGCAGAAAATTTTCCGACAAACGAAGTCGATTTCGTGCGTTCTCACTCTCAGTATATCGGTAGCAAGATGACGTTATTCTTTCAGACGCTTGCCGACGTTCTCTCGTCGGCGGCTGTTGCGCAAATTTCGTTAGTTCTCTGCGCGTTCCTCATGGCGCGTTCGGTCTCCGACGGCGGTCAGGACGGCGCGGACGAAGAGGGCGGAGATCAGGACGGCGGCGAGGCGGATTTCAACTTCTCGCGCGAAGAACTCCAAGCGTATCAGGAGCTGGTCGAGCAGACGGACGCCCGAATTAACGAGCTCGTCGAGCTCCTCGAAGCCGGGGATCAGCCCAACGCGAAAGAGCTCGAAGAAGAGCTCGCGCGCACTTACCTCCAGCGCGCCGCGCGCGAGCAGGAAGAGGGCGAATTCGAAGCGGCGGAAGACGATTACGCGGCCGCGTTCGCGCGCCTCGATAATTACGTCGAGACCTACGGCGAATCGGTCGAAGCGCTGCGTCAGCTCTCGGCGGCGCGGCTCAATCACGCCATTCTGCTCAACGACGCGGGCGAATTCACCGACGCCGACGAAGAATACCGCCGCGCCTCCGACGCGACCGCGAAGCTCGCGGAATTCGGCGACGCGGAAGCGAAGCTGGACCTCGTCGGCATTCTGCTCAACCGCGCGTCCGTCGCGTTCGAGCGAGGATTCCACGCCCAAAGCTTCAATATGCTCGACGAAGCGGCCGAAGAATTCCAGAAGCTGGCCGACGCCGATCCCACGCGCGCGTCCGAAGCGAACTTCTATCTCGCGAAGACCTACGCGGTTAAGGGCGAATTCATGCGCGCCGATCTCGACGACGACGATCTGCGGTCCGACGCCGCGGAAGAAGCCCGGGAAGCGCTCAAGCGCGCCGTAAAGGGCTATCGCGACCTCGTCGCGGCCGGCCATACCAATCACAAACGCGATCTCGCCGACGGAATCGTCGCGCTCGTCGCCGCGTCGCCCCGGGAAGAAGAAGACGACGTCGACGAGGCGCTCAATCTCCTCGGAGAAGCGTGCCGAGCCTACGAATCGGTCGTCGCGGCCGGCGAGCAGGACGCGGTCGTCGATCTCTTCGACGCGACTTTGCAGCGCGGCGACCTGCTCATGTCGGTCGAACGGCTTAACGAAGCGGCGGCCCTGTACGACGGCGTCGTCTATACGTTCGAGCAGTTCGCGGAATCGGAAGAGCTGCCCCTCCTCGAAGGGCTCGCCGTCGCCTATCAGCGCCGCGCTCAGATCCGAAAAGACGTCGTCGAGGTCAGTAAGACGATCGCCGACCTTACCAAAGCGATCGAATTCCAGACGGCGATCGCCGATTCGCTCATCGCGACGCTCAAAGAAGGGGGCGAGGAATGCGAGTGCGGACACGACCATGCCCACAGCGAGCATTCCTGCGGTTGCGGTCACGACCACGACCACGGCGAGCACGGCTGCGGGCACGACCACGCGCACGGCGAACATTCCTGCGGCTGCGGACACGACCACGCGCACGGCGAACATTCCTGCGGATGCGGACACGACCATGCCCACGGCGAGCATTCCTGCGGTTGCGGGCACGACCACGGCCACGGCGAACACGGCTGCGGCTGCGGTTGCGGAAGCTGCAGCGAGACCGAACGCAAGTTCCTCGTAGAAAAGTGGGTCAACGACAATTTCAGAGCGCTGACCGAATGTCTTCACGCGCGCGTCCTTGCGCATCTCGACAAACGCGATTCCTCGGCCGCGCTCAACGACTGCCTCGTCGCCGAAGCGATCGAAAAGGCGTATCGCGCCGTACTGCGCGAAGGCGAACCGCTCGATATGGAATTCGCGAGCAAACTTCGCGAACTGCGCCGCGCGCTGTAATTTCTTCGCGCGCCGTAAAAGAACGCCGCCCCCGGACGTCAATCCGAGGGCGGTTTTTTTATTCCCGACGCGCCGCGCTTATTTCGCGCGTTCGAACACGAACAGTTTTCCGCAGCCGGGCAGAATCCAGAACCCTTCCTCCAGCTCTTCCGGGGCCGGGTCCTCTTCCCTGCCGGAGACCGGCGAGACCGTCTTGGGCGGGCCATAGCCGGCGGGCGAATCAAATTTAACGCGCACAGAGACCCCGACGTTCAAATTGACCGCGAGCGCCGCGACGCGGTTCCCGTCCGGGCCGCCGGCAAATTCGCCGACCATGAGTTTAATTTCGCGCGCGGCGTCCGCGTCCGAATAGCCCCCTTGGCGCGACAGTTCCGACTTGAGATTCACGAGCACGTTATTCGGGACGGGCGGCAGCTTCGGCTCGACGTTCGGCCAAAGATCGGTCGTTCCGACTTCGGTCGAACGAAACGACTCAAGATAATTTCCGAGCGCGCGCGCTTCGCCGTTGACAGTCTTCATGTAGTCCCAATAGACCGTCCGAGCGCCGCGCGAATCGACCGCGCTCGCGTCCCGCCCGACCGGATAATAATGGTACCACGTAATTCCGCGCGCGCCCGCGGCCAGCGCCGTATACGTCTGCAGCGCGAGCCGCGCGTACGACGGCGGCGACGAATAGGAGCGCAGACTCACGCCGCTCCCGACGAACCAGAACGGAATACCGTGTTCCAGCGCGGCGGCGCGAATCTCAAAGAGATTCGTAAAGTGCGCGATTCCGCGATTTGGATTGCGAAGATCGTCGGAATACTCGACTTCGTAATTATCGTAGCTGAGCACGTCCGGCTTGACTTCCCGAATAAACCGTTCGAGGAACTCTTTGTACGACTTCGCCCCGTACGGCGATCTGTCGCCGACTTCCTCGGTCGTCGGCGCCGTATTCGGAAACAGATTGACGTAAACGAACTTGCCGGGCGCGTTCTTTCGAATCGCGGCGCTCGCCGCGGCCATACTGAGATTGTACCACGGCCCTGGCTCGTCGGTCAGGCAGTATCCCCAGACGCACGGATCGTCTTTCGTCTCCTCGACGACCTTTTTGAACGCGGCTTCCATTTCGGCGCATTTCACGGCAAGCTGTTCGTCTGACAGTCCGCGCGAATCGAACATGTCGATCTTCGGATAGACGACGCACTTCAGCCCGTTTTTGCGCGACGCCTCGATTCCGTCAGGTCCGCTCACGAACCCGGAGAAATTGTATCCGCACTCGGCTATGCCGGCAAATCCGGAATCGAACGGCTCGTAGGCGCGCGAGCCGCGTTCGAGATAGTCGTCGATATTGCGGTAGGTCGTGGCCTTAAGTACGGCCGTGTCCTTGGGCCCGAACCCGTCGTGAAAATCCCACGGGAGAATCGCAAACGATTCCAGCGTCTCCGGCGCGCCGTTCTGGGAACCGTCCTGGCTCGCGCAAGGGCGCGGCGCCGCGCCGCAGATCAGCAAAACGCACGCCGAACCGATCAGCAGTAAACTGCGTCCTGTCATAACTTCCGCTCCTTTTCTTCAAACGGTTACTTCGCGCCGCGTTCCGCTTCGTACTCTTCGAGAATCGCGCGCGCTTTGCGGCCGATTCCGAACCGCCCGACTTTATACTGCAGCATTTCGCGAATCGTCGCCAGATCCCCGACCCCGCCCGCGACTTTCAGGCCGATTTCGTACCCGACCGCGTCCCGAATGAGGCGCAGATGCTCGAGCGTCGTGCCCGTCTTCGCCCAGCCGGTCCCCGTCTTAACCCATTGCGCGCCGCCCTTAACGACAAGCTCCGCGGCGCGTTTGACGTCGTCGGGACCCAGAACGGGCGCCTCGATAATGACTTTGAGGGGCGTGTCGCCGACCGTCTGCTTGACCGCCTTGATATCGTCGAGCGCTTCCTGAAACATTCCGGAAAGCAGATACCCGACGTTCAGAACCATATCGGTCTCGTCGGCTCCGAAATCGACTAATATCTTCGCTTCGGCGCATTTCATTTTCGTCGACGTCTGCCCGCTCGGATACCCGATCGTTCCGCCGATAAGGAATTTGCCGCCGAGCCGGTCGCGCTCCTCCTTGAGGAACGGCAAAAAGCCCGACAGCGCGAACGCCGCCTTGCAGTTAAACTTAGCGGCAAGGGCCGCGACAAACGCGACGTCCTCTTTGGACGAAGTGGTTTGAACCGCGCTCACGTCGAGCAGGCTCGGAAGATCGAATTCTTGTTCTGTGTTCATTCTCTGTCTCCATTCCCCTGACGGGCCGCCGACCGAATCCCGGCCGGCGCCCTTTTACCGTTCCGCATACTGCGCGAGCAGGCCGCGCGCCGTGAGATAATCGGCGAATTTCCGATCGTAAAGCTCTTCCAGATCGCGATTTGGAACGGCGCTCTCGCCCTGCTGAACGAGCTCGTCGA
Organism: uncultured Planctomycetota bacterium; assembly: GCA_902786505.1. Taxonomy (GTDB): domain Bacteria; phylum Planctomycetota; class Planctomycetia; order Pirellulales; family Thermoguttaceae; genus RUG369. Next base: position 5,474 of record CADACS010000069.1, on the reverse strand, counting down.
CCTTATCGAACGAGGACCACAGTCCGGCCCCGACGGCGGCGAGCGCGGCGGCGCCCAGCGCGGCGGCGTTCTGTCCGACGTTCGTCTTAACGATCGTCGTCTTCATAACGTCAGCGTAGATCTGGCGCCAGATCGGGCTGATCGCGCCCCCGCCGACGACCGTCATGGCGTCGCCCGCGCCCCCGTGCGCAAAGAGATTTTCCCGAACGTCGCGCAGGCCGAGCGCGATCCCTTCCAGACACGCGCGCAGAAGGTCGGCGCGGGTATGCGACAGGTCGAGCCCGAGGAACGCGCCGCGCAGTTTCGGGGTTCCGTCCTGGGAAGCGCCGCCCGCGAGCGACGGATTCATGAGCAGGCCGTTCGCGCCTGGCGCGGAAGTCGCGGCCTCTTCGATTGCGAGTTCGTAAACGTTGCGCCCTTCCGAATTTGCGCGCGCGGTTAAATCGGGGCACATGACGTCTTTGACCCAGCGGAACGTCGTGCCCGACGAATAGAGCGCGAGCGCGATAGCGTAGAAGCCGGGCACGCAGTGCGCGAAGACGTACGGCTTCGCCGCGGGGTCGAGATCGAGCCGATCGTCGGACACGGCGATCCAGGTCGACGAGCCCATCGACGCGTACGACCGGCCCCGTTTGAACGCGCCGGCCCCAAGCGCCATGCACGAATTGTCGACGCTCCCGCAGATAACGAGCGTGTCTCGGCTCAGGCCCATGTCTTCCGCCGCCTGCGCCGTGAGCGTTCCGATCGGTTCGGTCGACGGAACGACGTCCGGAAAGAGCGAGCGGTCGAGTTTCGCCGCGTTGAGGAATTCCGGCTCGTAATCCCAGCCGGGCAGATTCCATACGCCGCATCCGGACGCGTAGCCGGGGTCGGTTACGATTCTGCCGGTGAGATAGTAGTTGATATAATCCTTTGTCCCGACGAACTTTCGCGCTTTGGCGAACGTCTCCGGCTCATGATTGCGGAGCCACATGATTTTGAACGCGGTATAGTGCTCCGGCGAGAAGCCGCCGCCGGTCTTGAGGTACCATGCGGTCGGATCGACCGTTCGAAAGAATTCGTCCGCCTCTTGCGTGGCGCGCACGTCGGACCAGATCGGCGTCTGCTCGCGCAGCAGCGCGCCGTCCGCGTCGAGCGGAACGCAGCCGAGACTGTGGCCCGAAAGCGCGATCGCGGCGATTTCCCGAACGTCGACGCGCGACTCGGCAATGAGTTTACGCGCGCTCGCGACGACCGCGGTCCGCCAATCTTCCGGCTTCTGCTCGTACCAGCCGACGTTCGGAAACGCCGTGCCGTACTCGACAAACGCGGACGCCAGACACGTCCCGTCGACGTCGAAAAGGGTCGCCTTATTGCCGCCGGTGCCCAGGTCAAAGGAGAGGATTTTTTTGCTCATGGAGCGGGTTCCTTAATACTTATACTGTTTATTCGTCAAATGACGTCTCTCTGGATTCAGTATGATCGCGACCGTCTTCTGCGACTGACTGTTGATTATGGAAAGAGGATTCCGTCTGTTCAAGCGTCACGTATTTAACGGCTCTGCAAAAGTATCCATAAGTTTTTATCTCTTTGCAGTTTCCGCTTCGCGTCCAAATTGGTTGCGTCTGCCGAAAACCAACCGCCCGGAGTTCGCGTGTCGCTTCCGATTTAAGTTTGCCGAGAACGACGGAACCTAAATCGTCGCGACCGACAGTAACGACCGCGTGAACATGCTGACCGAGCGTATTGAGCGCCTGAAGAATCCAACCTTCGCGCGCGCAAACGTTTTCAATAGCGTTAAAAGTAATTAGGCGCAACGGTTTTGACAAGGTTACGCTGCTATAATTACAGCGATCGCGCATATACTCTTCCAAATTCGGACAGGGCGCGACGTAACCGCCGCCATGACGGGTCGAACCTTTTTCCGAACCAAGAAGCCACGTGCCGTAACACGTAAACGTCAAGTGGAACGTTCTGTAGGCGTCTGGATTGGGAAAAGGAGGATATTTCATTAAGCGTTCTCAACAAACCGCAATGATTAAAAAACGGCGAGGCGGCAAAGCCGCGAGGCGTCAATCCGCCGAAGGCGGAAAGCCGCCCCCATTGGGGGCGGATAAAAACAACGATTCGCCAAAATTCAAAAAACGGCGATGCGGCAAAGCCGCGAGGCGTCAATCCGCCAAAGGCGGAAAGCCGCCCCCATTGGGGGCGGATAAAAACAACGATTCGCCAAAGTCCCCGGAACGGTCCTCCAATAATATAACCAACGACATTTCATACGCCATGCGTCTCACGATTTAAGATGAGATATAATCGATGAAACCAGCTGCATCAATGAAATGCGCGGCGCCTGGGGCAAACCATCCGCCCCCAATGGGGGCGGCTTGCCGCTGCGCGGAGTGACGCCTCGCGGCTGACGCCGCATCGGCGAAATTTACGCGTCCGCTCCGTCGCCGCTTCCTTCCCCCAACATCGCGCGGTAGGCGCCGGCGATTTCCGGATGCAAATCGAAGTTAATCCCGTTTTCGTCGCAGGGGACGCCGAGCGTCGCCAAATCCTTTTTGAGCTGCGCGGATTCTTCCTCGGGCGAGACGCGGGGCGGCACGGCGCGGCCGAGCGGCGCCATCCACGCGTTGAGCGTATGCCCGCCGTCGACAAGCAAGTCGTGCCCGGTCACATAGTTCGACGCGTCGGACGCCAGAAAGATTACCGGCCCGTACAGATCCTCCGGCCGCTCGACATACCCCAGCGGCGTGAGCTCCCTAATCTTCTGGCGAATTTCGAGCGGCGTCGACGCGTGCATCGGAGAAAGCAAATAGCTCGGACTAATCGAATTCACATTGATATTGTACGCGCCCCATTCCGCGGCGAGCATGCGGGTCATCTCGACGACCGCCGCCTTACTGGCGTTATACGAGACGTTGCAGTTGCTGATCCGCGCGGACATAGACGCGGTATTGATAATCTTGCCGCCCGTCCCCTGCTTAATAAAGACGCGCCCTTCCGCGCGCGCGCAGAGCCACATGCCCGTAAGATTCACGCCAATGACCTTATTCCAATCGTCGAGCGAATAGTCGGCGTCGCCGCCCAAAATCCCGATACCGGCGTTATTTACGCCAATATCCAGTTTCCCGAACCGTTCGACGACCGCGGCGACGGCGGCGTCCACGCTCGATTCCACGGACACGTCGCACGCCTGAAAGAACGAATCGACGCCGAACGTATCCGCAAGTTCCGCCGCGACTTTCGCGCCCGCGTCCGCGTTCCGACATAAAATCGCGACGTCCGCGCCCGCCGACGCCAAAGCGTACGCATAGCCTCTGCCAATTCCCCCGCTCGCGCCCGTTACCAACGCCTTGCGGCCGGTTAAGTCAAATAAATTCTTCATTGCCGTGCGTCTCCTCTGAATAAAACAAAAGACCGGCGCGTTCCCCAAAAACGCGTCGGTCTCAATATAGCGGAATCAAACGGAAAAGTCAAATAAGAGAAGACGCGGCGAAGCGTCTTAACTTATTTTCAGCTATTAGGCCAACGTCGATTCGAGCGCGTCCCAGAAGACGTCGAGCTCTTCGTCCAGTTCGTCGGCGAAATCGGCAAAAATCTGACTCGCCGCGGAAGCGCTCGACGCCGTCGCTGCCGTTACGGTCGCGTAATTGGAATTCGTATACGTCCCGGAGCCGACCGCCTTAACGCGGAAGTCGTAGGAAACGCCCGGCGTTAAATTGGCTATGACGTACGGACTTACCGCGTTCTGAATAACGGCATACGTCGAAGCCGACGACTCCTTGTATTCCAAAGTATAGCTCGACGCGTTCGCGACGTTCGACCACGAAAGCGTCGCCCGCGATCTTCTTCGCCGTCGCCTTAACAACCTGACCGGTATAGCTGCCCGTCCCTTTAACGACAATGCGCAGGTAATACCCCTGGTCGTCCGCCGTCGGCTTGTACGTCTTTTTCGTCGCGCCGTCGATCGCCGTCCAGTTACTCGCCGTCTTACTGCGGTACCACTGATACGTCGCCGTCGCAGCGCCCGGGCTCGGATACGCCGTAATCGTCTTGCCGACTTCCGTTACCGCGTTGAGCGTTACCGAGACGAGAGGACGCGTTACCTTACTCGAAGAAACGCGCTCGACCGTTCCGGTATAGGACCCGGTTCCCGTCGCGACGACTTTGAGATACTTCCCAACGTCGGTCGCGGTCGGGAGATACTTCGCTTTCGTCGCGCCGGAAATGGCCGTCCATGTCTCACCGTCCCCGCGGTACCACTGATACGTCGCGGTCGCCGTACTCGGAGAAAGGAACCCCGACGTCGAAACGTTGTACTTAATCGAGGCGGGCAGCGTTACCGAAACGAGGGGACGCGTTACCTTATTCGCCGTCGTCGCGCTCGCCGTCTGGCCCGCGTACGAGCCCGTGCCTGTGGCTACGACCTTCAGGTAACATCCGACGTCCGCCGCGCGCGCCGTGTAGTTGTTCGCCGTAACGCCTGTGATCTCCGTCTCGGCGCCCGACGCGCTGACGCGGTACCACGTATACGTCGCCGTCGCCCCGCTCGGAGAGAGCGTTACTTTGACTTTGCCGTTGAATTTAGGCGACGCGGTTACCGTCGCTTCGAACAGGGACGGCATAGGATTCGCCGTCTGAACGGAGACCGAGCCGGTATACCCGCCGGTTCCCGTCGCGACGACCTTTAGATAACACGCGGAATCGTTCGCCGTCGGCGTATACGTCGATTCCGTCGCGCCGCTGATCTTCGTCGACTTCCCGGTCGCGTCCACGCGGTACCACTGATAGTCGACCGTCGCGGAGCTCGGCGAAATGTAAGTAATAATCTTCTTGCCCTTGGCGGGATTCGTACCGGCGGCGTTCATCGTAATCGACGTCAGCGCGCGCGTTACGACAGACTGCGTCGTCTGCTGAACGCTCATGCCCTTCGACGTCGCCACGACGCGCAGATAATAGCCGACGTCCGCCGCCGTCGCGACGTAGAAAGATTTCGTCGCGTTAGAAATCGCGGTCGAAGCGCCCGACGCGTCCACGCGGTACCACTGGTACGTCGCGGAGCTGTCGGCGGGCGAAATCGTCGCCGATACGCGCGCGTTATACGTCGGATTGGAGGGCGAAAGGGTGACGGTAAACGCGCCCGGAAGCGGATTCGCCGTGCGCTTGGAAACGACGCCCGTATACGCGCCCGTGCCCGTCGCAACGACCTTCAGATAGCATCCGGCGTCCGCCTCGACCGGCGTGTACGCGTAGCCCGTCGCGTCGGGAATCGCCGTCTCCGTACCGGTCGAGTCGATTCGGTACCACTGGTACGTCGCCGTGCCGGTACTCGGCGCGACGTACGTAACGATGCGCGTTCCGACCGTCGGATTCGTACCCGCGTTGTTCATCGTAACCGACGTAAGATCGCGCGTTACAACCGACGCGGACGTCGCCTGCGCGGTCGTTCCCTTCGAATTCGCGACGACGCGGAGCCGGTATCCGACGTCGGC
>CADACS010000068.1 GCA_902786505.1 uncultured Planctomycetota bacterium | reverse complement strand
GAACGTCCATAACGCGCCCGGCGCTAATATGTCTTCATTTTCGATTTCCGTCTCGGAAAAAGTTGCGGGAAGGGATAATACGTCTACCTTTGACGACAGATATTCCGGTTTGGCATATTCCAGTTCGTACTCGTCAAGTTCGCATCCGTCCAACCACTTTGTCACAATCTTTCGCTTAGCGTCCTCTTCCTCCCGCCGCTTTTCTGCTTCCTTCTCTTCTAAGAGAGCTTGTTCTTTCGCTTTTGCGTCCCGTTCTTTTTGGAATTCTTCCCATGACGTCGACGGGCTGGGATAATCGCAATTGATGTAGTAATCGCAAACTAAATACTGTTCGGGCGTGTAATTGTACGCGTCGTCCGATCCGAGTACGGTTTGTCCGTCTGGCTCGCGAACGACCGTTAAATAAAAGGGATCGCCCCCGCTGCGGAACGTCCACAGCCAGTAAACGACGCCGTTCATTTCGGCCGTTCTGACAAACGTTAGTTTAACCTTTCGGGTCAGGCCTTCTTCTCTCTTAAGATAGTCGTAAATCTCGTCGAGCGAAGCGGGACACGTCGTCTCGTCGTTGCCGACGCTCTCTTTAATCACGAACTCGTAGGGCAGGACGTCGTCCCATTCGTTCAGATTCGAAGGGTCGTAATCCTCAAATAAAACGGTCGTTCGTTTCGTCATGGCTTTACCGTGATAAAGAACCTCTTATCTTCCTTTGCACAGATCAATAAATCCCTGTTCAATCAGTTCAGGACCGTTCGCCGCCAGATTGATCTTCAAAGGTTCGTCGTAATATTCGAGTTCATGAATAATAATCGGAAGTTCTTTTCCGAAGCGCGATTTCAGAATCCCTTCTTTGTGTATCCTTTGGACGACTCGCACGAGCATATCGATAAACGCGTCTTCCATGACCTTATACTTATCCCATTCGTCTGAGTCTTCTTCAATATCCGGCCACTCGTCATGGTCAAAATAAATGACGCCGCACGTCATGACCCACTTGCGAATAAGTTCGGCAGATTGCGGAGCGCATCCGTATTGAACGGCGTCGTCGTTTTGGAGCCACCACGCGAAGTTCCAACGGGCGTCGTGTTCATCTCCGTCGTCTACTTCTGAAAGCGTTTCCTGATAACGCCGTTCGGTATTAAACCCGATGGAAAGCCGCGGCTTGCACGGGTTCTGTTCGTCTTCCCAAAAGTAGAACGAGACGACATAAATGTCAGGTTCGTTCCAGCTGGCAATAGCGTCGACCGCCTTTTGATAGATTTCCTCTTCGATTTGTTGGAGATATTCGTCGTTACCCATAGATATAACACCTTATAAAAATCACTGTACAGTCTCAGTCTTTGTCGGCCGTTCGCGCCATAATGAAGCGGAAACCAAAATACCCCAGCCTATCGTAGGACCGTTAGAGCTCCTGGCGCACGACCGACAGCTCGCCGAAGAAGGAAGAGAGAAACCGGAGAAATCACACTGCAAGACGAGGTTTTTAGCGCAGCCCGCCTATCGTATTTTTGTCTGGCGCTATCGGCGTTTATAAAAACCTCGCCGCAGGGTGGTCTGTCGAATTCAAATCAGTCGTCGTCTTCAGAATTTTCCTCGGCAATCTCCTGATAAAATTCCACGTATTCTTCGGGCAAGCTATTTCCGTTTGCCTTTTTATTCGCGTTCAAGTTCGCAAGCGAGTAATCGCACTCTTCTTCCTCGTCAAAAATGACGATCGGAAGCTCTTTGCCAAAGCGCCGACTAATCATTTCCGTTTTATGCAGTCTTTGACACGTTTCCGTGAGGACAAGAAACAGATTTCTTCGCACGGTCTCAAACTGTTCGTCTTCGTCGTCTTCGTCGTCGAATTCAAACTGACCGAGCCAATCTTTGAAAAAGTCTGCGTTAAAAACGAGAAAATCGGCGCATTCTTTCCTCGACGCTTGGAGCAGACAACAGCAGTACCAGCGCGCTTCCCTTTCGTCTTCCACGTCTTTCAGCGTTCTTTTATACTGCCCTTCCGTGGCGTAACCGAGTACGACTTCAAACGTGTTATCGTCGTCCATCTCGTATTCGATATTGAAATAGAGCGTGTATTGACCGCGAACGTTCCATTTGGATATCGCGTCGGCGCTAGCGTTGACAAGCAACTCTGTCAATTCGTCGTTTTTCTTGTTAACTTGCATAACATGCCTTTCTTCTAGTGATTTGTATTACACAATTACAACGATTTGCCGAAGGTATTCGTTGCCTCCCGGCCCGTCTTGATTGGGCGAACTCATGTCGATTCTCCTTGCTTATGGGCGCGTATAAACGGTCTTATTGACGTCCGGTAAGGAATCAACCTTTCGAAAAACGCGGAGCGTTTCCTTGAGTATACTTATTACTCAAGGAAAAAAAGAGTTTCAGGGAATAAAAAAGACAATTTCATCCCTGACCGTCCGTTTATTCGTCAATCGCGGCCGATACGTTGGGCGCGGATCGGGCGCTTCTATAACCCTACGCCGTCGCGAACCGGGAGACCCGCCGTCGGACCCCGGTTATTCCCTCGCGACGGCGACAACGCGAAATCCGATAGAATCCAGACAGTCGATTGCGGCGCACGATCCCCGAAGCGCGCTCCGGGCCCCGCGTCCGTCGCTATTGAACGAGCCGCCTCGAACAGATCGCTCGACGCTCGGATCCGGATCCCTGTTCATAACGCGATAATCTACGTCGATCTGCTTAGGGCGCGCCATGGACGGCGCCGCGTGCCGGTACTTGTCTTCGCACCACTCGGCGACATTCCCATGAAGATCGTACAATCCCCACGGATTGGGCGGATACGACCGGACCGGCGTGGTAACGCCGACGTTTGGCCCCTCGTCCTCCGTACCGTACGGCGCGGTCCCGTCGATATTGTCGAGCGTTCCGTTGTGCGCCGTTCCGAAAGAGAAGGGCGTCGACGTACCGGCTCGGCACGCGTATTCCCATTCGACCTCCGTTGGAAGCCGAAAGAACGCGCCGGAACCTTTCGCGAGCGAGTTGAGCTCCGCGCAAAACGCCTTGGCGTCGAACCAAGTTACCGATTCGACCGGACGCTCGCATTGGCTCAGGCCGCCGTCAGGATCGACGGCTTTGTACGTGCTGGGATTTTCGTCCATGATTTCCCAATAGGCCGCCTGCGAAACGGGCGTTTCCAGCATCCAGAACCCTTTGTTTACCGTTACGCGCCGTTCTTTTTCGTCCGCCTCGCGCTGCGGTTCCTCTTTAGGACTTCCCATGGTAAAGGATCCGGCGGGAATCCAGCGGAATCGGTATTCGCGCCCGAAAAATTCGAGCGTTCCGAGCGCGCCCGCGTCCGCGCCGTTAAACGGCAGTTCGCCGCGAAACCAGTTCTCCCGCGGGACGCCGTCGCGGAATTTCAGTTTTATCGGCCGCTCACAAAGCCGCGCGCCGTATCCTTCCAAAAGCGCCGACAGCCTTTCGCGAACCTTCTTCTGCGCGATACATTCCTGAACAAAGGACAGAGCCGTATAGTTCTTCTCATCCGCCGGCCAATAGACGATCGCGTTAACGTCGGCGCCCAATTCAACGAGGCGCGTTATCATCTTACAGGATTGAGCAAGGTTGCCGTTATTAACGTCTCTTATCACCCTCATTAAGGGCGGCCACGGCCAAGTCTGCCCTTCCGCCGTTTCGTTGACGTCGGCGCCTGCCGCGACGAGGATTTCCAACGCTTCAAAGGCTAAATTTTCTGCAGCTTCTCCAATAGGAGAATACCACAAGTCGTCGCCGTCGCTTCCGAAGTCTTCGTAATGGGGGCGGACAGGCCCGATCGAAAAACCGCGCCCGATTAGAATTTGAAGCGCTTCTGTATTATTGCCTTGCGCCGCGTGCGCCACAGCGGCGCTTTTGGCGATTTCTTCCGGATATTCGTCTATCGCTTTTATGAGAAAACTGTTGTCGCCCTCGCTCAACTCGATTTCAATGAGTTCTCCTATGAAATCAGGATCATAAAATTCTGTATTGTTATCCGACAATGCAATTCTCCTGTCTAATGTAACGTTATCCAGAATAAATAGTAAGAAATATATTATTTATTGGTCCATGCGACGATTCCACCCGCCTTGACAATACCGTCTCTCATATAAGAGAGTTTTCTCGCAATTCTTACTCTGGTTTGATCATGCGATAGACCTAATCTATTACAGTAATTTTCGAATTCGCTAAGTTCTCTATATACCTTTTCTGCGTATCTCACTGAATGGCCTTCGTTCATTATGTTTTCCGCAATATTTCTGCGACTGTTGACGTTTATATCATATCTTTTTAGAATGTCGTATCGGAAGCGGACGAAATTAGATACAACCGTTTTTTACGCGGTCGGTCTGAGTTTCAAATTCGGTTACTCACCCTTCTTCTTAGAAAAGCCCTTGGACAGCTACGACGGCTTTTTGCCTAGCGCAGTAAAGGCTAGCTTCGCCTTTTTCGCGTAGCGCTGCGCAGGCGAGCCCTCGTTCGAGCAGATCGTGACTTGACTTTCGTCATCGAATATTTCTTCGCCAAATTCGAGCGTCTCCTCAGGAATAGTTACAGTTTTCAGACTTGAACATCCGGAGAACGTATAGTCGTTCAGTTTGGCGACGCCGCTGGGAATAACCAGTTCTTTGAGATTTTCGCACCGTTCGAACGCTTCGTCCCCTAAAAATTCCAACCGACTCGGAAGAACGGCCGACTTCAGGGACGAACACAAAGAGAATGCGGATTCTTCTATTCTGCGAACCGATTCCGGAAACGTTATTGCCGTTACTTCCCCACATCCGCAAAAAGCGCTGGGACCAATAACTTCCGTTCCTTCCGGAACGGCGTATTCTCCCGAAACGCCGCCGGGGCAGGCGATTAGCGTCTTGCGGTCTTTGGAGAAAAGGGCTCCGTCAAGACTCGTAAACGACTTGTTTTCGCCGTCGACGGTTATCTTAGTCAGCGCGGAACATCCCGCAAAGGCGCCGACGCCGATCTTATTGACGTCCTTAGGCAGATTGACCGCCGCGAGGTTCTCGCAAAAGTTGAACGCGTCTTCTCCAATTTCAGTAAGTCCTTTCGGCAGCTCGACAGACGTTAAGCTCTCGCAATAACCGAACGCGCCCGACGGAATAACGGCAATCTTATCGGAAAGAACGGCCGAGCTTAACTTTTCGCACTCTTCAAACGCGCCTTCGCCGAGGGACGTTACCCCGTTGGGAATTTTAATAGAAGCTAATTCCGGACATCCTGAAAACGCCATATAGCCGATTGTCGTCAGACTTTCCGGCAAGTCGACTCTTTCCAGAGCGGAGCATTGCGCGAACGCGTTCGCGCCTATGCACAGTACGTTTTCCGGAACCGTAACGCGTTTCAGCGAACCGTTTGCAAAGAACGAATCTTCTATGATCTCGACAACCTTTGCGCCTTCGATTTCGGCGGGAACCGTTACTTCTTCGTCCTCGCCCGTATATTGAATGATAACGGCGCCGTCTTCATAAACGCCGTACTCAAAATCGCCAAACGTTCCGCGAACGATTTCGCCGTCGCCGGAGTCGGCGGCCGCCGATTCCGTCCCTTCCTGAGGAACCGCCGGTTCGTCCCTAAAGACGAGATAAAAATAAAGGCCGTCGCGCCCTGGAGCGCGATAACAAATGGGCAGATCCGTCATTACGGAAACGGCGGAAGCTAACGACATGGCTAAATTTTCGTCGCAGTCCAATTTCCGTTCCGTCAGCAGCGGACATCCCCGTTCTTCGCCGACAGCCTTAGCTTTCGCCGCCGCCTGCGCCAGTTCCGGAGGAACGCACGAATTTGCCCAGCTCCAAAGGAAAGTCTGAGTTTTCTCGCTCCAAGAGCCGACAACCTGAGCGGCGTAGCTTACTCCTATACCTCCGAAGCTGAACGACAGCAATCCGGTTTTGCCGTCAAATCCCCACGAGCCACCGAGGACGCCGGCGTGTTTTTTACGCCATTCCATATGCCGCTCTGTCGCCAGCGTCGTGCATTCAGTAAGAAACTTTTCCAAATCCTGACCGTAGGTGTCGGAACCGTCACGATAGGGTAATTCCATAATAATGCTCCTAAGTATACAGGTTGTCGTACGTTGTATATCGGTTCACCCGCGCCCGTGAATAATTGAAAAAGCATAGCAGGCGTTTGCCACCCTTCAAATATACTACTACTACTACTATTCAAGAAAAATAAAGGGAAAGATGATAATTTTATCCCCATTTTGGGCTAATAGCCGCCGTATTAACGGAACAGACGGCCCCCTCGATCAGGAGCGAACCTTTCGTCTCCTCGCGCCGGCGCGAACTTGGGATTCTTTCCCCCTTATTCTGTCAGGGCGTTTTCGTGTGTGGCGCCGTTCGGCCCCACGGGCGATAATTGGGCTATAAGAGTTAGTTTAGTCTAATTATTTCTTGTAAAAACGGGGCGTTTTTGCCCTGTATTTTTTGTTTTTCCTCTTGCGCGATTCAAAAACGCGCTCATAATAGCTCAGAAATTTGAAAAGCGCTTCAATTTTGTCAAGAAAAGTTAGTTAGGGCTAATTTTTAAAACAGTAAAAAGGCCGGCCGCGTTTCGAATTGATTTCCCGCGGCCTGAATTCCGTAGAGAAGAGGACCGGCGGCCGAGACCGCCGCAAGGAAGGAAGATTATGTACGATTCCGTAGCAGTCGTAGGCGCCACGGGCGCGGTTGGGACGCTGATTATCCGTATGCTTCAGGAGCGCAAGTTCCCTTATAAGAAGATGAAGTTCCTTGCGTCGAAGCGCAGCGTCGGTAAAAAGATCGCGTTCAACGGGGGCGAGATCGCGGTCGAAGAGCTTTGTCCGGACGCTTTTAACGACGTCGATCTCGTGATCGCGTCGACCCCGGACGACGTCGCGCGCGATTTCGTGCCGGAAGCTCGCAAACGCGTTAAGGTCATTGTCGACGAGTCGGGCTACTGGCGCATGTACCCTGACGTTCCGCTTGTCATTCCGGAAGTCAACGCGGAGGATATCCGCAAGCATAAGGGGCTGATTTCAAGCCCGAACTGCTCCACGACGCAGATGGTCGTCGCGCTCAAGCCGCTTCACGATTACGCGCGCGTTCGCCGGGTCGTCGTGAGCACGTATCAGGCGACGAGCGGGGCGGGCGTGGCGGGCAACCGCGATCTTGTCCGCAGCTCCAAAGCGTGGCTCGACAATAACTGCGAATACTGCGACTGCGAGCTCGAGACGTTCCCATACCCGATCGGCTTCAACTGCATACCGCAGATCGGAAGCGAGAAAGAGCGCGGCTATACCTCCGAAGAGCTCAAGCTGCTCCATGAAACGCGCAAGATTCTCGGCGATTCCTCGATTCAGGTCTGCCCGACCGCGGTCCGCGTTCCGGTCGCGAACTGCCATTCGGAAAGCGTCGTCGTCGAGACGGAACGCAAAATTACCGTCGAGAAGGCGCGCGAGCTCTTTGCCGCCATGCCCGGCGTCGTCCTCATGGACTGCCTGGCCAAAAAGGAATATCCGACTCCGTGCAAGTGCCACGATACGGACGACGTCTACGTCGGGCGTATTCGCGAAGACATGTCGGCCGCCAATTCGCTCGCGTTCTGGTGTGTTTCCGACAATCTCCGCAAAGGGGCGGCGACGAACGCCGTTCAGATCGCCGAGTGGATTCAGCAGAATCTTTAATAGGCGGCCGCCAATTCGCTCGCGTTCCGGCGTCTGTCCGACAATCTCCGCAAAGGGGCGGCCACGAACGCCGTTCAGATCGCCGAGTGGATTCAGCAGAATCTTTAATAGGCGGCGGCCGCCAATTCGCTCGCGTTCCGGCGCCTTTCCGACAGTCTCCGCAAAGGGGCGGCGACGAACGCCGTTCCGATCGCCGAGCGGTTTCAGCAGAATCTTTAATAGGCGCCAGAATAAGAATTCCAGCGTTCGTCAGGCGGCGCTCTGCGTCTCCCCGGAACGCCGTCCGACGGCCTGGAATTTGATTGAAAACGCGTATAGATTATAGGACGTTTGCGTTATAACGCCCGCCTCACGTTGGGCGCGGCGTTTTTTCTTGGCGTGAAAATGCGCTCTCCGCCTTGCGACCGCGGACGGCCGTATTATAATATTGGCGTTTTCAAAGACATGGCGCGTCGGCTGCGCCGTAACTCGCAATAGGAGGGTTGAAATGGACATTGAGGTATCGAAGATCGTTCAGGGCGTGGAGCCGTCCGCGACGCTGGCGATGTCCGCGAAGGCGAAAGAACTCAAGGCGCAAGGCGAGACGGTCTATAATTTGAGCGTGGGCGAGCCCGACTTCGACACTCCGAAGCACATTTGCGACGCGGCGGTCGACGCGATGCGCGCGGGCCATACGCGGTATACGGCCGCGAGCGGGCTGCCGGAGCTCAAGGCGGCGGTCGTGGCCGACTATAAAGCGCGGTTTGGGCTCGACTACGCCTCCAGCCAGTGCGTAATCTCCAACGGCGCGAAGCATTCGATTCACAACGCGCTCTTCGCGACGCTCAATCCGGGCGACGAAGCGATTCTGCCCGCCCCCTGCTGGGTCAGCTATACCGAGCTCATTAAGCTGTGCGGCGCGGTTCCGAAGATTGTCGCGACGCAAGAGCAGGATTCGTTCAAACTGACGCCGGAGGCGTTCCGCGCCGCGATTACGCCCAAGACGCGTATGCTCCTGCTGTGCAATCCTTCGAATCCGACCGGATCGTGCTATACGAAATCGGAACTCGTCGAGCTCGCGAAGATCGCCGTCGAGAACGGTCTGTTTGTCGTCGCCGACGAAATTTACGAGCGGCTTGTCTACGACGCGGTTCCGTTTACGAGCTTCCCGACCCTTTTCGACGGTCTTCAGGACCGCACGATCGTCATTAACGGGGTAAGCAAGACGTACGCGATGACCGGCTGGCGTATCGGGTGGCTGCTCGCGCCGGAGAACGTCGCGAAGAAGATCGCGAGTCTTCAGAGTCAGGAGACGTCGAATCCCTGCTCGATCAGCCAGTACGCGGCGCTCGCCGCGCTCAAAGGGGATCAGGAGTGCGTGGCGGCGATGCGCGCGGAATTCGAGAAGCGCCGCGATTACGTCGCCGAACGCATCGCCGCGATTCCCGGCATGACCGCGCCCAAGACGGGCGGCGCGTTCTACGTCTTCTTCAACATCAAGAATTTCCTCGGCCGGAAATATAACGGCGTTCAGGTCGATACCGACAAAGACTGGTGCCTTGAACTGCTGCAGCAGAAGAAGGTCGCGACCGTTATGGGCTCGGCGTTCTCCGCGCCCGGATACGCGCGCGCGTCCTTTGCCGCGAGTATGGACACGCTCAAGACGGCGTTCGACCGCATCGAGGAATTCGTCAAAGAGTAAAGCCTGCCGGGCTTAGAGCGGCCCGAAGTTTCTCCTACGCGCGCGGCGCCGTCCCTGTTCGCGACGGTTCGCCGCGCGCTTTTTTTATCGCCGCGTCCGCGCCGTTTTCGGAGGCCGCGCGCATTTCTTTCCGCGCCCGAAATTTTTTCTGAAAAATTTCCATTTTTTTCCCCGAGGGGCCGATCTGGCGCCGTCTTTCTTTATAGCGGGCGGAAAGAAGCCCGAACGGAAAAGACTAACGTAACGAAATGGAGCGAATTATGACCGACGAACGAACAGAAGCGCGCGAGACGCCCGAGGAGGCGTTTCTGCGTGAGCATTGGCCGGCGATTGCGCGCAGGGGCGCGGCGATTGCGGCCGAACGCGCGTTTGCGGCGCGGCGATGGGAGGCGCGGCTCGCGCTCGCGAATCGGATCGCGATTGCGGTCGGCGTCTTTTTAATCGCGCAGTTCCCGCTCGCGTGCGCCGCCTTTGCGGCGATCGAACGGTCCGCGCTGGAATACTGCGCGGCGCTCTAATCGGCAGGTTGCGGATTGAATTTAGCATAATAGAATTTTAGAGGAACGGATATCATGGTTAAGAATATTTTGGCTACCGTCGGTATCGTCGCGATCGTCGCCGGAATCGCCGTTTGGCAGTTCGGGTTCTTCTCCGACAAGGCGCGCGACGTAGCGCAGCGGGTCGACCGCGCGGCGGCGTCGGCGCGCGTGGACAAGGCGATCGAGGCGTACCGCAATAAGATCGCGACGTTTGACGAACAGGCGCGCGAATACAACGTTAAGGCGCGGAAATTGGAGTACGCGTGGAATCGCGACGTCGAGGAGGCGGCGCGGCTCAAAGAGGCGGTATCGCGCCTGTCCGCGGCCGCGAAAGAGGCCGGGCTCCCGAAGCCGAGCGAACGCGCGAGCCTGACCGAGGAGCAGCGCGCGATCGAGCTCCCGTTCGGCGCCAAGCGAATCGCCGCGGAAGAGGTCTACGGAACGCTCGACCGCTGGAACGACGAATATAAGACGCTCGAGACGGTCGCGAATCAGAAGAAGGAGTCGATCGACCGCATGCGCGCCGTTTCCGAGCAGATACGCGCCAAGAAGAGCGAAATGACCGCCGAACTGGCCAAGATGGAGAACCGCGTTCGCGAGCTCTCCGCGGCGCGCGACGTCTCGAAGCTCAACGCGGAGCTCGCCGAGATGGAGGCGAGCGTAAACGGAGTCGCGGCGGGCGATTCCGGCAAGGCGATGCAGACAATCCAGGACGAAATCGACGAACTCAACGCGCTCGCGGACACGTATCAGGACGAGGCGCAGACGAAAAAGACCGAGCTCAATCCGAGCGACGTACTCGAGCCCGCCGACGCGGTCGACGAACTCGACGCCTACTGGAACTGACGCGAACTCACTATCCGGCGCCGACTGCGCGTAAGGCTGGCGAATGACCGACGAACCGAAGCAGGAACTTTGCGAGTTAATTCACCGAATCGCGGCCGCCGTTCGCGACGGAGACGACGCGCTCCTCAACGCGAGTCTCTACGAGCTTGCGGCGCGCAACGAGGCGTATTTCCGCAAACGGGTCGAACGCAGGCTCGAATCGTACCGGGAGGCGTCCGGAGGATATTCCGTAACGCTCGAAGACGCCGGCGACGTGCTCGCCGAGACCCTTACGGCGGTCTATCAGAAGGCTTCGACCTTTCGCGGAACGACCGACGCGGAGGCGTACGCGTGGCTCCGCACAATTGTCGACCGGCGGACGTTCGACGCGCTCCGCGTCGCCGTGCGCCGCGTTAAGAAGCTGCGCGGCGTCTTCGACTTGGCGTCGAAAAAGCTGAAGGATTATTTGAGCGTTTGGCTTATGTAAGCGCGCGTGACGACGCGCGGCTTCTCTAACGACGGTTTAAACGGCGCGGACCGACGCCCGCGCTCGAACTAGAAATATTACGGCGCGTTATGAAGACTGCGAAGATACTGACTGGCATTTTGATTTCCGCGATCGGCGTTCTGGCGATCGGCGCGTTCGCGACCCACGGCTGGCGCGCGGAGCGCGGCCTCACGCTCACGGCGCTCGTCGCCAAGAGCCCGGCTGGGCTCGAAGGGCGGCTCCGCGAGTTTGACGAAAAGCTTGCGGACGCGAACGTTAAGCGGGAATCGATTCGCGCCCAGCTCGCGAAGTACGAAGTCAAAGAGCGGGAAATCGGAGCCGCCGCCGCGCAGACGCTCGCGCGGCTCGATTCCGAGACGCGCGACGCCGTTAAGCGGGACCTGCGCGCCGGAACGGCGTCCGCGGACGTCGCCGCGAATCCGGACGCGGCGCTCGCGTATGAGCAATTTCAGGAGGCGCTCGTTCTGCGTCGCGAATCGAACGCGCTTCGCAGCCGTCTCGCGCAGTATGAACTTGGCATGACGCGCGCGCTCGCCGAACGGGATCGGCTCGAACGGCGAATCGAGCTGATCGATTCGCTCGGCTACGATCCCGATACGTCCGACGCGTCGTCGACCGCCGCGGAAAACGGGCTGCTCGACGAGCTTGCGGCCATGACCGACGAATCGACGGACGAACGCGCCGCGCGTGAAAACCGGCTGCGCCCGACCGACGTCGTTTCCGACGCCGACGCGGACCGCGACGCGCTCGTCGATTCCGTTTTTGACGGCTCCGACGCCGCGGACGCCGACCCCGCGCCCGAATCGGAACGGCTCTCCGAGCGCCTGAGCCAACTTGCCGAAGAGCGGAACGCGCGCAAAAGCTTCCTTTCGCGAATCCTTCCGAATTCTCCGGGCAAGATCGCGGCGACGCTGGCGGTCGGATTTGGAGTTTCCGTCCTTGCCGTCCTGGCGCTCGGCGTCGTCGGGCTCTTTGTCGCGACCGGGTCCTCTTCGTCCGGCGTCTCTCAGACGGTTGTAACCGGCTCCGGACAGGGCGGCGCGCCGGTCGTTATTGTGAACGGTCGGCCGGAGCAGGAGAAGCCCGGACGCCTGCTGACGGTCGCGATCGCGACGTGCGTCGGACTGGTCCTCGCCGGTCCGCTCGGCGCGATCTTCGGGCTCCTTGTCGGGCTCTGCTGGGGCAACTGGCGCGCTCTCATTCGCGCGCTCGGCGTGTTCGGGTTCGTTCTGCTGGGGATCGCCGCCGCGGCGTTCGTCTTTTTCGCGCTTATGTGCGCGCTCATTTTCTAATTGCCCTGCTCGGCGCTCTATTCGGAATCGAAACGCGTTCGGCGGCCCTGCGAAGCCGTCGGCGCGTTTTTCTTTTTCCGGACGCGGCCCGCCGTTTAATGATATTGCCCTCTGAGGGAAATAAGGTACAATTTGACCGGTCGCGGCGGCGCGTGGGCCGCCGCCGGTAGTTACGTTTTCGTCTGTGGCGCGCCAGAACGCGCTCAGTAGGAGTTGGGAATGAAGATTGGCGTTTTGTGCAGCGGCGGCGACGCGCCCGGAATGAATCCGTGCTTGCGCGCTATTATTCGCGCGGCGGAAAAGTATAACGACAACGTCGTCGGGATTCGGCGCGGATATCAGGGGATCTTTAAAGAGGATTTCTGGGGCGGCGTCGACCGCAAGATCGACCCGCGCGAGGTTTCCGGCCTCACGAATAAGGGCGGCGCGTTTCTTAACAGCAGCCGCTGTAAAGAAATGTACGACGAGGAAGGGGTTAAGAAAGCCGTTCAGATTCTCGAGGACCATTGCTTCGACGCCCTCATTCCGATCGGCGGAAAC
Organism: uncultured Planctomycetota bacterium; assembly: GCA_902786505.1. Taxonomy (GTDB): domain Bacteria; phylum Planctomycetota; class Planctomycetia; order Pirellulales; family Thermoguttaceae; genus RUG369. The sequence continues at coordinate 1,295 of CADACS010000068.1, read as the reverse complement.
GGAACCCTTTCGGGCGCGCGCGATATCGGTAAATTCTGGGACGGGCAGATTATTGGGCTCCCCGGAACGATCGACAACGACTTGCTCGGCACCGACTATACGATCGGATTCGCGACCGCCGTTCAGACCGGCGTCGACGCGGTCGATAAGCTGCGCGACACCGCCGGCAGCCACGACATGATGTTTCTCGTCGAGGTTATGGGCCGGCATTGCGGGGATCTCGCGGCGTACATCGCGCTCGCGGGCGGGTGCGAAGTCGTCGCGATTCCGGAGACGACCACCTCGATCGAACGGATCGTCGCCGACCTGCGGAGATTCAAGGCCCTCGGAAAGCGTTCGATTATTATGATCGTCGCGGAAGGGGATTCGTTGGGCGGATCCTCCGAAGTCATGACGGCCCTCAAAGAGAAGGGTTGCCCGTTCGAAATGCGAAACGTCGTGCTCGGCCACGTTCAGCGCGGAGGATCGCCCTGTCCCGCCGACCGCGTCCTTGCGACGAAACTCGGCTGCTTTGCGGTCGACGCGCTCCATCAGGGCGAGACGGGCAAGATGGCGGGCATGGTTTCCGGGCAGTTTGTTCTCACGCCGCTAGACGAAGTCGTTCAGGGACATAGACGCGTCGCCGAGGAGGTCGAAAAACTTATCGACCGCATGTCGATCTGAGTTCGGGGACGCGCGTTCCAATGCGAACGGCGGGCGGCGGAGCTTATTCTTCGCCGCCCTTTTCTTTTGCCGCGCCCCCGGCGTTCGTAGGTCGTTCGACATGGGAATTGGAATCAGAAAGAATATCGGGCGATAAGAGGACGGACAATAAAAGAATCGACGTACGCGTGTACGACGAGCAATCTCTGAAGATAATCTGTCCGGAATATGCAGGCAAAACGATCGCTCTTTATAAAACGATACCGAACACGCAGATAAAAGTACTTGCCCAACGTCGCGTCTACGACGAAAACGGCGTCGTTTTGCAAGACTTCGATTATTGGCATGGAAGCGGGACCCATGTCTTTCCGCACATTCACGTATGGCTCGAACCGGCGCATAACAAAAGAAGTAAGCAAATAGCATTAAGGTAAAGGAACGGTAAGATGTACAACAAGGAAATGTGGGACGCGTATAAAAAAATCAGATTTCGTTGGGACGAGATGCAGAAGCAATGGCGTATAAGAAACGGCTTTGAGGACGGAAAAAGAATAGCGCTCTTTACCGGCTCGTCCGACGAGTGGCCTGTGGAGTCGATTAAGGACGTCCAACTGCTCCTCTCCTGCGGTTGGGAGTTCTACGTCACTTTTAGG
>CADACS010000067.1 GCA_902786505.1 uncultured Planctomycetota bacterium | reverse complement strand
ATGGTACAACAACGTCGAGAAGGAACTTCAAGGGAAGACGATTCAGCGCGCCCGGCGTTCTTTCGATTTTGGCGCTACGTGGACGGAACCGGAGATTGTTATGGATCGCAATTCCGATTCTGGAACGATGTACGTCGGTCTTCAGTTTATGACGGTCGACAATACGCTTTACCTGTTAACGAATCTTGAAAGCCATGCGGAACGTCCTGTCCACTGTCTTTTGGCGAAGTACGACCCGGAGAAGAAAAGCTGGATAGAACTGTCGCCGATCGCGGAACGGCTTTTGTCGATGCAAGCGCCGATTCTCAACGCGCAAGGGAACTATATCGTATCCGGCAGCTATGCGGCAAAGCCCGGCCAAACGTTTGCTTCGACTCCGGCCGTTTACGTCAGTCAGGGGCAGGATATCGAAAAGGCATGGCGGCTCGTGCGAATGGACATGAACGAGAAAGTCAACGTTTTCGCCGAAACGGGCGTCGTAGTCGACGGTTCCAACGTCCTCGCGGTTACTCGGCGCGAAGATTCGCCGTTTCCGAATTTTTATGAAAGCCGCGATTGGGGCGAAACGTGGCGGTCGGCGCCGAATCATGAGTTTCCAGCGGTCCATTCGAAATTTGCGGCCGGAAAGTTCAGCGACGGAATTAGGTATATCGTCTTTAATATGCCGTCGTTTACGCGATTAGCCGACGGAACGGTCGACGTAACGTCAATCGAAGCAAATTCACGCGATTCGCTCGCCATTGCGATTGCCCGACCGGATGAGAACGCGTTTTCACACGTCTATATGATTTCTGATCCCACGACGACAAGTCGACTGGCGACGTCTTTTTATCCGTGCGTCGTCGAGCACGACGGATGGGTCTACGTTTCTTATACGGCCGTATTTAAAGATAAACCGCTGCGAGTCGGCGCGTTGACGAAATTTCCGTTAACCTCGATTGAGAAGTAACCGTTTATCGGTTTTGTTTTGGAATACGAATTGAAAGAAGTTTCCAACCGTTTAGCAAGCGGCTGAAAGAATACGGCGTCCGCGTAATTGCGCGAACGCCGTATCGAAAGTAAGAAAGAACGAATTTGCTCGACGTTTAGTCGTCGGAAGCCGGCAATTGCGGATTGAATCCGTCGCTTTCTACGTACTTGATAAAGGAATCGAGCAGCGCCTGCGACTCGGCGACGTCTTGGAGCAGATTCAGTCCAAAGGTCGCCAGGATTCTGGCGTTCCCCTCTTTCTTTTCGCCGACGTAAAGGGAATAGCCGTCTACTAATTCGCCTAACGCTAACGGATTGAATTTATCCGAGGATTCTGAAAGCGTCAACGGATCGTCCGTCATCATTCGGAACCATAACGACGGTATCATATCCTTTCCGACTGGGAAACCGTCGAAAGCGTGAGACGTTGCGAACGCCGTTCCTAATTGAGAGCCGAACGCCCACCAGCCCAGCGAAACGTTGGACGCGCCCAGTCCCTGTCGGATCGCCAAAATGCGCCTTCCGTCCCGAATTCCTTCTTGGTAGCTTTCGGAACCGTAGGGCGTAATCAAAATCTTATCGACGTCTGTTTTAGTCGCGTCTGTATATTCGACGACGTCTTCGAAACGTTCGGCAAACCATTCCGCAAATTCTGAATCGACAAGACAGTTCGCGAGCGAGAGCGGTTGACGTTTGGGGAACGCCCAAATTGTCGTTGTGTTTTCGACGTTGGCGCCATAGATTTCGGCGTGCAGTTTAAGTTCGGCCGCATGTGCCAGTTCGGGAATAGATACTCCTACGATCGCCGCAACGCGCGTTTCTCCAACCGCGTACTCTTCAAAGGGAATAGCGCCCTCGGCGACGGTTGCGTTAGCGTTTGTCGCGTCTTCCAATCTCCATTCGATCTTTCCCTGTTTTAAAGGCTGGTCCCCGTAGTTCGCAATCCAGAGCGACAGAGGAACGACGTCGCCGGAAGTATAAATATCGGCTGTCGAATCGAATTCTGGCAGAAGGGCGACAGGCGAATTGAAGCGCGCAAATTCTTTTGGCGTTATTCCGCCGTCTTTAACCTGATAGAACGCGTTCATATAGCCCTGCGAGGTGTACGCGGGCCCTTGAACGACCATTTGATCGATAAAATTCCAGAAGCAGTATCCGTCGCAGGCTGGATCGCGCCTTGCCGATTCAATCCCCTCTTTTTGCCAGTACGCCTGCAGCGCGCCCGCGGCGTGGATGCACGCGTCGCCCCATTCGCGAGTCAATCCAAACTTTTTGAGCTGCGCCTCGTACTCTTTCATTGAGACGGGCGAAGGAATCGCGCCCGTGAAAAGCGGTTCGAGCCGCGGATCCAATTTAACGGTCAGGTTCAGATATTCATGAGCGACAAAGGGATAGGGTAAAGCGTCGTACGTTCCGCGCGGCCAAACGTTATACGGCTGCGTACAGAATTCGGAGACTTCCGGGGTGTTTCTCCCTCCGTCCTGAAGCTGATACACGCGATCAGGGTCGTTCTCTTTAACCCAACGAAACAGGGCTGCGTTAGTTGCTGGATCGAATTCTCCTTCGTTGCCCATGCAGTAAATGGCAAAGGACGTATACCGGCGATAGTGTCTGTAAAGCTCCTGAAGATCGCGCATTGGATCGGGCTCGAATCCCTCGGTTGGAACGGAACTGTAATAAGGGAGTTCCGGCTGAATCAGAACGCCCGCTTCGTCCGCCGCTTCGAAATATTCGGGGAGCTCGCAATGTGTATGCATGCGCGTTTCGTTAAAACCTGCCTCTTTAATGACCGCGAAGTTTTTCAGATGGAATTCGCGATCGGCCGGCGAAACGAGCGTTTCAGGATAGATGAACGTTTCGCCGTATCCTCGAATAAAGAAAGGACGGTTATTGAAATAGAAACGATTCCCAATAACCTCAAATTTGCGAAACCCGAATCGTTCGACCCAACCGTGTTCAGATTTGTCGGCGCCATTAACTATTTTGACGTCGGCAAGATAGAGCGTCGGCGATTCCGGAGACCAGAGTTTGACGCCGTCGACGGGAATATCGACGACCGTTTCCGCCGCGGGATCGCCGTCGATATTTTTCGCGACCGAAAGCGTTTGGCGGTTTTCTGCGACAATATTTCCGTCAAGGGTTTTGATAGCGACGTACAGCTCGACGTCTTCCCGCTCGCGAGCAGTTTTGACGGTCAGGTGAACGCGCGCGTTTTGCGGATCGCTTGCCGATTTAGAGAGTTGGCCTTGCACCCATACGTCGTCGAGCCAAGTTTGCGGGGTCGCCTCAAATTCGACGTCGCGGTAAAGCCCGCCAAATTTATGGAAATCGCACATTTGGCCTTTGCGGCTTGGAACGTCGTTTCTCACGTAGCCGATAAGTTCGACGGTTTTTCCGGGCTTGGCGAACGGAGTAACGTCGTATTTATAAGAACCGCAATAGTTATTTATAATTCCAATTGGAACGCCGTCGATCCAGAATCTCGCCTCCGATCTTGCTCCGCCAATCTTTAACCATATACGGGAACCTTGCCAGTCCTCTGGAATTTTAACGAGTTTGCGGTAAATGGCGCCGCCGGTATACACGTGATTTAACGGCCGGGGATTACAGTCCCATTTGCAGTCCCAGGTTTGGCTGAGACCGGGTTCTCCCACGCCTTGCGCTTCCCAGCATCCCGGAACGTTAATCGATAATTTATCGCTCCAAAAATCTTCGTTAAGATTGCCGAATCCAAATTGCAAGAGGGAGCCGAACCCGGGATCTGTTTTGAAATCCCAGGCGCCTCTTAGCGATACGACTTTTTGAGAAGGGGACAAAACCGCCGGATTGACGACGGCAGGCGTCGGAGCGCACCGCCCCCAACAATCCGGGTTTGTTTTGGGAGAAAGCGCATAGACGGCGTCTGAGAAGGCAAACGACAAGAGCGTTGCTGTTAGAAAAGAAGTTACAAATTTCATGCCGGCGAATCCTCCATTGAAATGTTCATTAGAAAACGGAACAACCAATAGAATTTTATTTCGGCTGAAATTTTTTTCAATGAATTGATTCTAATTATAGGAGCGCGCTTTTATCGCCGCGCTAATCAAGACTTCAAACTGCTCCTGACCGGTAAGAAATTCGATTCCGACGCCGAGCGCAAAAACCGGCGCCGGCGATTGAGAGATAAATTCTCGAAGTTTCACAAAATCTTTGAGAGTAACGACGAACGCGTCGGCGTTGACTCTTGCCGCTTCGTCGAGAATACGCCGATAGTCGTCTTCCGAATACGCGCAATGGTCAGGGAAGGGAATGAACGACCTCACGTCGAGGTTTTCCCGCGCTAAGGTTTTGCGAAAGCCGGCCGGAGCGCCGAGACCGCAGAACGCGACGAAACGCCGAGTCGCGAAGGCATTGCGCCACGAAATGTAGTCGGTTCGTTTGGGCGAAGAGTCTTTTTCGTCGGGACGTTCGTACTCAAAGACGTCGACGGGACGTTGCGCTATCTCAGCCCAAACGGCTTTTGGCGCGATCTTGGCGACCTTTTTCCGAATTGTTTCGCGTTCGGCGACGGTAACAAGGTCGGCGCGGCTTAAAATAACGGCGTCCGCGCGCTTTATGCCCGAGAGCGGTTCGCGCAGAAAACCGGCGGGAACGACGCGTCCTCCGCCGAACGGATTGAGCGCGTCAAGGAGAAGAATATTTAAGTCGCGAGCGATTCGGCGGTGTTGAAACGCGTCGTCAAGAATGATCGCGTCGACGTCCGGCCGCGCGGATAGAAGAGCATTCGCAACTTCAACGCGATTCGATCCGAGAAAGTGCGGCGTTGTGGGAAAACGCAGCGCCTGTTCACGCGCTTCGTCGTTGAGCGCGCCGTTTGACTGAGGACTTGTTGAACGCGCGTCGTACAGGGACGACTGTTCCTTGGCCATGTATCCTCGGCTGACGAGGCCGGGCGTTACGTCCAGATCGAGACATTTTCGCGTGAGCCATCCGACAAAAGGCGTTTTGCCTACGCCGCCAAGAGTCACATTGCCGACGGCGATCGTGGCGCGGCCAACATGAGTCTGAGGGCAAACGCCAAGGTCGTAGAGGAGATTGCGCGCGCGAATTACGAGCGAATAGAGGAAAGACGCCGGCAGCGCGAGGGCGCGAAAGAGCTTCGCGGGCGCGCTTGCGTCGGTGCAGTCGACGAATCCTCGAAGGGACGTTGCTAAACGGCGATTCATTTTGTACGTGTCGGTAAATTTCGAGCGTCGTCAAACCGAACCGAACTTCAATGCGACGTTCTTTCCTTTCGGACGGGCATAAATTAAAATAGAGAAAATAAATCAAGAAAAACGCTTGTGCGAAGTTAACGCCGCGTCTTGATTTTGATTGTAAGTATAAAAGTTTTTAGCCTATTTACAAGGAGCGATTTAAATCGGTTCTTGTCAAAAATAGGATTTTGGAGTAAAATAGAGAAAGAGTAGTTGCCGTTTGTTTTGTCGCGCGCAATGTTGCCGCAGACAAATCGGGGCGCTATTTCCTTGAAACGAACTTATACCTTTTTTCGCTCGCGAGGAGTTTTTGGATAATGGAGTCACTGTTGCTTTCGAATGTAACGACGCTCGTCGACGCGCCTGTGTTCGGATTGCCCGCTTGGCTTAGCGCGGCGTCCAAGGTCGACGTCTACTCCCTTGGCGTCGTCGTTCTTTTCATCATTTTGGCGATGATTATGCGCTTGCTTCTTCCGAGAAGCGGTTCTATTGCGTGGGTTACCGCGAAAGAGACGCTGCTGCAGCCTCTGTTCCTCATTTTAACTCTGGTCGGGCTTTTCGGGCTGTTTATCTTTCCGTTTCTTCCGTACCATACCCTTGGCGAAGATATTAAAATCGTCGTTTCGCAAGGTTTGACGCTCGTCAAGCTGACGTGCGTTTTCTTGGCGATTTGGACGGCTTCAACGTCGATTGCCGACGAAATTGAAGGTAAAACGGCGTTAATGATTCTCGCGAAGCCGGTCGGACGTCAGAAGTTCGTTTTCGGCAAGTACTTGGGCGTTATGGTCGCCGTTACAGCGCTGTTCCTGATTCTTGGGATATTCTTTTTGAATACCGTTTCCTACAAGCTCGTTTACGACGCGCGCGAGTCCGCCAAGGATTTGCCGACCGCGATCGAGTGTTGGGAATATGTTCGCGGCGTTGTGCCCGGTCTTTTGCTCGCCTATTTTGAGACGATCGTTCTGACGGCGATCGCGATCGCGATTTCGACCCGTCTGCCTTTGCTTCCGAACTTGACCGTCTGCTTGACGATCTACGGCCTTGGGCACGTCGTTCCGATGATCGTCGCCTCTGACGCCGTTGCGAATATGCCGATTATTGGGTTCTTCGCCAATTTGGTCTGCGCATTCTTGCCAATTTTGGATCACTTTAATATGGAAACGGCAATTGCAATGAACAGGTCTGTCGGTTGGGACTATGTGGCGTTGTCCGGTCTCTATTCGGTTCTGTTCGCGTGCGTCGCGATGCTCCTGTCCCTGACCCTGTTTGAGGACAGAGACTTGGCGTAAGCGTACGCAACCTTTGACAGGCTAAGAACAAGCCCCTTGGAGTCCAGGCTCCGAGGGGTTTTTTATTTGTCGAACGCGCCTCCGCCGTTTCTATATGTCAACAGAGGCGCGGGTTCTTTCTTCTGCGGACGTTTTGCGTTTTATAAGCTGTTGCGGTTGAAGCTTAGCCGTTATCAAAGCCGACCGCTCTCGAACGGGGACGCCGTCGCCGTTACCGTCGAAGAGCCAAGCGCCGAAAACGGCATGCTCCGCGTCAAGGCCCGAACGTTAGATATACACGGCAGAAGGGGAACAATTCGCGTTTCATAACGACAGATTCGGCGTCGATTTCAGACGTAGGAGGGAACGAACCGCAGGCGCGACAGAACGGGTGGACTAATGTGGCGTGTCTTTTTGTACAAAGATTTAACGGACGCCCATACGCAGTTTCTTTCGGACTGTTCTGGGGAAAAGCCCGACGAATGCCGCCTTTTTCTTTACCGCGCGGATAGAATAAAAAAGCCCGAGACCGACGAACGGTCTCGGGCCACAAACGTTTAACGGAATTCGAAACGATTACGCAAACGGATCGTCTTCATCGCTTCCGAAGGGATCGTCGTCGTCAGAACCGCCGTCTTCTTTCTCAGGAGCGGCGTCTTCATCTTCGTCGGCGTCTCCGTCGTTGAAGGGATCGTCGTCATCCGCGGCGTCTGCGGAATCGGCGTCGTCGCTGTCGCCGTCGGCGGCGCCCCAATCGATAGATTCAGATTCGAGCTCTTGCTCCGATTTCGCTTCTTTGCCGCCTAAGAGGGGCAGGAAGAGAGACGCGTTCTTTTTAATGGCGTCGAGGTCGACGACAATACCGACTTTCGAACCGTTGACCTGAGGTTTCGCGCCGTTGAACAGATCGTCAAGCAGCGGCGTGAAATCGACGAGTTGGTCTTCCGGAACTTCCGCTTCCGCAAGTTGTTCGTCTAAGAACTTTTTAGCAAGCGGCTTAATGACAACATACGAAGCTTGGAGAGCGTCTCCAAGCGTCTTTGCGTCGTCGGCGCTGTTGAAGTGCCCGACGATCACAAGCTTGGGGGAACCGACGAGCGAAAGGGAAAGCGTATACGCTTTCGCCAAGTTTACGGCGTCCATATTCTTCTTCGCTTCTTCGGTAATGGAAGCGATATTCGGATCTTCCTCTCCGTCGTCGTCGGCGGCGCCAAGACCGGCAAATGGGCTCGCGACGTCGTCGTCATCGTCGGAATCCAACCCCGAATTGGCAAGCTTGGCGAGCTCTTCAAGATTGGTCATAGCGACGGTGACCGCCGCGCCGTCGCCTTGACGCAAACAATCGAAAACCTTCTTGCCGTCTTCCGCGGAAGCGGGCTTCTCAAAACGTTTGCGAATAAACGGAAGAACCGCCTTGCGAGAGTCGGCTCTTGCGTTTTTGACCGCCTTTTCAACTTCGGCTTGATAGTCTGCCACGAGGGAGGACATATTCGAGGCGCTTTGCGCTCCGCCCATTGTTCCGCCCATAGTGACGCCGCCCATCATGGGGCTGGCGGACATGGAACCGCCGCGATCTCCGTAACTGTCGTAGGAGTTGTTATTAGAACCGGACGCGGAATAGGAGCCGTACGCAGGGGTCTTTTGCTCTTCGCGAGCCTTGGCTTCGTAGCGACTGGTGATTTCGTCAACGTCGGGCTGTACCGCTTTATCGTGGCTGTACGTCGCGACGATGAATCCGTAACGCTTAAAGATCGTGATCGGCGACCAAATGCTTTCAATCGCGTCGATTGCGGCGTTCTGCTCTTCTGCGGACAAACCGTCGATAGGCGTAGCGAGAATCTGGCAGCTGTCGCCGGAGTCGTTCTGATACGCGATCAAATAGACTTCGTCGAATTTATTGTTGAACGCCTTTTGAACAAAGATGTTCTGAAGAGTGGAGAGGAGCGTTTTGAAAGACGATTTTGCGTTTTCCTTCTGCGATTCGCGAAGCGAAACCAAGTATTCGTCGTTCGATTGGACGGTTCCGCCGGCCTTATCGACGACCTCGTCGACAAACGCCGCGACGCTCTCGTAGTCAATCTTGTTAAGATCGATTCGAACGACGAACGTCGTATCGCTGTAGAGCAGCGCTTGAATCTTTGCAAGCGAATTCTCTGATCGCTTCAGACCGCTCCCAACGTTGGTAATTGTCGCCGTTTGCTGCTGCGCGCCGGGAGAACCCGAGTACATCGGGTCGACAGGGTCGCCGAGCTCCATGGTGGCCGTCTTATCGGAGTCCATCTGGGCAAACGCGGCGCCGTTTGAACTCACAACGCAAACGAAAATGGAAAGTAGAATTCCCGAACGCGCGACCGTCCAAAGGGAACGAAGCGACGAAAAACGCGGCATTTTTATTCTCCGAACGACAGAATACTCAATCGTACAACTTAACCGAAGACCGCTCAAACGGCCCCGTCTTATACGGGAACCCCGGATAAGTCGGGCGTCCCTAACAAAGCAGTCCGGCATAGAGCCTTTCTCAAGCCCAATAACCGACCTTGCTTCATTATAATTTAAAGAGAGCGTATTTTCTAGCGCCAACTTCAAACTGATTCGATTTTTCGAGATTTTTTCCCCGTCTTTTGCTGCAAACGCTCATATAATCGGCATAATTGGGCTTTTTTAGTTTATTCTTTTTTCTCTCCATTGATCGACGGTTGAGAGTATCCAATATGCCGCGAGAATGGAAAAACCGTACCAAACGGGCGTTCTATATCGAATAGAAGAGACGAAAATTGAATGCAAGCAGGTTATGTAAAGCGCGGGAACGAGGAGCGTCCACGCCGCGCCGCGCCGGCGGAAAGAGCGAACGCCGCCCGCTATGCCGAGAAGGAAAACAGGTATAAACGATACTGCTAAGGCCGTCTGCAACACAGGTTTAGAAAACGCGCGCTCTCGCGGCAGGGGGGCCCACAGTCGGTAGACTTTGACGAACGCTAATTCAATCGCCTTTCCGGGATTGGATTTGACCCAATCGAGAGCGGCGTTCCTCATGCGGCGGTCAAGTCTGACTTCAAAATGAACGTTTGTCGGACCGGACGGGGAATTGAGTTCCGCTTGGCGGAATTCGTCGACAAAACGCATGTCGCTTGCGCCCGTGGCGTTTGGATTTAGGCCGTCGTATAGGCTTGCGCCCATCTGAAGAGACGTAGGAATGAATTGATCCGTAAGGCGTTTATTTCTCTCGATCCACGGATTCAGCGCGAACAGGGCGACCGAAAGCGTTACGACGGCGGCTACGGCAAGTTTTCTCCAAGAGAAGAAGATTGCTTTTCGCGTATAGTAAAAATCTTCAAGTTCGTGCGCGTTTCCGGTCCAAATGCGAAAGTCCGCCGCGATAACGGCTGCAAACGGGAGGAAATAGTACCAGCTTGGGCGGAGATAAACTGTCGCCGCCGTCGTAACTCCGAGCGCTATTGCCGGGAGGAAGAGATCGAGCCACGCGGTAGGGATAGGCTGCGTCCATTCCAAGATTGGCGGTTTCTTTGCGAAAACGCGCATGTCTCTTACGGGGTAGGGGAGAATCCCCAGTTTTTTTGCGAGATTGATTGCGCATAGATTCTGCAATAAGGAAAACGTCAGAAAGGACTCTTCAGAGAGAATAAGGACGCTCTGAAAGACGAGGGTAGGATCGAACGCGACGAAGACCCCGGAAAGGGGAGGAATCCAGCGCCATCGTCCTTTGGTGTTCGGGAATGCGAACAAAGACGCCGCGAGAAGACCCACAAGGGCGACGTTGAGGGTTCCAAAGAGCGCGCCTTGAATTCGCGCCGCCAAGGTAGGGGGATTCTCTCCGAAAATCCAAAAGAGCGGAGCGAGAACAGCCGGATAGCCGGGCGTTCGAAAAATCTGCCAATGTCGCTCCGGATCAAATTCGTAGGGTCTGTGAAACGCAAGCGCGCGGCCCAAATTCCAGTAGGAGTCGGAATCTCCGAAAAAGAACGCGGCGCGGTCCGAGTTTGCTTCCGAACCGTCAGTCATAACTGCGGCGGAATCGGCTTCTGAACGAACTTTATTATCCCAGTAGAACGCGACCGCTATCCTTGCGACAAGCGCCGCAAAGAGAAGTACGATCCAAAAGACAACCAACTTGTTCCTTTGCATTTTGCGGAGCCTTTCCCCATGGGAATAAATTCTCGAGCGACCGTCTCGGCAATTATTTTGCGTTAATGAGTTTGTCGAAATGATCCAGCGATCGCTTGACGGAACGGGGGTTCGCTTCGGCAATGAAGCGGGCAATTTCGCCGGAGTCGAGAGCCGCCTGAAAAGAATCAAGGTCGGGGTAGACGGCGTCGCTCAGAAATTTAACAGCCCAGTTTGTCGCCATAGGGCTGATCGTAAGCACAAGCGCTCCGTTTTTCCAAGCTTCCCAAATCTCAATGGCCGTTCCCATCGACGCTTCGGGGACAAAGGCGACTAGAACGTCTATTTCGGAACCGCACATTTGATTGTGCGTAAGGAAGACTCGACGCCCCGTCTCAGGAGCGTAATAGAGGGAATCCTTATTCCGTTCGAAAGGATCGTAAACGACAGAGTCGGGAAACGCCTTTTGAAGGGACTCTTTAAGCGCGTCGCGATAGTTCTGTCCATGCAGAGAAACGTCGGTTTTAGACCCCTGCATAATCCCCGCGATAAAGAATTTCATATTTTATTCCTATTCGTTTCTTTTCTGAAAAAAGCCCGAGACGTCTCGGAACGCCTGTTGGAATTCTATAAAAAAAATCCCGGAAAACAAGCGTCTTCCGGGATAGTTTTTCAACGCGGAGCGCGCGCTTTGCGCGGCTTCGGATCAGGCGACGAATCGACGGACGACTAACGAGACGTCCTGACCGCCAAATCCAAAACTGTTGCTCAGAGCGACGTCGACCTTAACTTTGCGCGCGACGTTCGGGACGTAGTCCAAGTCGCAGTCGGGATCGCGCGTTTCGAAGTTAATGGTCGGAGGAACAATGTTGTCGCGAATGGCGAGCAGACAGTAGATGCACTCGGTCGCGCCGGCAGCCGCGATAAGATGGCCCGTCATACTCTTGGTGCTGGAGACGGGGATCTGGTACGCGTATTTGCCGAAGACTTCACGAATCGAAAGGGATTCGACGCGGTCGTTGACGCCGGTGCTCGTTCCGTGGGCGTTAATGTAGTCGACCTCTTCCGGTTTGACGTTCGCGTCTTCGAGAGCGAGCTTCATGCAGCTAATGGCTCCGCGTCCTTCCGGATGCGTGTCGGTAATACGGTAAGCGTCGGAAGTCGCGCCGTATCCGGCAATTTCGCCGTAGATCTTCGCGCCGCGGGCTTTTGCGTGTTCGAGTTCTTCGAGAATGAGCATGCCGGCTCCTTCTCCGATAATGAACCCGTCCCGATTCTTATCGAACGGCTTGGACGCTTTTTCCGGTTCGTCGTTCGAAACGCTCAACGCGGTGAGGAGGTTGAATCCGGTAACGCCAAACGGATGAATCATCGAGTGCGCGCCTCCCGCGATCATGACGTCGGCCTCGTTCCGCTTAATGATTTCAGCTGCTTCGCCGATCGCCTGAGCGCTGGCCGCGCACGCGGTCAGACAGTTGACGTTCGGGCCTTTAGCGTTGAACATAGCCGCTAAATGGGCCGCGGGCATATTCGGTTCCTGTTCGAGTTCGCGAACGGGATTGAGAATCTCCATGCCCTTCTGAATGAATTTACCTTCGTCAAGATTGCCGTTTTCGTCGAGCGCGGCGACCATCATCTCGGCAAAATCACTAAAGCTCTGTTCGCCTTCGCCCGCGCCCGTATAAACGCCAAACCGTTCGGGATCGAGCGACTGCGCGCCTTCGTCGAGCAGACCGGAATCTTTCATCGCTTTGTACCCGGCGCCGACGGCGAATTTTGTGTGCCGATCCTGATTCTTCCAATCGGCAGGATTTTCTCCAATGTCGTCGACGTCCCAGTCTTTGACTTCAGCCGCAATTTGGGTCGCATAGTTCGACGCGTCGAAAATCGTAATACGTCCGACTCCGGATTCGCCGTTCAGCATACGGCGCCAGATCGTTTCAACGTCGTGACCAAGGGGCGTAACCAACCCAATACCCGTAACAACAACTTTACGGCTCACGGTAAACCTCCATATCCAAATTTACCCGACGGCGTTCCCACGCGTTTCTAACTTTCAAGGGGCAAGGAAAACGTTGTATTCCCGCCTCTATTTTGCGAAAAGTCAGGCTCTTTTCGTCGCAGGATCGACGAGCGGATTGCCTTCCGCGTCGACTCCCACTTCGTACATTCCGTAGGCGCGAACTAAATCTTCAAGATCGCCTTCGGCAAATTGCTCCTGTTGAGCGAAATCGGCGCCCAGATGGGCGAAAAACAACTTACCTTCGGCGATCAATTCGTCGCCGCGATGAACTGAAACGAGGGCCGAGGAACCTTCTGGATTAATGTATTCCAAGACCGCTTCGTAAGTAAGTACGTCGCCCGGAACAATTTCCGTTTGATAGAATTTCAAAGAGGGAATTTTTCCGAGGACGACCTTCTTCTGAAAATGCGTCGCTTCGTTAACGGTTAAACCGGCCGTTTGAGCGAGGCCCTCAATAATGAGGGACGCAGGAGCCAACGCATGATAGGGAAAATGAGAGCGCAAATGCCCTTCGGCGCGAGTAATCGCTTTGACGGCCTTCGCTCTTTTACCACTCTCAAATACGGTAAATCGATCGATCCAGTACCAGTTCATACCGTTCCCACGTTCGACGCCGCGCAGAGCGCCGTAAAGATATCCTTTATTGCGCCTGACAAGCGCTCAGACGCGCCGGAGCTCCTCTCTGCAGGACGAACCCCAAGGAAAACAAGCAACTAAAAAACAGACGCCGCGCGCCGCAATATGCAAATGCGCGCCTTACGGCGCGCAAACGACCGCCGGATGGGTCTGTCGCGGCGTCTTATCGAGTAACTCACGCCAATTTCTGTTCGACGACGTTGCAGAGGTCTTCAACGGTCAAAATTTTGGAAATATTCTGGACGAGAGGATTGGCTTTGAAAGCGTCCAGATTCGCGTTCGGAAGACGTTCTTCGAGAACGGCGAGTCCGGCGGGAGTCAGTTTGCCTTCAACGACGTATTCGGGATTGGTGAAGAGGTCTTCGGGAATAAGTTCGCTGCGGTCGATTTTGACGTCAAATTTCTTTTCAAGGTTGAAAACGATTTCGAGAAGGTCAATCGATTCGGCTCCGAGGTCGTCGACCAGGGTCGCTTCTCGGGTAACTTCTTCTTCGTCGACGGCCAACGAGTCAACCAAGACTTCAGCGACAGTGGCAAAAATTTCCTCTTTCGTAGCCATTTATGATACTCCTTAACGGGTTTTAGTAGTTGCGTGGACGCGTTGCGTCCTGAATTCAAGCCCAGCGTTTCTGACGAACCTGCTTTGCGTTGGTCGCGCCGCTCGCCTGAACGGGCCTTGTCTGTACCTTCAGTTTAAGCCTCCGTGAAACGTTCGGAAAAGAACTGATCTTCCAATACGCAATCAGGAGGGCCGGTAACGACGGTTAGCCGTCGATAAATTCATCTGGCATATCGCTCCAGAGGAGCGCCAATTCACTTTTAAGTTTTTTGATCAATTTAGGATCAAAACGCCCCTGATTTTCCGAGACGCTTGTTAAATTGTATTTCGCTAATGTGAGCTGAGCGCGAATATGGACTTCATTTCCAATCGCGCCGGTTGCTTTTACAACCGTTTCGTTTTCGGAATCGGATACGATCTTGCACGTTACCACGAGCGTCTGGCCCGGCCGCAGAAACTTCCCGAATTTCACGTTCTTCGTTTCTTTGAGTACGACGATGCTGTGCGCGAACTTTTCCGTAACCCGGATCAGCCACGCCGACGCT
>CADACS010000066.1 GCA_902786505.1 uncultured Planctomycetota bacterium | reverse complement strand
TTATTATTTTGATTTTGGTTTTTCGTTAATACTTTGAACTGCGTGAATTACGGCTTAACCGGACGTTCGTCCGGCTGGGCGCCCTCACGGGCGCGTGCGTGACCTTACGCATTGCGGCGGCCGTCGTCAACGCGGTTTATTGCGCGCCGGTTATACCGACCGTTGGGCCGGTTCCGCCCTGCGGGCGGGGGCGCGTCGCGGTCTCTTTTTCGCATTGCGGCGGCTGAATTTGGGCGATCCGCCCCCAATGGGGGCGGCTTTCTGCTTCGCGGATTGACGCCTCGCGGCTAAGGCCGCTTCGCCATTAATTCCACTTGGGAGCGGCGCCAATCGGCCCGTCAGTTGATCCCAAGCAGCGCGGCGACGGAGGCGATTCCAAAGACAAACATCACGGTAATCGCCTGACCGATTCCGAACGCTACGGTTATCCAGAAGAGAATCTTCGCGATCCGCGAGTACCCGCTCGCTTTCATGTACTCGCCGCGATCGTTCGCCGAGCCCGCCAGCGCCGAGAAGACGATTCCCGCAATCCCCGTCCACGGAGAGCAGCATAAAAGGGTCACGAGAATATTCAATGTGAGATAGTCGTTAATTTCCGGCGCATACTGCCAGCCGCAGTTCGGCGTAAAGCCGGGCCCGCCGGCCGGATCCGCGCTCTGACTCTGCAGATCCGCGCCGCAATAACCGCAAAAAGAGGCGCCGTCGTCAAGTTTAGCGCCGCAGCTTTGGCAAAACATCGTGTGATTCCTCGCTCTTAAAGTTTATACCGACCGAACAACGTCAGGGATTTGCGCGCGCAGCGACCAAGATAAGCCCGCCCAAAAGCCACCATACGACAATCGCGTACTTGATCGTCTCCCAAAATTCAAACAGAACGTTCTTGGAGAGCTCGTCCGCCCGAACGCGGTCGCCTTTCCAGCGCGCCATCGCGCATTTGCACGCTTCCGCGAAGAGAAACACGCCCAGCGGCAGAAAGATTATGACCCCGACGAGCCCCATGAGGAGATTGCACGCGACCCGCCAGCAGGGGACGACGGGCGGATCCGGCTTCGCGGGCGCGCGCGACGCCCGTTCGGAAATGGGCGTCTGACTCTGTTCGCCGCCGCCGTCGGAACGCGTCGGCGCGGCTTGCCCGTCAGACTGTTCGTAAACTTCGAGTTTCATGAGGCGCTCCCAGGAAAAATGAATTGGACAGCCGTCGAGAAAAGGCTGTTTCGTACCGTTGACGTTAAATTGCCCGGCGGCGGTCCTTGCCGGACGGGCATTTCGCGCTCCCGGCGGCGACGGCGCCGCTGCCGGTCCGCGCTCCCGCGCGGAACTTGAACAAACCGCTCCCGTTGGTCGCTTGCCGCTGCGTTTGTTTAGCGGCGAAGCGGCGTTAGCCGCGAGGCGTCAATCCGCGAAGCGGAAAGCCGCCCCCATTGGGGGCGGATCGCGTAAACCAAGGCGCCGCAACGCGAAAACGAACCCGCGCCGCCCCCGCCCGCAGGGCGGCGAGCCGCCGGCGTCGCCGGCGGACGCCCGCGTCAATGGCGCCGCGATAATACCGTATTTGCCGAACGCAAATTATTTGGGCGTTTTATTTTCTGTTTTCGCGCCGCCTTGTTCCCTTTTGCGCCGCTTCGCGGCGGGAAGCGGACGTTTCGTCCGGCTGGGCGCCCCACGTTGTGGGTCGCGGGCTCGGCCCAACGCAACGCGGCGGCGTGTGCGCTTTGCGGTATATTGCGCGTCGGTTACGGGCGCGGAGCGCCGACGTCGGTAAGCGACCAACGGGAGCGATTACCGCAGTTCCGCGCGGAAGCGCGAATCGGGTCCCGCGCCGTCGCGGGCGGGCTCGGCCCAGCGCATCGCGGCGGCGTATGCGCTTTGCGGTATATTGCGCGTCGGTTACGCCCGATGAGCGCGGAGCGCCGACGCCGGCAAGCGACCAACGGGAGCGATTCCTTCAAGTTCCGCGCGGTAGCGCGAACCGGGTCCCGCGCCGTCGCGGGCGGGAGCGATTACCGCAGTTCCGCGCGGCAGCGCGAACCGGGTCCCGCGCCGTCGCGGGCGATTCCTTCAAATTTTAGGACTAATCGGCGACAAACGCGAAAACATACGGCACAAAGAATATCCCGACGGCAATCGCGCACCGATAAATCGCTTTCGCCGCGTCCGCGTATCCGACCGCCTTCTCGCGGTCCCCGTCCGCGAACGCCAGGCCCGACAGAATCGAAAAGGCGATCCCAACGAGCCCGAACGGCAAAAAGCAAAAGAGCGCCGCCAAAATATTCTGCACAAGATAATTATTGACGTCGGGCATGTCCTCCCGAAAGACCGAATCGATTCCGGGCGTCAGCGAGTCGGACACGGTCCGTTTCGCGGCCGGAGCCGCGTTCGGATCCGTACTCTCGCCGCAGTACGTACAGAACGCCGCGTCCCTCTCGATCGGCAGCCCGCAATACGCGCAATACATGGCCGTTCTTCTCCGTTCCGTCAGTAAATGTAAAGAGCCGGCGCGTTTCCTCTAAAGGGGGCAAACCGACAGAAACGCAAACGCGGCCAGACCGAGAAAATTAAACCAGAAGAGGAGGCGCGCGACAAGGGCGCTTCGAGCCGCTCTTCTGTAATTGCCGTCCGCGACGGCTAACATGGAAACCGTTCCAAAAAGGAGCCCGACGAGCGAAAGGGACGCCGCCAAAATCGCGGGCGGATAACCGCTCGCCGTTATCGCGACCAGAGCCGCGACGACAAGATTCGGGAGGAAATAGGGCGCGACGCGTTTCTTTTTACTCTTCGGCGCCGCCTGCCCCTGCGCGCCCTCGTCTTTCGGCGCGTCGCCGCGTTCGTCGTTCATAACAAATCTTCCTCCGTTTGAACCGGAAATCGCCAAAGCGAGACGATAACAAAACGTTCCGTCGCGTTTTTCTTAACGGATCCGATCCGGTCTATAACAGACCATAATTACCCAAAAGCAAAATTGCGGCGAGCCCAATAAAATTCGTCCAAAAGAGAATTCTCGCCACACGAGCGTTTCGAGCCGCTTTTTCGTAATTTCTATCGCTTTTATCGATCGAAGCGGACATTGCAAAACAAGCTCCGGCAAACGACAGGGGCGCCCATATAAGCGCCGCTGGGCCGCAAAATACCGTCATCGCGGCGACTAAGAGAAAGTTTGGAAAGAAATAAGTTGGAACGCGCTTCTCCTTTCCCTTATCCGCCGTCTGCTCCTGAGCGCCCTCTTCTTTCGGCGCGTCGCCGCGTTCGTCGCTCATAATAAATCTCCTTCCGTTCGAACGGAAAACGCCAAAAGAACTTATAACAAACTTTCCACCCAGGTTAACAGTTCAACTGGACGATAAAACATAACCATAAGCGCGGCGAGCCAGATAAAATTCGTCCAAAAAAGGACTCTTGCCACACGGGCGTTTCGGGCTGCGTTTTTATAATCTCCAACGCCATTATAGCTCCACGAGATCGCTGCAAAAAAGACGCCGGCAAAAGACAGAGGCGCGTATAAATGCACCGCCCGAACCCACATTACCATCGCCACAGCAATAAGGAGAACGTTCGGAAAGAGATAGGGCGCAACGCGCTTCTCTTTTTCCGCCGCCCGATCGGGCTCCGCGCTCTCCGCCTGCCCGTCGGTCCGGGCAATCTCCGCGCCTTCAACTTTCGGCGCGTCGCCGTTTTCGTTACTCATACTGCGCCTCCCACTTCAAACAATTGTCATAAAACGATATATTTCCCTTGCCCGTCCGCCGTTAAAAAAGGCCGAAACGATCGTTCAATTCGCAAAGGAGCCTCCAAAAAATCAGGGGTACGGTCAGGACAAGAAAATTTGCCCAAAAGAGGACTCTCGCCGCGCGCGCTCTTCGAGCCGCTTTCTTACCGTCGCCGTCGGCGTCGGCGAACAGGGAACCTATCGCAAAAATAATACCGACAATCGAAAGCGACGCGGCAATTAAAAAACCGGGTATAAAGCCGTCCGACGTCGATAAAATCGCCGCAGGAACCGCTAAAAGAACGTTCGGATAGAAATAGGGCGCAACGCGCTTCTCTTTTTCCGCCGCCCGATCGAGCTCCGCGTCCTCAACTTTCGGCGTTTTGGAACGTTCGCTGTCCATTATGTCTCTCTCAATACTCCGTCGACTGAAACTGTATTTTCCCCAAACGCCCAAAAGTCCGCGTTAGGACCCCCAAGGGTTCCGTTCGGCTCTCGCTCCGTCAGAGGAAGAAAGAGACCGGAAAACGGCCCGTCGCAATAAGCGCCAGAAAATAGAGCAAGTTCAGGCAAAACAGGACTTTCGCAACATTGGCCGACCGTTCCGCGCGCCGAAATTCGCCGTCGGAAAGCCTAATCCACGCCGACGACCCGAAGAACGTCCCCACGAGAGCGAAAGGAACCAGCTTAACAAAGTCGGCGGCGGCGCTCAGGTTCCAGTTAAACGGGAAATAGATCGCGGCCGCAAAGACCGTCATGGCGAAGTTTGGCACGAAATAAACCGATTCGCGTTCCTTCTTTCGCTTCGGCGCGTCCTCTCCGATCCGCAAACCGCGGCGCTCGCGCGACATGGCCGTCTCCTTCTCCGCTAAAACCGCAAACCGCCCCTAAAAAACCGCGTTTCCCGCCGCGTCTTACTCAGTCGAAAGGCATTAACGCAAGACTGAGCAGACCGAAGACCCACGGAAAATAAAAAAAGTTGAGCCAAAACAGGACTTTCGCCGCGCGCGCGGGGCGTTTCGCGCTCCGCAAATCGCCGTCGGAAACGTCGACCGCCGCGGACGCCCCGAAAAAGATCCCGGCGGTGGAAAACGGAGCCATAATAAAGCACAAAAAGAAGCTCCCAATCGGAAAGGCAATCAGCGCCGCAAGGACGACAAACGCAAGGTTCGGAACGAAAAAGGGCCAAACGCGTTTCCTCGTTTCCTCCGGCGCGTCCAGAGCCGCTCCGCACGTCTGACAGAATCGCGCGCCCTCTTCAACCGGCTTGCCGCAAGATTCGCAATTCATAGCGGGGCTCCCTCTTCTAAAAACAACCGCGGGCTCTTACTCCGCTTCCGCCGCAGGCTCTTCCGCCGCGGGTTCTTCCGCCGCAGGCTCTTCCGCCGCGGGTTCTTCCGCCGCAGGTTTTTCTACAGCAGGTTCTTCCGCCGCAGGCTCTTCCGCAGAGGGTTCTTCAACCGCAGCCTCCTCATCGACAGCGGCGTCGTCAGGCTGTGTTTTGAGATACTCCTCGACGTCCGGGAGGTCGCTGTCCCGCTGATACTGCTCCTTCTGAAGTTCATTTTTGATTTCGGTATAGGCTTCCGTTGCGATCGGAATCGCGGGCAAAACCGTCCCGATTATCAGCGTGATCCAGGTGAGAAATCCCAAAAGCAGGGCCGCCCAAAAGCAGTATTTCGCGTATCGCGCGTTCTTTTGCGCCGCCGTCCAGTCGCCCCGGTCGCGCGCGCTCCCGGCGTTAATCGAGAAAACGATCCCCACAACGCCCGCGGGCAGGCAGCAGCAGAACGTCGAAAGGACGTTCTGTACTAAATAATCGTTAAGGCTCTGAGGGTTCGCGATCAGATCGACGGGGGGCGCGGCCGTCGTGAGATTCGGCTGTTGATCGCCCTGCGGATAACCGCACTGCGTGCAGAAAGAGGCGCCGTCGGGAACTTGCGCGCCGCACTGTTTGCAAAACATATCTATTCTCCTATTCGGCTTGATGTTTAAATTTACGCGCCGCGCGGGCGCGAGCCTTACATATTCGCGGCGAGGAGCTCGGGGAACGTCCACACCGTCCTGGCGAAAACGGCGGCGATCCCGACCGCGGCGCTCGTCCAGAACGCGGTCGACGCCCAGTCCGCCTTATCGTACGCACGGTCGTAACGTCCTTCGTTCCACGCGGTTCGCGCCTGATACGAAAAGAAAATCCCCACGGCGCCAAGGGGCGCAAAGCACAGAACCGTCGCGATAATATTCCACGCGAGATACGAACGGAACGGGCGGTATTCTTCGCACGCGCCGCTCCATTGGTCGGCGTACGGCTCCGCGGTCGGGGCGCCGCACGATTCGCAAAAGCGCGCCGTCTCGGCGACGGGCGACCCGCAATATCGGCAATACACTAGTCTTATCTCCTAACGGTTCTCGGGAAATTCCCACAGCGCGAACGCATTCTACCACAGGCGCGCGCAAATTGCAACGTCGCGCCGAATCCGCGCGTCAGCCGGGCGGGCGCAGCCAGTCGAAACCGCTCCACGGAATATTGCGCAGAATCATCGACGCGATAAACGCAAGCAGAAAGACGAGCCCGCCGAACGCAGTTAACCGCCCGCTGGAAAGGCGGCCCGTCCAGAGCTCGCGAAGGCGGACGAAAAAGAGGAGCCCGACAAAGAGGAGCGTCGGAACCGCGAGCGGATTGTACCGAAACGCGCCCGCCACGTCCCCGTGAACGAGCCGCGTGAGCGCGCGCGTCGAGCCGCACCCGGGACAGTACAGACCCGTTACGCGGCGAAACGTGCACGACGGCAGCTTCAGCGACGCAGGCTTAAACGCCAGGAACGCCGCCGCGCCCGCGACGAGCAGCGCCGCAAACGCGAGCCGGAGCCAGAACGCGCGCCGATTCGGAGCCATATCCTCTTCTCCAATATAAAATAAGCCCGAATCTGGCGGAGAGAATCCGCCAAGTTCGGGCGTTGACCGCAATGTGAAACGGCCGTCCGAAGACTCAGACGAGCTGCTTCATGGCTTCGACGTTCTTGCGAACCGCTTCGCAGGACTTCGCGAACATGGCCTGTTCGTCGGCCGTCATATCGACCTTAACGATCTTCTTGACGCCGCCGTCGCCGAGGACGACCGGAACGCCGACGTAATATCCGCCGACTCCGTATTCGCTGTCGCAGTATGCGACGCACGCCAGAACGCGGTTCTCGTCGCGGACGATCGCCTGAACCATCTTCGCGGACGACGCGGCCGGCGCGTAGTACGCGGATCCGGTTCCGAGCAGATTGACGATTTCGCCGCCGCCGACGCGCGCGCGCTGGACGATTTCCGCCAGACGGTCGGCCGGAATGAGCTGGGTCACGGGAATACCGCCGACGGACGCGCAGCTCGCGAGCGGGACCATGGAGTCGCCGTGGCCGCCGAGCAGCATGGCGTGAACGTCTTCAACGCTCACGTTGAGTTCCATCGCGATAAAGGCGCAGAAACGCGCGGCGTCGAGAACGCCCGCCTGACCGATAACGCGTTCCTTCGGGAAACCGGTAACGTCGAGCATGCGCTGAACCATCGTGTCGACCGGGTTGCTGACGACGATAACGACGGCGTTCGGGCTCGTCTTAGCGATCTGTTCGCCGACGGAACCGACGATTCCGGCGTTCACTTTGAGCAGGTCGTCGCGGCTCATGCCCGGTTTGCGCGGAATGCCCGCGGTTACGACGATAACGTCGGAATTCGCGGTGTCGGCGTAATCGGTCGTGCCGGTAACGTTCGCGGTAAAGCCAAGCACGGGGGACGCCTCGAAAATATCGAGCGCTTTCCCTTTCGGCATGTCTTTCGTCGCCGGAATATCGAGAAGGACGACGTCGCCCAAGCCCGCCATCGCGCAATACTGCGCGCAAGTCGCTCCTACGTTGCCCGCGCCAATAACGCTAATCTTCGCACGTTTCATTTAAATAATCTCCCTATGAAGTAATAACGCGGCGAATCGCTCGCCAAATCGAACCGCTCGAGGCGGTCGAGAATAAGTTTTGAGGTAATCGCTCCACGCAAGGAGCGCGTTACGAGCCGCCCGAAAACCGAGCCGCCCGTTAACGCGTTATTCTAACTTCTTTCCCCCGGTTGCGCAATAGGGCGCCGCGGATTTTTCCGATTGGGAGATTTCGGCAAGAAAAAGCGAAAAAGGGCGCAAAAAAAATCGTACAAAACTTGCATTTCCGAATTCGACCGGGTATCATAAACGGAAATACCGTTCCTTTCCCACACCTACAACCGCGCAGGAGGAATCTCTTCATGTCCAACGCTAATCAATTTCCGAAATTACACAACGCGACCTGGCCCGGCGTCGTCGGCAAAGGGGTCGGAGACGCGGAACCGTGCCTGTCGCTCGAAGAGATGCTCGAACTGACCGCGGGCGCGAACGTCGACGGCCAACGGTTCGACGGGTTCGACCTGTTCCTGTGCCCCCCGCACTTCGACTGCTCCGAGATGGACTCCGAAGTCGATAAGATCGCCAACTACTGCCATAAGTACGACTTCGAAGTCGGCTCGTTCGTCGCGAACGTCTGGGCCGGCTCGGCGATCGGCGAAGACACCGCGCGCGCGACCTTCCTGCAGGAAGTCGAACGCGGCTGTATCGCGGCTCAGAAGCTGCGCGACGCGGGCGTGCGGCCAAGCGGCTGCGTGCGCATCGACTCCTCCTGCTCCGTCGACGCGTGGAGCGCCGACCCGGACGCGAACTCCGCGATGATCGTCGACACGTTCAAAAAGGCGGCGGAAATCGCCTCGAAGTACGGCGAAACGCTCGCCATCGAAGGGGAA
Organism: uncultured Planctomycetota bacterium; assembly: GCA_902786505.1. GTDB lineage: Bacteria > Planctomycetota > Planctomycetia > Pirellulales > Thermoguttaceae > RUG369. The sequence goes on along the minus strand of CADACS010000066.1, from coordinate 6,274 downwards.
GTCTGCTGGGGCGGCATGCACAGCTGGAAGCGCTGCCAGCAGGTTCTCGAATCGGTCGACCGTCCCGACGTGCTCGGGCTGCAGGCCGACATGTCGCACACGAACCTGTTCCTGCTCGGCGCGAACGCTCCGGAAGACCGGCTCCTGCCCGACGATTTCGAGTGGGGCCAGACGGAAGTCTACGACGAAGCGTATAAGAAGATGACCGACGCGCTCCGGCCGTGGCTCGTCGATTTCCACGTCGCGCAGAACGACGGGACCGTCTTTGGGTCCGGCGCGCACGACAAGACGGGCCGGCACTGCCTCCCGAACGATCCCAACGGCAAACTCGATATTCCGAAATACGCGAGCTTCTGGCTCACGGAAAACGGCGTTCCGACGAAAAAACTGCGCCACCTCTGCTGGGACGGATGCATGTTCCCCAACAGCGCCATGAAGGATCCGCAGACGTGGAACGACGTGCTCGCCGCCATGCTCGCCGTGCGCGACGCGTGCGGGTGGTAATCGCGCCCGCCCTTGCGGTTACGCCGTTTCTAACGTATACTGTGCGTCCCGACGCGCCCCGCGCGCGGTCGGGCTTTCAAATAGAATTTGTTTTTCCGCGTTCTCCGGCGCCATTTGGCCGCTCCTTCGGTCCGCGCCGGCGAATCGGCTTTCATTAACCCCCTATCGAAAGGTAATCGATGAAGAAGTCGTTACTTTTGGGAGCGTTCGCGCTCCTGGCCGCGGCCGCGTGCGTTACGCAGGGCGTCGCGGCGGACTGGAAACCGGTCGACGGTATCCTCCTCTCGAAGTTCGCGAAAGACGTCGATCCGGCGCAGCCGCTTCCGGAATATCCGCGTCCGCAAATGGTCCGCGCCGACTGGGTCAATTTGAACGGTCTGTGGGACTACGCGATTCTGCCCGTGGGCGAAAAATTCGAAGCGACTCAGGGCGAAATTCTCGTTCCGTTCTGCGCGGAATCCGCGCTCGGCGGCGTCGGCAAGACGGTCGGCAAAGAGAATAACCTGTGGTACAAAAAGACGTTCGAAATTCCGAAAGAATGGGCCGGCAAGTCCGTCCTGCTCAACTTCGGCGCCGTCGACTGGCGCTGCGACGTCTGGCTCAACGACGTTAAAGTCGGCTCGCACCAGGGCGGATACTGCCCCTTCACGGTCGACCTGACCGCCGCGCTCAAGCCGGAAGGCAAGCAGATGCTTATCGTTAAAGTCTGGGACCCGACCAACGACGGCGTCCAGGCGATCGGCAAGCAGATTAAGAACCCGCACGGAATTTGGTACACGCCCGTTACCGGCATCTGGCAGACCGTCTGGATGGAACCGGTCGCTAAGGCGCACATTACGAAGGTTCGGCCCGTCTCCGATATCGACGACATGACCGTTGCCGTATTCGTGGAAGCGGAAGACGCCGAAGGCGCGACCGTCGCCATCGGCGACAAGACCGCCAAGGTCGTCTCCGGAAAAGCCACAATTACGCTCGACGTCAAAGGGCAGGAGCTCTGGACTCCGGACAATCCGAAGCTCTACGACTTCAGCGTTACGCTCGCCAAGGGCGGCGAAACGGTCGATAAGGTCGACTCCTACTACGCCAACCGCAAGACGTCGCTCGGCAAGACCCCGGACGGTATTACCCGCATGATGCTCAATAACGAGTTCGTCTTCCAGCACGGCCCGCTCGATCAGGGCTGGTGGCCGGACGGGCTCTATACCCCGCCGACCGACGCCGGCATGCGCTACGACATTGAAGTCCTCAAGTCGTTCGGATTCAATATGCTGCGCAAGCACATTAAAGTTGAGCCGGCGCGCTACTACTACGCGTGCGACCAGCTCGGCATGCTCGTCTGGCAGGATATGCCCAGCGGCGACACCGCGCACTATATCCGCCCGAGCGATCCCGACGCCGAACGTTCGCCGGAATCCGTCTCCTACTACGAAACGGAACTCCGCCAGATGTTCTACTCGCTCGACTTCTTCCCATGCATTGTCATGTGGGTCCCCTTCAACGAAGGCTGGGGCCAATTTGACACCCCGCGCATCGTCGCGCTCTGCCGCACTCTCGATCCGACCCGTCTCGTCGACTGCACGAGCGGATGGTCCGACCGGCCCTGCGGCGACGTCCACGATATGCACAACTACCCCGGACCGGGCATGTTCCCGCCTGAGGACAACCGCGCGACCGTACTCGGCGAATACGGCGGACTCGGACTCCCCGTCAAAGGCCATTCGTGGAAAGAAGACGGAAACTGGGGTTACGTGAAGTTCGAAGATCAGAACGCCCTCTTCGCGCGCTATAACGCGCTCAATCGCGCGATGCGCCCGCTCATTACGAAGGGCCTGTCCGCGGCCGTCTATACGCAGACGACCGACGTCGAAATTGAAGTCAACGGCTTTATGTCCTACGACCGCGAAGTCATTAAGTTCCCGGTCGATAAGATGCGCAAGTCGAACGAAGCGCTCCGCGGACCGGAAATGAAGACGGAAATCGTTATCGGATGCTCCCGCAACGAAGCGAAGGTCTGGAAGTACACGTTCGATAAGCCCGCCGACGCCTGGAACGCCGCCGATTTCGACGACTCCGCCTGGAAAGAAGGTGAAGGCGGATTCGGAACCAAGGGCACGCCGGGCGCCGTCGTTCGCACGACTTGGAACGGATCCGATATCTGGATTCGCCGCGCCGTCGAACTGACCGCCGACCAGATCGCCAATCCGGAAGACATGCTCGCCTACGTCTATCATGACGAAGACGCGGAAGTCTATATCAACGGCGTCAAGATCGCCGAATTCAAAGGCTATCAGGAATACTACTACGCCGACGTCGACGTTGAAGCGCTCAAATCCGCGCTCAAAGAAGGCAAAAACGTAGTCGCGGTCCACTGCCATCAGTCGACCGGCGGTCAGTACATTGACTTCGGACTCGTTAAAGAGATCCCCGCCAAATGATCGATTCGCTTCCGGCGTAGCCAATACGTCAGACGCTAAGCAACGGCCGGCCCGGTTCGCGCAAAAGACGCGGCCGGGCCGGTTTGCATTTAACGCCGCTCCCGCCGGCTCCCGGCGTAACCCCAAAAGGAACACACTGTCATGAAGAAACTAACCGCCGCCCTGCTCGCGCTCTGCTGTCTCGCCTTCTTCTCCGCCGCGCCGCGCGCGAACGCGTCCGACGAAGGTCAATACGACGTCGTAATTTACGGCGGAACGAGCGCGGCCGTAACCTGCGCCGTACAAGTCAAAAAGATGGGCAAATCGGTCGTAATCGTCTCGCCCGACAGCCGGCTCGGCGGCCTCTCGAGCGGCGGGCTCGGCCATACCGATTCCGGCAACCGCGCCGTCGTGGGCGGACTTGCGCGCGAATTCTATCATCGGCTCTGGCTCTACTATCAGCGCGAGGACGCGTGGACCGTCCAACCCATGCCGCGCGAAAACGGACGGCTCAGTCCGAACGTGCGCGGAAACGACAATCAGACGCAGACGATGTGGGCGTTTGAACCGAGCGCCGCCGAAAAGACGTTCGAAGCTTTTATCGACGAATACGAAATCCCCGTCTGCCGCGCCGAACGGCTCGATCGGGAAAAGGGCGTTAAAAAGTCGGGCGCGAAAATCGAATCGATTACGACCCTCTCTAATAAAACGTTCCGCGGCAAGACGTTTATCGACGCTGCCTACGAGGGCGATCTCATGGCCGCCGCCGGCGTCGGCTATCGGACCGGGCGCGAGGCCAACTCGGAATACGGGGAGACTCTCGACGGAATCCAAGTAAAACACGCGATTTATCATCAGTTCGAAGGATTCGTCGACCCGTACGTCGAAAAAGGCAAGCCCGAAAGCGGACTTCTGCCCAGAATAAACAAAAAGCTCAACGGACAGGACGGGGACGGAGACGCGCTCATTCAGGCGTACAATATCCGCATGTGCCTCACGAACGATCCGAAGAATATGGTAAAGATCGAAAAACCTGAGAATTACGACCCGCTCGACTATGAAATTCTCATTCGCTCGATCGAGGCGGGCCAAAAAGTCTTTATGTCCTTTACCTCTATGCCCAACTATAAGACCGACTCCAATAACGACTTAGCGGTTTCAACCGACTATATCGGCGGGAATTACGACTATCCCGACGCAAGTTACGAACGCCGCGACGAAATCTACGAACAGCACCGCGCATGGCAGCAGGGGCTCCTCTGGACGCTCCAGAACGATCCGCGCGTACCTGAAAATATCCGCGCCGAAATCTCGAAGTGGGGGCTCGCAAAAGACGAATTCGCGGAAAACGGAAACTGGTCGCCCCAGCTGTACGTTCGGGAAGCAAGACGCATGAAGAGCGATTTCGTCGTTTCCGAACGGCATTTGCGCTATCTCGACGAGACGGCCCGATCGGTCGGCATGGGGTCCTATAATATGGACTCGCACCATTGCCAGCGGTACGTCGCCGTCGACGAAGAGGGCCGCGCGACCGTGCGAAACGAAGGGGACGTCGAAGTCAATCCCGGGGCGCCCTATCCGATCGACTACGGCGCGCTCGTGCCGAAAAAGAACGAATGCGACAATCTGCTCGTTCCCGTCTGCGTCAGCTGCACGCACATCGCGTTCGGCTCGATTCGCATGGAGCCCGTCTTTATGATACTCGGCCAGAGCGCCGGAACCGCCGCGTGCCTGGCGCAAGACGCGGGCGTGTCCCCGCAGGAGCTCGACTACGCCGTTCTGCGCAAGCGCCTGCTCGACGACGGTCAAGTTCTCGAATACGGCGTCGAACGCCCGAGCGTCCCCGCCGAAAAGCTCGCGGGCGTCGTTATGGACGACAAAGACGCGCAACTCAAAGGCCCGTGGTCGAGCAATAACGTCTGCTCGAAATTCGTCGATTCCGACTACCTGCACGACGACAACGCCGATAAGGACGGCAAAAGCGTCTCGTTTCCGTTCAAAGGGCTCAAGCCCGGCAGGTACGAATGCCGAATCTCGTACCCGCCGCATGCCAATCGCGCCACGAACGTGCCGGTAACCGCGAAATCGTCAAAAGGCGAAATTCAAATTGAAGTCAATCAGAAAAACGCGCCCGAAATCGACGCCCTGTTTACGAAAATCGGGGAGCTGGAAGTCGGAGAAGACGAAGAACTGACCGTAACCGTCGACGCCAAAGGATCAAACGGATACGTAACCGTCGACGCCGCGCAGCTGATTCCGTTGGAGTAAGCCCGCGACGCGCCCCCCGCCGTAGGCGGTGAGCCGCCGCCGATGGCGGCGGACGCCGCGCCCCTGACGCCGCAACGCGGTAAACAATACCAGCGATGCGGCAAAGCCGCGAGGCGTCAATCCGCCGCAGGCGGAAAGCCGCCCCCATTGGGGGCGGATCGCGCAAACCCAAACGCCGCAACGCCAAAAAGAACCCGCAACGCGCAACCCCGCCCGAAGGGCGTGAGCCGCCGGCGACGCCGGCGGACGCCGCGCCCCTATCGCCGCGGCGCCGACGTAATATCGATCGAAAATCTATCTTTATTTCAGTGATTTCTTCAACCGCATCTCGCCGCTAACTCCATACTGAACCGGACGTTACGTCCGGCTGGGCGCCCTGACGGGCGCGCGCCCGGCCCAACGCGCCGCGGCGGCTTGCGCGCTCTGCGGGTTATGGCGCAAAAACAAATCTTTACTTTTTTGGCCAAAATGAAGCCAAAATCTTTACTTTTTTACCGTTTTTTGATATAATAAGTAAAGATTAAGGCAAAGGCAAGGAGATGTTTTCATACAACGGACTTGAAAAAAAACTGGTCGAACGCGGGGTCAAACGCTCCGAATTACCGAAGGCGCTCGGAATCTCTTCCCGAACGGTCGCGAAGATTGGCAAGGGAGAGAAACTGTCTCGCGCCGTCATGGAGAAACTGTGCGTCTTTTTCTCCTGCGATCCGTCGGAACTCTGCCGCGAGATTTCCGACAATCCGATTCTTCAAACGCTGCGCGACGAGAAAAACGCCAGAATTTCGGGGGGGTTGTATCATGAACTTCAAGTTCGAATGACCTACAATTCCAATCATATGGAGGGCAGTCGGCTGTCGGAGGATCAGACGCGCCTCATATTTGAGACCAATACGGTCGACGCGGGCGGCGTTCCGGTCGACGACGTTCTGGAGACTGTTCATCATTTCCGCGCGATCGATTATATTATCGACTGCGCAGCGAACGGAGTGATTGATTTTTCCACATCCTTCCGTTATGATGGACGTGCGGAATTCCGTATACGGGCTTCCGCGCCGTATCAGGTTCAGAATGCAGCCCTTGCGGTCCTC
>CADACS010000065.1 GCA_902786505.1 uncultured Planctomycetota bacterium | reverse complement strand
AAACGATATTTTTCATAGTCAAAGCTCCTGTGCCAAAGACGGCGTCGGCGGACAAAAGATTCCGACGTTCCAACGATTCAAAGCCAATCTTCCCAATTGTCTCAGAGCTGGAAAAACGTGAACCCTTCAACGATTTGGCAATTTTTTTGGACAAAAAACCCATGCGATTTCTGAAAAACACGGCAAAACTCCAAAAGTATAGTTCATGGAGTCTTTGAAAAAAGCAAATTCTTCTCAATAGCGCCATGTATTATACTAGAGGCACAAAAAAAAGTCAAGCGCTATGAGGCGGCGTCGAATAAATACGGCCCCTCCCTGCTCCCTCAATTCCCTCCCCGAAAGCTCGGAGTTTTTTGGAGTAGTTTGGCCTTGTCGCGTAAAAAAAGAACCGTCTCTGTCAAAAGAGTCTTTGCCAAATCATGAACCTCAAGCGTTCTCAAATAATTTGGACCGTATGTAGTCTGAAAATGACGTCGTTGCTTAACTGCAGCATGATCTGTTGCAACAGGAAGAAGGCTTTTCGCAGAAATCCGCGCTTGCCTTTAAAAGAGGGAGTTTTTTAGAACTGCCCATATGTTATAATATCGGGCGGCTGAAACGCCGTCAAAAAACCAGCGTTCCGCCAATCGGCGGCGCGCGACGCATGGAGCGCTCAATGACCTCGGACCCGAACTCGCAAATCCCTTACGACGAACTCACCCCAAGACTGTATCAAACGCTCGCGGACACGTTCGGATTTCGTTCGTTCCGGCCCTATCAGGAAGAGATCGTTCGCGCCATTCTCAACGGTCAGGACGTCTTTGCCGTTATGCCCACGGGGGGCGGAAAATCGCTCTGTTATCAGCTGCCCGCCGCGCTCGCGCAGGGCATGTGCGTCGTCGTCAGTCCGCTCCTCTCCCTTATGAAAGACCAAGTCGACGCCGCGCTGAAAAACGGAATCAACGCCGCGACGCTCAACTCGACGACGCCGTCGCTCGAATCGCGCGAGATCGCCGAGCAGATCGACGCGGGCAGGCTCGACCTTCTCTACGTCTCGCCCGAGCGGTTCAACAACGATCGGTTCCGGGAAAGCTTGCGGCAGACGTACGTCTCGTTCTTCGCAATTGACGAAGCGCACTGCATCTCGCAATGGGGTCATAACTTCCGCGCCGACTATCTCGAACTCGGTAAAATTGTCGACGAATTTGACTGTCCTGTCGCCGCGTTTACCGCGACGGCTACCGAGCTTGTCGGCAACGATATTATCCGCTCGCTCAAGCTGCGCGATCCGTTTTGCGTCAAGGCCTCGTTCGACCGTCCAAACCTGTTCTATCAAATCGGATATAAAGACAATTTTGAGCGTCAGCTGCTCGACTTCCTCAAAGAGGTTCCGGGCGAATCGGGAATCGTTTACCGCTCGACGCGCCGCAACGTGGAAATTACCGCTAAGTCGCTCGTCGCGCACGGCTACAAGGCGGAACCGTATCACGCGGGCATGTCCGACGAGGACCGCGCCGCGGTTCAGGATCGGTTCGCCAAAGACGAAACTCCGATTATCGTCGCGACGATCGCGTTCGGCATGGGAATCGACAAATCGAACGTTCGGTTCGTCGTTCACGGCGACCTTCCCAAAGACGTCGAGAGTTACTATCAGGAAACGGGCCGCGCGGGCCGCGACGGCGCGCCGGCGCGGTGTCTGCTCCTCTTCGGCTATAACGACGTTGCTGTTCATCGCAGTTTTCTCAAGGATTACGACGACGAAGAGGCGCGCAAAGCGGCGGAAAAGCGGCTCGACGACATGGTGAAATTCGCCGAGACCGACGGATGCCGACGCGTTAATTTACTCAAATATTTCGGCGAAACGTACGCGCCCAAGACGCTCGACGGCGAGCCAATCGAAGGGCAGGCTCCCGACCGATGCGGCGCGTGCGACTTCTGCGTCGGCGCGTGTCCGCGCGTCGACGCGACAGTCGACGCGCAAAAGGCGCTCTCCGCTATTGTGCGAACCGGCGGCAGATTCGGCGCGGCGCATATCGCCGATCTGCTCCTTGGAACGGAAACGGAAAAGATTATTCGGTTCCGGCACAACGAACTCCCGACTTTCGGCGTCGGAAAAGATAAATCCAAAGGATACTGGATCTACCTTATTCAGGCGCTCGTTACGCAGGGAATCGCCGAGCTTGACCCAACCTTTGAATTCCCTATTCCGCAGATATCGCTCCTCGGCTGGGAAGTTCTGCGCGGCGCTAAAAAGGTCCAGATTATCGAACGCCCCGACAGCGCCAAGAGCAAGGCGCGTTCCAAAGCCATCGACTCCGCGACCAAAAGCAAAGATTTGCTCAAACCGCTCGATCGCAAGCTTTTCGAAAAACTGCGCGCGCTCCGCGCCATGATCGCAAAAGCCGAAAATGTGCCGCCTTACATTATCTTCAGCGATAAAACGCTCGTCGACATGGCGATCCTTAAACCGCGCAGCGACGCCGAATTTCTCGACGTCGCGGGAATCGGGCGCAGGAAGTTAGAAAACTACGGCGAGGAATTTATCGACGCGATCGTCGAATTTCTCGACACGGAAACTTGACGCGCAAAGGAGACACAATGCCACGCCCCCTTCGTTACGCCGCCGTCCTACTGGCCGCCGCGAGTCTGCTCACTTCGACCGGCGCCGAGGTTATCGCGCAAGATCCGCCGACCGGGCGCGTGCGCGTCGATCCGAATCTTTCGGGCAAAGATCCGTTTGCGGCGCGCGCGGCGCGAACGGCGCGGCCCGTCCTCGAGCCCGCGCAAAAGCAGGAACAAGAAGGGGAAGCGGAAGTCGCGGCGCCCGCCCGTCAGGCGGCGTTTAAAGACGCGCTCTTTCTGCGCGGCCAAACAGAGCCGACCGTCGGCGAAGTTCTCTCCATTTCCGGCGCCGAAGGGGTCGTACTCGCGTTCGACGGCAAGACGCGGACCTATCCGCTCGGTACGGTCGAACGCGTCGAAATTGAGGTTACCGAAGAATTTCGGCGCGGCGTCGCCGCGTTCGCGCTCGGGGAAACCTCCGGCGCTCAGTCCCAATTCAATAAAGCGCTTGAGCTCTTTCAGCAGGCGCGGCGGCAGTCTCCCCGCCGACTTGAAAAGGAATGGGCGACCGCAAAGATCGTCGAGACCTACTCGGCGCTCGGACGCGACGACGAAGCCGTGAGCGAGTTCTTCATCTTATGCAGGCTTGATCCCTACTCCGTTTATCTCCCGTCCGCCCCGCTCCGTTGGCTCAATCAGACGACGCTCAACCGCGGTTCTTCCGCCGACGCGAAACAGCTCGCGGAAACGTCCGCCGCCGAATGGCTCAAACTCGCGGACAATCCTTCGGGCAAGCTCAATCCGACCGGCAGGCTCGTCGCCGCGTCATACCTTCTTCATTCGTCGAATTACGGCAAGGATGCGCTCGACGCGATACGCGGGCTCGTCGTTCTCGAGCCGCCGGACGGCGCCTCCGACGACCTCGCGGACGCGTGCAAAACGATCTCGCTCCTTGCGTCCGCGCAGCTGTGGCGCGACGCCGTCCTTCGCAAGCCTACCGAACGGGAAGTCGCGCGCTGGAAGCAGACGCTTGAACTGCTCCCCCCCGAAGCGAAACTCGGGCCGCTGACGCTCGTCGCTATCGGCGAAAAGAGTCTGGGACTGGACGAACAGGCGGCGGAAGATTTTCTGCGCGTCTGTGCGCTTGGCTCGCGTCAGTTCTCGCTCGCCGAAGTTGCCGCAAAAGAGGCGGCCGACGCGTTTGAACGCCTAAAAAAGCACGACGCCGCGCGCCAAATTCGCGCCGACGCCGAAGCTCGATTTCACAATTAACGCGTCTCGCACGCTCAACGTCGAGAACGCTTAACCTTAAACAGGAATAATCTTATGACAAACAAGACGCTTCGAATCGCCGTCGCGTTCCTCGTCCCGGCGCTCGCGGTTTCCGCGCGCGCGTCCGCGCAGGACGCCGCGCCGAACGCGCCCGCCGCGCCGGAAACAAACGCGGGCGCTCCTTCCGACGCCCTGGCGGCGCCCGAAACGAACGGCGAACAGCCGCAGAAAGCCGCTTCGCTCGATTCGGAAATTGCCGAACTTGAATCGCAGGCGGATCCCAACGCGCTCGCCGCGATCGATCTCTATACCAAAGGGGACGTCGACGGCGCGTACCAGTCGCTTAAAAAGGTGTACGACGCGAATCCGGACTCCGATCCCCCCGGCGTTCTCCTCGCGCTCCTCCACTCGCATGCGGGCCGTTTTCTCGATATGCGGCGCGCTCTCGAACAGACCGCGGAAGATTATCCTTCCGATCCGGAAGCGTACCTTCAGCTCGCGGGCGTCGACGTGCAGGAAGGCCGGTTCTTAGAAGCGCAGCTGCTCATTGAACGCGCCGAAAAACTTGTCGACGGATACAAAGAGGCCCATCCGGAAACGGTAACGCGCCTCCAGTACCTGAAAGAAGAGGCGCTCTCCGCGCGCGCTAATCTCGCGGAAAAACGCGAACGGTACGACGAAGCGCTCGATCTCGTTAAGAAGGTCGTCGAGCTCAATCCGGAAAACGCGCAGGCGCGCTGGAACGCCGGATACCTCTCGATGAAGCTCCGCGATTACGACGCCGCCGAACTCGCCTTTGACGAAGCGGCGAAGCGAAATACGGAACTTTGGCCCGGCTGGCTTCAGGTCGCCTCCTCGCTCGATCGGGAAGACCTCGTTGAAGAGGCCGCCGCGAGAATGGCAAAGCACAAGGACGACGTCGACAAGGCGCCCAACGATCAGCGCGCGCAGGTGGCAAGGCTCTATCTTCGCTGGAATATGCTCCAAGAAGCGGCGGAAATTATCGAAGGGTTCGTTAAAGAGAACAACGAGAAAAACATTGACCGCTGGATTCTAACCGGCTGGCTCGACATGTACGCGAATAAGTTCGCGGCCGCGGAAGAGAATTTCCTTCGCGCGACAATCGTCGATCCGGAAAATTTCGAAGCGTCAAACGGGCTCGCGCTCGCGCTCCTCGATCAGAGCAATAAGGAAAAGCTCGCGCGCGCTAAGGTTATCGCGGCTAAGAACTACCACGCGTATCCAGACTCGAACGAGGCGGCGGTAACGTACGCGTGGACGCTCTTCCTGTCGGGCAATCAAAAAGAGGCGAACGAGATTTTCGGCCCCATGCTCTCTTCGGGCAAAATGACGGCGACCGTCGCGTATTACATTGCGGAAATTGCCAACGTGCGCGGGGACCGCGACTTAGCCCGGACTCTTCTCAAACTCGCGATCTCCCAGAAAGCGAATTTCCCGAAACGGAACGCCGCGCTTGAGCTGCAGGCGCTTCTCGACGCGACGGAGGAAAAAGAGGAAGTCGATCCGTACTCTGATTTCGACGACGAACCGACGTTCGGAGAAGAAACGAAAAAAGACCCCGAAGCGGAATAACGCCTTTTCGCCCTAATTTCAAAGTTCGCGGGCCGCGTCCGCGTCGACGCGGCTTACGAACGTCTTGTTCTCTTTTGAGTTAGACGCCGCTCTTTTTGCCCTGAGACGCTCCGGCCCTCTTCTCGCCAAGACCGCTGAAAGCGCGAACGAAACGCGCAAATCACGAAAGCGATATTGAATCAATTCTTCATTTTTGTTAACGTTAAGCGCCCCGGTTTCTCGGCAGGACTTCGCGCCGACGACGTAAAAAGGAGAACACGATGCCCGACGACAAGCGCTCCGCAATTGAGATTCTTCTCATTTCCGACACGAACTACAGCCCGTTTCTCGCGACGACGATCGCGTCCATACTCGCCAACGCCGAGCCCGACGACGCGTTGAGATTCCACATTGTCGACGGCGGACTGACCGAAGAAGACCGCTCGAAAATCGAACAGATGCAGCTCGATCGCAACTTCGAACTCGTTTGGTATAAGCCCAATCTGCAGAATTATCTCGACTCGTTCCGCGACGACATTAAAACGTTTCCCGTCGTCGTAAACTATCGGCTCTTTCTGGCGAAATTCCTCCCGGATACCCTCGACAAGATTATCTATATGGACGTCGACGTCGTCGCGCTCGGCAGTCTGCGCGAGCTCTGGGAAACGTCCGTCGACGACGTCTTTCTCGCAGCCGTCGCCGACCGCAATATGCGTCTGTCGCATCGGCGCGATCTTGGGCTCCCCGACGACTATCCCTACTTCAATTCCGGCGTACTCCTCTTCAATTTGAAGCGCTGGCGCGACGACGCCATACTCGAAAAGCTCCTTGATATTGCGGTCGAAGTCCGGCAGGCGATCGACTTCCCCGATCAGGACGTCCTGAACGTCTACGCGAACCGAACGGCGTACCGCGAGCTCGATCGGCGCTGGAACTGCCATCCGCGCTTTTACGTTAAAGGCGAAAGTAAAATTCTGCATTTCATGGGCAGCCGCCATCGCTGCCCGCACTTGGATATCCTCTACGGCTACGCGGCGCAGACGCCGTACGGCCGGCTGCCTATGCAGGGGACAGGTTATAAAATCAAACGCGCCCTCAAGCGAACGGGGTACAATTTCCTCTGCTTTTTCCTTTTCCGCAGAAAATGGCGCCGGGAATTTCGCAAGCATTTCAATTTAAGGTAGTTGCACGGATATCTCTGCACGACTGAAAGGAAGCCATGAATTCGCCACTCGTCTCCGTTGTCATGAGCGTATACAATACGCCGGAGGAATTCCTGCGGGCGTCTGTCGCTTCGATTCTGAATCAGACCCATAAGAATTTGGAATGTCTCATTGTCGACGACTGCTCCAAGCCCGCGACTCAAAACGTCTTGCGCGAGCTGGCGTTAAAAGATCGGCGCATACGCATTCTCACCAATCTGGAGAATCTCGGGCTCACCAAGAGCCTCAACCGCGCAATCGACCAGGCGAAGGGAGACTACGTCGCACGCATGGACGCCGACGACGTCTCCGCGGACAATCGGTTTGAAGAGCAGATTAAGTACTTAGAACGCAAGCCGGAAATCGACGTCCTTGGAACGGAATACTACTTGCTCAAAGAGGGAAAACGCGTCCGGCCGCGCAAACGTCCGAATCAGCCGTGGCAAATTCAGGGGCGGCTCCTTTTTGGCTGTCAGGGAATTCTTCATCCGAGCGTTATGTTTCGCGCCGAGCTCTTTAAAAAGCGCGGCGTGCGGTACGACGGCAAATTCCGCATAGCGCAGGATTTCGAGCTGTGGAGCCGAATCGGGCTCAAGTATAATATCTACGTGCTCCCGCAATATCTCGTCGACTATCGAATCAGCGACGCGCAGGTGAGCGTCGCCAAGCGCGACCAGCAGATAAAATACCGCAATCGCGTTCTCTTTAACGCGCTGCGCGCGCTCGGAATCGAACCGACAAGAGAAGAAAGAGTCCTCCACGTGCAGTTCTGCCACGGCAAGGCGGCGCAATCGGTCGACGCGGTTGCCGCATGGGCGGAGCGCCTGCTCGAGGCCAACGAAAAACGCCGGCTCTATCACCCGGTTTCGTTTGAATACTACGTGCGCAAGCGGGAATTCGACGCCGCGTTTCACACGTCGATCAAAACGGCGCCCTCGGTTAAGAATTACGCAAACGTCGGCCAAATAGCGATTCAGGCGGCAAAGGCGACTCGGAAATTTCAAAAACTTGCCGCGGCCAAAAAGAAAGATTACGAATAATTCCCATGAAAACCGCGTTAATCTTCGCCAGTCACCGTCTGAGCGCGTTTGCGCATCCGAACGCGCTGCGGCTCGTCAATATCGCGCTCATTTTACGCGAATTAGGATATGACGCGCGGTTATACGGCGCCGACCCCGACCTTGAAGCGCAAGGGGAGCTCAAAGGGTTTCGCTGCGAGGATTGGAAACTGGGCAGAGGACGCGCGGCCCGAAAGAACCGATTCCGAAACTGGAAAGCGAGAATCGACGCGGTTTTGGCGCAATATCCGGCGCCCGATCTCATCATATCCGCCGTAAGCGAAACGCAGTCGTTTCGCGTCGGAAGTTATCTCGCAAACTACGCGCGGCGCAAGAGAATTCCGTTTGCGGTCAGTCTCGTCGAATGGTTCAGTCTTAAACATTTCAGCGGCCCCGGGAAACATGATTATTTGCGCACGTCGAAATACAAGAACTGCGTTCTGCACGAATTCTATATGCGTTTCGTCGCGCCCCGCCGAAAGAATATTATCGCCATTAGCAGTTACTTAGAAAAGTATTACCGAGCAAAGGGATGCGAAACAATCGTTCTCCCGACGCTCGTCGATATGGACGAATATTCAGAATACGCGAAGACCGAACGCGCGCCGAGAGAACGCGTTAAAATAGTCTACGCCGGTTCGCCGCGGCGCAAAGACTGTATTCTCAACGCCGTAGAAGCAATCAGAAATCCCAAAATCCGCGGCCGCGTCGAACTTCATTTCTTCGGCGCCGACGAAACGGAGCTCCGAAATATCGGGCTCTCCGACGGCGTAAAAGCCGAACTGGGCGAGACGCTCGTTCTGCACGGCAGGCTCCCGTACGCTCAGATCAAACGCGAAGTCGCCGACGCCGACTTTACCGTGCTCCTGCGCGAAAACAAACGCAACGCCAACGCCGGATTCTCGACGAAAGTCGGCGAAAGCATGGCGTGCGGAACGCCCGTTATCGCCAATATAACAAGCGATTTAGCGCAATGCCTGACCGACGGGGAAACGGGCTTCGTTTGCCGGGACGAATCCCCCCAAAGCTGCCTCGACGCAATAGCGCGCGCGGCGGAATTTGTCGAACGGTCGAACGCCGCCGAAATGCGAAGCGCGTGCGTCAAAAAAGCGAAGGAATACTTCGACTACCGCGTCTACGTCGAACCCATGCGCGATTTTCTCGACAGAATCGCCGTTCGCGGCGACTCGTAACCGATTAAAGCGACATAACAAATTCTACTAAATCGTTCAGATCGTCTTCCGACAGTTCCTCGAATTTGCCGTCTTTAAGACCGTGCTTTCCTTCTTTGAGCAGGTCGCGAACCGTAATATATTCGCCCGTATTCATATACGGCCCGGTGCGCCAGACTTCGATAAGGGACGGCGTGTCGAACTTGTAAATAAAGTCGTTCGGGTCTTTAGATCCGACGTCGTGCATGCGCAGGTCGGTATACAGCTCGCCCAAATGGCATACGGAACACTCAAAACGCTCAAAGAGAACTTTGCCGCGCCGCGCCGATTCGCTCAGCTCGCCGTCGACCAGCCGCGGACTCGGAACCGGCTTGAGATTCGAGAGATATTCGTCGACGCAAACGGCGTTCTCTTCTTTGTACGGCATAAAGAGAATGTGCGTAAAACCGGCGCGAACGGCTGTTTCCGCGTCGGCGCGAATTCCCGAGATCATGCACGGGGGCGTCTCGTGCGAGAGGAGCATGCTCTTGGTATTCTTTAAATTGCCCGTGCCGTCGTTGAGAAGGTCCCAATTAAACCCGTCGGCCCGCCCTTCCGGATGGCAGGTTACGCAGCTGAGCCAATGCTCGAAACATGCGGTCGCGTCGTGGAAGATAATCTCGCCGCGCCGCCGCGCGGAAAGCTCCGGCTTCGGCGCGAGCCGCGCAAACGCGCGTTCAACCGTTACGCCTTCAAGAGGAACGAGCGTCTGAAGCGCCGTAAAGCGCAGCGGCGCGCCCACGGTCGGCCCGACGCCCGCGCTCTCGCACAGTTCGGCGTACGCCTCCGCTTCCTTCTGAGAATCGTCTTCCGGTTTCGCGTCCTCCCCTTGCGCCTTGGCGGCTTCAACGGCCTCGAGCGAGCGCGGCGGCTTTTCCGAGGAGACGTACGAATTGGGGAAATAGCGGTACGGCGGGTTGAGCTTCATCGTCGCTTTGCAAATCGCGTCGTCGTAATACGCGAGCGCGTAGACGTCTTCGCCTCGGGCAATGAGCTGCCGAATCCCTTTGAATCCGAACTTAACGCGAATACGCATCGGGAGCTGCACCTCTCCTTTGGCAAACGAGGCGTACGTATATGCGCCGTAGCCCGGCCGCGCCCATTCGGGCCGCTCCGCGATTATCTTTTGCAGCTTATCGAGCGGAAGAAAGATCAGCTCGTCTGTTCCGGAAATAGAAACGATCAGCCGTTCTCCGTTCTCGGAAATCGCGACGCCCCACGGATTGCCCGCGCCAAGTTCGGCGTCGTCGAGAAAGAAAACTTCGACGAGCTGCGCCTTTTCGACGTCGACGCACAAAACGCAGTTTTCGCCGATCCAACCGCCGGAGACTTGGCTCGTAATCGCGGAATAAGAGCACAGAAGCGAGCTAATAAACGCGTACTTCCCGTCCGGGGTAATCGCCATATCCTGCAGATCGTTGTTCCCGTTGAGAAGATCGACTTCTTTGCATTCTCCGGAAAGAAGATCGACGACGTAAACCTTCGCGAACGACCGGGACTGATTCGCTTTCATATTCGTGAGCCGGTCGGCGACGACGGCGCGGGTCCCGTCCGGGGTAAGTTCCAAACAGAACGGTTCGCGCCCGACTTCCCATTCGCGGAGTTTAGCCCCGTCGGCCGCGTTATATTCAGTAAGCATGCCGGAAAACCGATTAGCGATATAGAGGCGTTCCCCGTCCTGATCCGCCTTAACGGCGACGTCGGATGGGGAGTGACCCGCGGGAAACTCGGCGACGACCGTCATGGGACAGGGAACGACCGTTCCGTCGGCGCCCTTCTCCGTTACTTTAACGACGGCGCACACGCCCGAATCAAGCCCGCCGACGACCGCTATGCGCGTTTCGTCCGGAAAGAAACGCATTTTAAACGGCTTAAACGAAAGCGGAAGTCCTTCGGCGTTCGTTTTGCCGTCGTTAGGAACGCGCCTGAGCTGCGAGAGCCCTTCGGACGCGACGTAGAAATTGGCGCCCGACGCGTCGAGCAGGAAATCGGTCGGCGCAAAGTACCGGTCGGACGCGGATTCCTCCGCCGTGGGAATCGGCGCGGACATAGCGGAATAAATCGACGCGACGCCTTGCGCAAACAGAGTTGACGCGGACAGGACCGTCGCAACGAACAGCGATAAAACGGCGGCGAATTGTTTCGTCATGAGCTGCCTCGGGAGTAACTTGAAAAAGTGAACTGCTGCGCGTGATTATACGCGAATTAACGGCCGGAGACAAGGGCTTGGAAAAGCGTGCAAAAGTCGGCGTTTCTGCTGTTGACGCAAACAAAACGCGCGATATAATCGTCGAAATCGCCGAAAGGCTCTTCATTCTATCGCCCACTCTAGAGGCAAGGCAAAGGTAAAAATGAGATTTGACGAACTGTTAGAAAAAAAAGGAGTAAGTTCTCAGAAAATAGGAACTTATTACACTCTCTGCTCGGCGCTGTGCTATACGGTTTCTCTAAGCGTCTTGCGCATTATGACGAACTACCCGGAAGTCAGTTCCGACTGGTCTATCGCCGTTAAAGAGGCGGTCTGCTGTCTTCTCGTACTTCCGTTTATCGCCGTTCGTGCGTTCCGCGGCCAGTACAAGTTCCCGGCGTTTGGAATCTTTCTCGCGCTCGTACTTGCGGGGTTCCTCTGCGAAATTCTGGGCGCGCGGCCGCATCTCGCGGCGTACGCGTTTCTCGGGCTTGCGCTCGTGGCGCCTATTCTTCAGGCGGGCCAGCTCATTCTCGCTTCAATCATCGGGGCGACGTGGCTCAAAGAGCGCGTAACCGTGAGTAAAATTATCGCGCTCGTAACTTTGGTCGCCGCCGTGTTCCTGCTGAGTCAGAACAACGGGGAAGCCAATAAAATAGCCGGGCAGGATATGAAGATTGGCCTCGGCCTGCTGTGCGCCCTGTGCACCTCGTTCGGATACTGCATGCAGGTTTCGATTATGCGGCGCGTCATTCGCATCGACGAGCCCGCGGAAGGGGGCAAAGCGGCAACAAAGAACAGCGCCGAACGCGTTCCGGCGTCGTATATTATGCTCGTCGTAACCGGCGTCGGAGTCGTGGCGTGCGGCCTGATCTTCACGTGTCAACACGGATTCGCGGCGTGGACGGAGCCGCCCGCTCCATGCTGGATTTACGTTCTCATTGCCGGGGTGTTCAACACGATCGGCTTCTACTTCCAAATTGAGAGTTTGCGACGCCTTTACCTGCTCAAGCAGTCGCTCGTCGCCACGGCGCAGACCGGGGCGCTGTGCCTTGCGGGGATATTCTTCTTCCACGAGTCGTTCGGCGTCATGGCCGTCGTCGGTTTAATTCTCCTCGCCGCGGGCGTTTTCATCTCGACGCTCTCAAAATAGACTGTTTCACACTTCCGCGGGGCGCGGGCAAGTTCGACCGAAAGCGGGTCGAGCCGCCCGCGTTTTCGTTTCTTGCCGCCGCTTATTCCGTCTCTTGCGGACCGGCGTCCGCGTCGAGTCCGCGCCGCCAGCGGCCGCTCAAATAGTAACTCCAAGAGATAAAACATCCGACGCCGAATCCAAAAATACCGTTCCACCAGACGATCGTATATCCCAAAAACGGACCGTGCCCAAACAGATACATGGACAGACAGCGCAGCGTGAGCGCGACCGTCGCGACGAACGCGGGTATCGCGCCGTGGCCGGTCCCCTGAAAGAGCCCAAAAAGGGGAAGATACGAACACAGAACAATATTGATAACCGTAATGGCGCGAACGTGGCGCGTGCAGTAGCCGCCCGCCTCCGCGTCAAGTCCAAAGAAGTTCACAATTTGAGGCGCAAAGATCCACAAAAAGATCGAAATAAAGACGGTAAACGTTATTGAAATAACCGTCGTTTGCCGTCCCCCCAGTTTGACGCGGTCTAGACGCTTCGCGCCAACGTTCTGGCCCGTAAACGTCGCGAGCGTCGTCTGAAGCGCGTGACTCGGAAAATTCAAAAAGAGCTCCAGCTGCCGGCCGACGGCGAACGAGGCCGTCATAATCTTGCCGTAGCCGTTGACCGCGCGCTGAATTACCGTTGTGCCAACCGCAATAACGACCATGTGCAGCGCAATTGGAAATCCGAGCTCGACGATCCGTTGCGCGACGCGCCAGTCCCAGCGATACTCCCGAAGGCGGATATGGAATATGGGATATCGACGAATCATATAGACGTACGCGACGGCGCAGGAAACCGCCTGGGCGACGTCCGTCGCCGCCGCCGCGCCAACGACGCCCCAGCGAAACTGACCGACAAAAAGGAGGTCCAGAACTATATTGACGATCGAAGAAACGACGAGAAAGTAAAGCGTCGACGCGCTGTCCCCAACCGCCCGTAAATTCGCCGCGAAAATATTAAATCCAAACTGAAAAATAAGCCCGTACATATAGACGGTGAAATACTTAACCGTCAGATCGAGAATTTCGTCGGGCGCGTCCACAAAATAGTCGAAAGCCGGACGCGCGACAAGAATGCCGACGGCCGTGGAAACGGCGCCGAAGCCCAAAAGAAGAAGAACGCCTACTGACGACGCAGAACGGACGTTCGCGTCGTCCTGCGCGCCGTAAAACTGCGAAACGAGAACGCCGGACCCCGCCGAAAAGCCTATCGCGAGCGCGAGAAAAAAGAGCGTGAACGTTACCGTCGTGCCAATCGCGGCAAGCGCGTCCTGGCCCGCAAAGTTGCCGACGATTATCTGATCGACGAGACTGTAAAGGTGCTGAAGAAGCGAGCCCGCCAATACGGGAAACGCAAAGCGTAAAATGTGTCTCCACGGCGCGCCCGCCGTCATAGCTCTGCCGTATGTCATGCGACCCGTTCTTTCTCCGCGTCTTTACGCCGCCGCGCCGGTCCCCGCAAGCCTTCCAGTCGGAACCGCTCAACTCAACGATTATAAGGGGAACCTTAACGCCGACAAGAGACGCGGCGAGTGAAAAAAGACGATTCCGAAGCGGCGCTCTTGTTTTGCGCGCCGCCGCAAGGTAAAATATCGGCGAGGCGGCGGCGCAGCGCGGCCTCGCGCCGCGTTTTGCAAGCCGCCATGTTTTACCGTAAAGAGGTTCCGCATGAAAAAGTTAATTTGCTCCGCCGCTATTTTAGGGGCGGCGTTAGTTTTATCCGGGGCGTGTTACTCCGGCGAAATTAAAACGTCGACTCAGCATTGGCCGCCTGAAAAATTCGCTCAGGCGGCGGCTGAAATCGCCGAATTTTCCGATCTCAACCTGCTTGAATTTCCGGGCGCCAAACTGACGGTCGCGTCTGAAGTCTCCGACGCGCAGTTTCTGACCGACGGCAATGCGGGCGCATACGGCGGTACGGGCCGCGTCGCCATTAACGGCGCGCCGTCCCGAGTCGTCTATTATCTTGGCAAACCGCGTAAAATTTCGTCGATTCGCCTCTTCTCGGGCAATATTGACGTTCGCGGAAATCAAGACTTTGAAATCCGTCTTGCCAATAACGCGAGCGCGCCCGGCAAAGAACCGCAGTTCCCCGCCGAACCGACCTTTACGTCGGGCGACAAAGTCGTGGGCGGCAATAACGGCGTCTTCGTAACGACGTATGAGAATTCCGAAGGGCCGCTCTTCGAACAGGAATACGACTGGATCGAATTCAAACTTTGGCGCACGTACAAAGTCAACGCGGGCGAGCCGGGCAAAGCGAAGAGCGCCGCGGAGAGCTGGGGCTCTATGCTCGAACTGCAAGTCCTCGGCGACGTTAACGATCCGTCCCTCTTCTCGACGGACGCCGAGCGCGCCGCGTGGATCGCGAAGATAAACGCGCGCAAACTCAGAGCGGAACTCGCGAAGCTGGGACCCGACGTCGCGTTCGCTATCGATAATCGCGATTCCCTGAAACTGGCGATCGACAGTATGCTTGACTCCGGCGACGTCGAAGGCGAAGATTGGGTCGAACGCTGGAACGCGCGGTCGCGAAGGAATACGACGCGTTCCGACGCGAAGTCCTGCTCTCTCAACCGGTTGTTAAGGAATTCGACCAAATCTTACTGCGCAAGACGAACAATCCGGCGCTCCAGTCGAACTGGATCTCCAACGCGTCGCGCGGCAAAGGACAGTACGACGACTCGCTCGTGCTACTCGATATGAACGATCTGAACGCGCCCATGAAAGAGGTCGTTAAAGGCCCGCGAGGCTCCTATATCGGCGATATTTCGCTCCACTGGGACGCCGATCGCTGCCTCGTTACCGCTCTCTCTGAAAACGGCACGTGGCAAGTCTTCGAATGCACTCTTGAAGACGGAAAACTGCGCCAGGTTACGCCGGACATGGGCGGCGACGTCGACAACGTCGAAGGATGCTACGTTCCCGACGGCTCGACGATTTTCGTATCCTCCGCCTCCATGATGGGCATTCCCTGCATCGGGGGCGCCGGGCTCGTCGGCAACCTCTACCGCGTTGAAGAGGACGGCAAGACGGTCCGTCAGCTGACGTTCGAGCAGGACAACGACTGGGATCCGACGATCCTGCCCAACGGGCGCGTTATGTACTTGCGGTGGGAATACGTAGACATTCCTCACTACTATTCGCGCTACGTCTTTACCATGAATCCGGACGGCACGAATCAGGTCGAACATTACGGAAGCGGCTCTTTCTGGCCCAACAGCACGTTCTATCCGAAAAACATTCCGGGCCAATCCTCGAAATTCGTCGGTATTGTCTCCGGACACCACGGCGTGGCGCGCGAAGGCGAGCTCGTTATCTTCGATCCGTCGAAGGGACGTCAGGAAACGCAAGGCGTCGTTCAGCGCATTCCCGGCCGCGACAATCCGCCGGAAAACGTTACCGTCGACCAACTTGTCGACAACTCGTGGCCGAAATTCCTCTTCCCCTGCCCGCTCGACGACGACCACTACCTCGTCTCCTGCCGCATGACCCCGGAAGAACCCTGGTCAATCTATCTCGTCGACACGTTTGACAATATGCTCCGCCTGCGCGCTGAAGACGGCGCGCAGCTCCTCGAGCCGTTCGCGCTCGTCGAACGCGAAGAGCCGACCGTCATTCCCGACCGAACCGTCGAAGGGGAAAAGACGGCCAACATCTTCATTACCGACGTCTACTTCGGACAAGGTCTTCCCAACGTTCCGAAGGGAACCGTTAAGAAGCTGCGCGTCTTCGCGGTCAGCTACGGCTATCGCGGCGTCGGCGGTCACGACGCGTTCGGGCTCGAAAGCTGCTGGGACGGCCGCCGCATGCTCGGCGAAGTCCCCGTCTTCGAGGACGGAAGCGCCTCCTTTAAGATTCCCGCGAACACGCCCGTCGTTCTCCAGCCGCTCGACGAAAACGGCGCCGCCGTTCAGACGATGCGCTCCTGGCTCGTCGGTATGCCCGGCGAAAACGAATCGTGCATCGGCTGCCACGAAACGCAAAACGACGTGTCGCCGACCGCAACGACGATCGCGCGCAATCAGCCGCCCGTCGACCTGACGCCCTTCTACGGCCCGGAACGCCCATTCTCGTTCGAAGGGGAAATTCAGCCGGTTCTCGACAAATACTGCGTCGGATGCCACAACGGCGAAAAGCCCGACCGTCCGAACTTTGCCGATACATCGCGCGGCCCGCAGAACTTCTCGAACGCGTACCACGCCCTCCACGGGTACGTGCGTCGGCCCGGTCCGGAAAGCGATATCCACGTCCTTCAGCCGATGGAATATCACGTCTCGACCTCCGAGCTCGTTCAGATGCTGCAAAAGGGTCACTACAACGTCAAGCTCGACGAAGAAGCGTGGCGCAAGCTCTACTGCTGGATCGACTTGAACGTTCCGTACTTCGGCTCTTGGACGGAAATTACCGAAGCGGGCCGCGGACGCGGAACCAGCCCGATCAAGGGTGTGTCCGATCGGTACGTCGAGCTCAAATCGCTCTATGCCGACAACGACCTGAACTTCGAATCGGACGCCTACTATTACGACGAAGCCAAGAAGAACCGTCCGGAATTCGTCAAGCCGGAAAAGACGCCCGACCTCGATCGGTCCGCGCCGAAAGTTCAGAATTGGCCGTTCGACGCGGATACGGCGAGAACCCTTCAGGGCGCCTCGAAAGCCGTGAACGCCGCCGCCGAAAAGAACGAGCCGTTCGCCGTCAAAGTGCGCAGCGAGCAGACCGCGCGCGTTACCCTGACCGACGACGTCGCCTTCGAAATGGTTAAGATCCCCGCCGGATCCTTCGTTATGGGCGACGAAAAGGGATTCAACGACGAGTTCCCGCGATGCGCCGTTACGGTCGACAAGCCCTTCTGGATGGCGACGACGGAAACGACCAACGCGATGTACGCGCTCTTCGACGCCTCGCACGACAGCCGCTTCATCGACCAGTGGTGGAAAGACCACGTGCTGCCGGGCTATCCCGCCAACAAGCC
>CADACS010000064.1 GCA_902786505.1 uncultured Planctomycetota bacterium | reverse complement strand
GGTCGGCCCCGTCTTTCCGTTCACCGTCACGCGGATGATGCCGGAGGCGGAATCCGAAGTGGCGATCCAGCGGAACACCTGCGACTGCGCGCTGTTGCTCTTGTCCTTCAGCTGGAAGGCGAACGTCTGCGAACCGCCGGCGGCCAGCGCCGACGGCACGTTCCACGCCCGGTCGTCCATCGACGCGGCGGCTGCGGATCCCGGCGCGGCGAACTCGGACGAGGAGTCGTCCTGCACGCCGATCTTCAGCACGTCCGGGTTCGGCCAGGCGAGCGCCTCGCGCAGCTCGTCCAGCGTCAGCGCGCGCTTCCAGAACGCAATCTGCTGGATGCTGCCGCGAAACGCCTTGCCGTAGTTGCAATCGAAAAAGAGCATCGCGCCTATTGCGCCGACCGCTCCGATAACGACCATATAGAGACAGGTAACGGCGCCCTGATTTTCCAGAAACGCGACGAAACCTTCGAAAACAAGCCACGAGAGACCGAAGATAAGCGACGTGAAAAACGCGCGGCGATGACGTTCGTTTCCGAGGAACATTTCGAGATCGTTTTCGTCCCGAATGAGCATATACCCGAAATCGCAGATTGGAAACGCGATCGCGAATACGGCTATCGCGCCGACGATCGAACTGAGCGTCTCATTGTGCGCGCTGCCAATCAGGAAGAGAAGGGAGATAACGCCAAGCGTTCCGAGCACGCTCCAGAAGACCTGCTTGCCCGTATACGCAAAGCGGCGCTGGAGAATCGGACGCGCGTCCTGACCGAGCATCTTCTTTGTTTTGCCTTCGGTCACGACCTCGTCTGGCGCGTGAATGACGAGCTTTTCCTTGGGGATCTCGATAATATGCCCGCACTTTGGGCACGGACCTTTTTTACCCGCAAAACGATCGTCGACCTCGAAGGACGTCATACATCCCGGGCATATAACTCGAATCGCCATTAGTTCTTCCTTCTTACGTAATTTGATCAGAGTCGGCCTTGTGAAAAGGCGCTCCGCGCCGTCTGCGAACGGCCGAACACGCGCCCTTTCACGTGGCTTATTGTAACGACTGAAAACCCCTTTTGCAAGAGACCTCAATTTAGAACGGTTTTATGCCGAAAGATCGCGCCCCAGAGTTCCGCGCTTATCGCGTAAGCCGCGTCAATCCGCGTTTAGCGCGCATCGAGTTAAGCGTCTCCAAGGCTTTCGGTTCCTGCGCGAGAAAACGGACGATTTGACTTGAAGTCGTGTGCAGGAGGGCCGCGGCGACGGCCAGATTCTCGTCGGCGGCGAGATACGCGTCGAAAAACTCGGAGACGAGAATTGGATAATCGAAATTTGACTTGGCGACGCGCAATTTATCGCCCGTTAGTCGGGCGAACCAACGCATCGCCGCAGCTGACTCTTTGGAGAGCGCCGGCGCGCCGTCTTCTTCCGTGAGCTTGATCGGCGTCCTAACGGTTAACGCAATTGCTAAGCGCAATCTTTCCAGCGCGTTGCGGCGGTTGACGCCTTGGTAGCGCTCCTCGGTCGCTTCGCCGACAAGGCCGGTCGGGAGATGGTAATACCGCGCGCCCGTCTCAACCTTATTGCGATTCTGTCCGCCGGGCCCTGAACGGCGCAGCGTTTCTAGCCGGCACTCTCGTTCGAGTTCTTCGATTGGCAAATAGACTGACGATTGGGGCATGACGCGACCGTTTCTAATTGAGAATAACAAACGGCGCCAAACGATTCATATTGACCGTCTGACGCCGTTTTCTTAATAACGCCGTGAAGTTATTTTAGAGATGAAGACCGAACAGATCTTCTCCGTCGTTGCGCGACAGACCGCCCTTGAGGGGGCCTTTGGGCTGGAGCTTACGGATGCGCTCCTGCGTGGCGGCGATAGCGGCTTCGTCCTTCTTCTTCTCTTCGGCTTCCGCGGCGGCCGCGTCGGCGTCCGCTTTGGCCTGAGCTTCGGCGCGCGCCTTAACGCGCGGATCCTCTTGGGTCTGCTTAATGGACAGGCTAATCTTGCGCTTTTGCCCGTCGATAGCGAGAATCTTGACGTCGACGGCGTCCCCGACGTTCAAGACGTCGGCGACATTGTCGACGCGCTGATACGCGATTTCGCTGATGTGAACGAGCCCTTCGGGACCGGTCGGCAGCTGAACAAAGGCTCCGAATTCCAAAATCCGGGTAACGACGCCGCGTACGACGTCGCCGACGGCGAATTCGTCTTGGAGCGTATTCCACGGATCTTTCGCAGCGTCGCGCAGCGAGAGCGATATTCGCTTTTTGGCTTCGTCGATCTTCAGAACGGTTACGGTTACGACGTCGCCGACCTTAACGACGTCGGAGACGTGCTGAACGCGCCCCCAGCCGAGTTCCGAGATATGGATGAAGCCGTCGACTCCGCCGAGATCGACAAAGGCGCCGACGTCGATAATCTTGCGAATAGAACCTTGACGCGTTTGCCCGACCGCCAACTCGGCCAACGTCTTTTCGCGCAGTTCCGCACGCTCTTTTTCCATGATCGCGCGCCGGCTGACGACGAGATTACGGCGTTCAGGATTGATTTCGGTAACGACGCACTTCCAACGCTCGCCGACGAACTGTTCGGCGTTTTCGACGAAGAACGGCGCGATTTGCCCGCTGGGCATAAATCCGCGCAGTTTGCCGACTTGCATTTCGAGACCGCCCTTATTGACGGCGGTGACGGTCGCTTCGACGATCGCGCCTTTTGTGAGACTGAGCCAGTCGCCGACTTCGGCCGCCGCGAGAGGCAGCGAGACTTCGTAATATCCGTCGTCGGAATTGAATTTATTAACGACGGCGTCGAAGGTTTGGCCGATTTCGAGAACCATGTCTTCAGGGAACTGTTTGAGCGGAACGCATCCAAGTTCGCACGCGCCGATATTGACGAAAACGGAGTCTTTCGAGATCTTTTCAATACGGCAGGAGACTTTGTCGCCCGTTTCAAGCTGTTCGGCGCCAACGACGGAGTCGCTGACCTTCATCATCTCTTCAAGGGACTGGCCTTCCATCAGGGCGGAAAATTCGCTTTCCAAATCGTCGCCGAGCCCTTCGCGGCGGTTGGGGAGGACCGCGCCCGTATGCGGCTTTGCGGGTTCGACGATTTTGGGTTCGCTGCGTTCGCCGCGTTCCCGGCGCTTGCGGCGGTTAGCGTCGCGAATCGCGCCCAACGGGGTCGAGGACTTTTCAGCTTTAGAGTCTCGCGGCGCCGCGGGCTTATTGCTTTTAGCCTTGAGGCGCTCGCTGATGACGTCGGGGGTGACGACCTGCGCGTCTGCGTTAACGGACTCGTACGTGGGCAACGGCGACTGCGTTTGCGCGTCGGCGTTTGGTTGCTGTTGCTGCTGTTCAGGCGTGTTTTCCGCGTTTTCCGCGGGAACGTTTTGGTCAGAATTTTCCATAATTGCGCTTCAAATGAAGGTTTCGACGCGTTTGCGCCGAAGGTTATGTTTGACGTAAAAGTCAAACGGGTGACGTCTCGCGCGGGCAACGGCTTGCCGACGCGAGCAATCGGACGAACCGATTGAAACTAAATTGTAACTAACGGCGCGTTCTTTCAAGGGGTTCCGAACGGAGACTCCGAGAAATTTCGCTGCCGGACGAACGATACGCGTTGTAACTTGGTTCTTCGAACGAAGTTAACGTAAACGGCCGCGTCGCGCCGACCTTCGATTCTTCTGTGAGAAGAATCAAAGGATCAGGATTGAAAGACAAAAAAAACGAAAATTGCAACTGGAGCGACGACCGTTCCCGTTTCAATTTTCGTTTTCTTGTCTCAACGCGTCCAGTCCTTGCCGCCGCAGGATCCGGTCCTGCGGACGGTCTAAAATCAATAACGGGCTTTTGAATTACCGGTTACGGAGTAACGGCAAAGCGAACCGGAATAACAATTTCCTGGCTCGACTCTTCCTTCTCGCCCATAGAGAAAACGATTTCTCCGAGTTCCTCTTTCTTAGGCCCCATGAAATTCCCTTGCGGCGAACCGGCGGGCACTTCAATTTCTGCGGTTACGAGCCGTATGGGGGACGATTTCTGCAGTTCCTCGGGAGGATACGTCAGCTTGACGTCGATCCAGTCGGGACGAACGCTCTTGACTCTTACGGTCTTTTCGTTGCAGATAAGCGGATCGGTAATCGTAAGGCGGACAGACGTCTTTTTGCCGGTCGCGGCCGAGACTTCGTTCAGACGCAACTGTCCGGATTCCTTGTCGTCAAAGAGCGCGCCGGTAATCTTAACGGAGCTTCCGGAAACCTGGCCGACGACGTGAAGATCGAAATACGGCGTTTTCGGACTGTTGGTCTTAACGCGAATCTCTTCTTTAAACGAACCTTGCCGCATACCGGGCTTCAGAACGACGAGGCCCTGGAAAAGATTTTGGGTCTGCGAGTACAATTTGCTTTGACGGTCCGCGTCGGTGAGGTTGTCAATCGAATCTTTGTTGATCGTTACCTCGAAATGCTCGGGGTCGGGAATCTCGATTCCGGAAATTTCAAGCGGGTAAGGCGTTCCGTCTTCGTTCTTCTCAAAGCCCATAATTCGGAACGCGCGGGAGGATTCCTGGTTCGGCGTTACGTTGTGGAACGTAATTTCTCCGACGTCGCACACGATAGGCGAAGTGTAAAGCCCGCGAACCGCAAAAACAACTTCTTTGCGGTCGGGGTCGTTAGTGAGAACGCGTATCCCCTGGTTAAAGACGCCGCCGGAGCGCGCGCCGTCCCACTTAAAGAGGACCGTCGCTTTTTCGCCCGGTTTGATCGTTGACTTAGAGATGGTAAATTCCGTGCAGAAGCATCCTTTTCCTCCGTCCGCGAGCGTCATGTCCGCCGTGCCGACGTTTTCAATGTAGAAGGGGTGCTCGCCTCTTTCGTTGGAGGGATTCTTTTCGACAATACCGAAATCGAATTCAGTTTCGTCGATTTTGACGCGCGGCTGCTTGCGTTGCGCTTTGGCGGCCGCAGACTTCTCCGAGGAGGGCTCCGCCGCCGGTTCCGGCGCTTCTTTTCCGACTTTCGAGAGCTCGACGCCTTTATTGATCTCTAGCGAGGGATTCCACGCCATTTGACGCGACTGAATCTCGCCGATACCGTATCCTACTCCGAACCCTAAAAGGATCCCGACGACGACCGTCGTAAGAAAAATACGCATCCGTTCACCTTAACGTAACGAAAAAAAGATTGCTAAAACGCGCCCGGCGAAACTCCGGGGCGCAAAAACGCCGACGCGCCAATTTAGACGCGCCGACGTTGAATTGTGTTTCACGCGTGTCGCGCAAAACGCCGGCTTCTTCCGAACGGCGTCATTCGATCGAGTATTCGTCGGCAAGACGAATGAACTTTTCGACTTCGGCTTCGGTCAAGACGCCGCGGCGTTCAATCTCAATATTAGCTTCCTTATTGGTGAGCTTTTCACGCGCGGAAACGGAAATACGGCCGACCTTGTCGAAGGAGTACGTAACTTCGACCGGCGTTCCCTTGGGCATATTTTCCGGAAGCCCGACGATGCGGCATTTGCCAAGCAGGGCGCACGCGGTCGGGTCCGGGGCGTCCCCTTCCATGACCTGAACGCTGATGCGCGTCTGACCGTCTTTGGTGGTCTGGAACGTCTTGGAGATCGAGAAGGGCAGCGTCGTATTGCGCGGGATCATAATGTGATTGATCGGCTGCTTGTTCTTATCCGCCGCGACGATGCCGAGCCCGTGAGAGTTGACGTCTTCCTCGCGTACGTTGACGAGCATCTTGCGGACGCGTTCGTCAAGTTTCGTGTTCTGATTGTGCTGCGCTTCGAGAATAGCCGCGTGAATAGCGGCGCCGCGCGCGACCGCGGTGTGCGGGTCGAGGTCGGGATTGCGATAGGGAACGAGCCCCGTAACGCGCTCGAGCATCGCGGGAACCTGCGGCATGAGGGTCGAACCGCCGATCATAACGACAGCGTCGAGGTCGGAGAACTTCAGATTCGCCTGCTGAATGACGTATTCGGTCGTATCGGCGGTGCGCTGAAGGAGGTCGTAGGTAAGTTCCTCGAAGAGCTGGCGCGTAATCGGAACGGAAACCGACATCCCTTCGTGACGGCAGGTAATCGTGGTCTGCTCGCGGGTCGTGAGTTGGATCTTCGCGACGTCGCAGTCGTTTCGCAGAATCTGCATCGTCTTCGGGAATTGCTGAAGGTTGACGCCGTGCTTTTCCTTGAATTTTTCGCAGACGTAGTCGGCGAGTCTGTCGTTCCAGTCGACGCCGCCCAATTTGACGTCGCCGTCGGTCGAGACGACGTGGAAGTTTGTCGCGCTGTATTCAACGACGGTCGAGTCGAACGTGCCGCCCCCGAGGTCGTAGATCAGAATGCGGTGTTTGGCGGTACTGTCGGTGCGTCCGAGTTCGCCGCGATGCCACGCGTAAGTGAGGGCCGCGGCCGTCGGTTCGTTGATGATGCTGATGACGTTGAGGCCCGCGATACGGCCGGCGTCTTGAGTCGACTTGCGGCGCGTGTCGTTGAAGTAATAAGGAACCGTGATGACCGCGTTGGCGATGGGGCCGATGACGCGCTCGCTGTCCTGCTTCAGTTTACGAAGAATCAGAGAAGAGACGAATTCGGGCGTGATTTCATGTCCGTCGAACTGACGGTGGTAACCGACCGTACCCATCTGGCGCTTAATACGCTCGATGACGTTTTCCGGATCTTCCATCGCGGCGCGGCTTCGGTTAGGACCGACGATAACGTGCCGGTTTTCCGCAAGCAAAATCAAACTTGCCGTTTCGACGTCGTCGTCTTCGTTTGGAATTGGCGTCGGTTCCCCCTGTTCGTTGACGATCGCCAACGTGGAAAAAGTCGTGCCTAAGTCGATCCCAACCGTTTTGCCTTCTAAAAATTCCATCTTAAACTCGCTTTGATCGTGTAACGATTAAACTGCCAAACCGCGTCGTCATGGCGAAAGCTCCGCGCGCCGACGTCTCAACGCGCCACAATCGCGCCGTATTTTACGACGCCGTGTGTGAAAACAGGCATTCCTGAACGCCGCCTCACGTAAGGAAGCGTTAAACGCGCCGTCAGGCGCCGCGCCGCCTCACACTCTAATACTCCTATATGCTACTTGTTTTTTTTTCAAGAGTCTAGGAACCGCCAAAAAAAATGGGGAAAATAAGGGGATTTTTTGTTAAGGAAGGAGCGTTGTTCTGTGACGGTCTTTTGTAGAGAACAGCTTCCGCGATTTTGGGAAGGCCGGCGCGACGGTTTTCCCAGTTGAGAGAGTTGGCAAATCTGTTTTTACGCCTAAGGAAAACGGACCCTCCGGCGACGCCTAATTTCATATAACGCCGTTATTTTAGTTGTTGACATAATTGGGATAAGCGGTATAATCACACGCCTAAAAATGATTGATTGACACGGGTTAATTTGCGTAGGACACGCGCCGCAAGGCGGAAGAAGACGGCAATGGCGGACGGCAAAAACAAGAACAGCATCGACATGACGACGGGGGCAATTTTGCCGAAGTTGCTTGTGACGACGCTCCCTCTCATGGCGTCTAGCGTTCTGCAGCTGCTCTTTAACGCCGCCGACGTGGTTGTCGTAGGAAATTTCGCGAGCGAGCATTCTCTTGCCGCCGTCGGTTCGACTGGCGCGCTCGTCAATCTGATAACGAATCTCTTTATTGGGCTGTCGATTGGCGCCAATTCTCTCGCGTCTTTTTATTTCGGAGCCCGCGACGCTAAGAATCTCAGTAAGACGGCGCATAACGCCATCCTTTTGAGTGTTCTTGGGGGCGCGGCGCTTACCGTTATCGGGGTAGTCTTTGCGGAAAAGTTCCTGATTTGGATGCAGACTCCCGGCGAGGTTTTGGGGCTTGGCTCGACCTATATCACCGTGTACTTTGCCGGCAGTATTCCCGTGCTTGTCTTTAATTTCGGGAGTTCGCTTCTTCGCGCAAAGGGCGATACGAAACGGCCGCTTTATTACCTTACCGTCGCGGGCGTAATCAACGTTGTTCTCAATTTGATCTTCGTTATCGTCTTTAAGATGGACGTGGCGGGCGTGGCGCTTGCTACGATTATCGCGCAGACAATATCGGCGTACCTTGTAATGCGCTGCCTGGTTAGGGAAACAGACGAGTTTCGAATCGAATGGTCTAAACTGAAGGAAGGATTCGACGGCGCCATCGTATTGGAGATTCTTCGCATCGGAATTCCAGCCGGAATTCAGGGGATCGTCTTTTCCCTGTCGAACGTCGTAATTCAGTCGTCGATCAACGGATTTGGCCCGGTCGTTATGGCGGGGAGCGCGGCGGCGCAAAACGTCGAAGGCTTCGTTTGGGTTTCGATGAACGCCTTCGCGCAGACCGTTCTTACCTTTGTAAGCCAGAACGTCGGGGCGCGAAAGTATGACCGTATCAAACCCATTATGATTATCACGCTTGTCTGCTCCGCGTTGACGGGCGTTATTCTTGGGAATTTGTGCGATATATTCAGCGCGTCCCTTGTTCGGATATTCGACCAGCGGCCGGAAGTCGTGAGCGCGGGCGTCGTTCGTTTTTCGCTCGTTTGCCGTTATTATTTCCTCTGCGGTTTAATGGACGTAATGGTCGGCGTTCTTCGCGGGATGGGGTATTCGGTAACGCCGACGGTCGTCTCGCTTTTGGGCGCGTGCGGGCTGCGGCTGCTGTGGATCTTTACCGTCTTTCAGATTCCCAGTTTTCACACGGAATTTATGCTCTTTTTGTCGTATCCTCTCTCTTGGATCGTTACGTTTTTGATTCACGTTCTGTGTTACGCGGCGATACGCCGGCGATGGGCCAAACTGCGCGTCGCGGTCGCCTGACCCGCGGTTGTTTTTTCTGTTTCCCGGCGCTACAATCGTTTCAGTTGAGTTTGGCAGGGAGCGTGGGCGCGCTTTCTTTCGCCGCTAAACAGGGACCGTATTATGAAAAGTTCTGGGCTTGTCGTTTTCCAACTGATCCTTTGCGGATTGGGAATCGCGTTCTGTTTGAGCGAACGCGTTTCTATAGGTCAGGATTTTTATTCGCGTCAAACGGAAAAGATTCCTGTCGGCGTGTATTCTGAAAATGAGGTTTATGTAAATCCCGATCTGAAGGATCCGGAGGCGTACGGATTTTCGAAGGCGATCGACGGCGTTCCGGACACATACGCCTGTATTCTTGATTCTACGCGAACCGGCGGAAGGAAAGAAACGTCGCCTCCGTTTGCCGCGGATCCGATTACAGCCGAATTTGTTCTCGATTTGGGCGCGCCGACCCGCTGCGTCGGGCTTCGTATCGCCACGCCGGTCAACTGGCGAAGTCTCTCGCCTAAGAACGTGAGCGTTTACGTATGCGGCGATACGCAGGGAAAAACCGGCGTTCGCGCGCTAAAAGAGAACGCCGAACTTCCCCCCTGCAACAGCGGGTATTCCGTTTGCGTCCTGTGGGAAGAAACGGAAGCGCGGTATCTGCTTGTGCGCGTTAACGAAGGCTGGAACTTACGCAGCCGTCGGCAGGGGATCGCTCCGGAGAATTATTTCAATACGCAAATAGCGGAATTACGAGTCTTAACAGAGATTCCAGACGACGTCGCCGCGAGTAATCCGGAGGGAACGCCGTATCCAGAAGGCAGACTGCGCCGGGATTGGCTTTTGCAGGACGCGCCCAAAATTGAAGCGGCGCCCGACGAATGTTTTTCCTCTCATGACGGTTCAGCCCGCGAGCGCAAACTTATTGAAACCGTTGTCGAAGAATTGCGAGACGAATTCGATTGGGACGCCGGTGCGTTGGAAAAGGAGCTAGACGAAATTTCGACCTCGGGCGCGGCTGGCGACGACCCCCGATGGCGCGCACTGTACTATTCCGCGTGCGCCCAACGTCGTAAGCTTCGGCTCGACACATTGCGGCTCTATTCGAACAGGATTATCTACGTCAAACATTTTGTATTTGGCGGCACAGAAGGACTTACTGGCGTCTCTAATCTTTCCGACGCGCAGTATTACGACCAAACGACGGAACGCCGGCCGGGTTCCCAGCTTTGCATGCTGACGCTTAACGACGACGGCTCGTTGACGAACGAAACGCTCATCGACAAGCCCAACGGCGTGATTAGGGATCCGAATCTTTCCTGGGACGGCAAGCGGCTCGTCTTTTCGATGCGCGACAGTTTTGAAAACGACGATTACTCGCTCTATGAAATGAATCTGGACGACCGTTCGACAAGACGCCTGACGTCGCCGCCAGTCGACAGAGGGCGGAAATTGCCGTGCGCGGATTTCGAACCGTGCTATCTTCCTGAAGGCGGTTTTCTTTTCGCGTCGACGCGCCACGCGCAGATCAACGACTGCTGGCCGAACGACAATACCGATATTTATTCGTGCGACGCCGACGGGAAACATATTCGACGCCTGACTTACGACGAGCTCGATACGAATTTCCCGCAGATAACCAACGACGGCAGAGTCGTTTATACGCGTTGGGAATACAGCGACCGAAACGCGTATTATCTTCATCCGCTCTTTACCATGAATCCGGACGGAACGGCTCAGACGGAATTTGTCGGCAATAACTCAATGTATCCGGCGTCTTATATTCAGGCGCGGCCCGTTCCTGATTCAAATAAACTTGTCGCGATTATCAGCGGACATCATGTGCCGCATAAGGGGAAGCTCGCCTTGATCGATCGGTCTCTTGGAACTCAAGACGGAGATTGCATAGAATACGTAGCCGGCGCTTCTCCCGACGGCGCGCCGGGCCGCGTTCCGAATCCGATCAAAACTACGGCTCATTACGCCCGCGAGATCGATATGTTCGGGCAGGAGGGACCGCAGTTCCAATACCCGTATCCGCTTGACGAAGACACGTATTTAGTCGCGTTTTGTCCGGAAGGGTGGCTTACAATCGACGGACCGTATACGCCTCCGTTTGGCGTCTACTTCATGACGTCGGACGGGGAACGCGAATTGCTCGCCTTCGATTGGACCGTTTCGAGCGGGCAGCCGATAGCGGTCGCTCCGAAAGAAGCGCCGCGAATGAAGGCGTCCGCCGTCGATCCGAGCGCAAATTACGGAACGTTCGTCGTGCAAGACGTCTACGACGGACCGGGACTTGCCGGAGTCGAACGCGGAACGGTCAAGAAGCTGCGCGTCGTCGCGCTCGAATACCGCGCCGCGAAAGTTGGGAAGGGGAGCAACGCGGGCGAAGTGGACCGCGGACTTGTTCAAACGCCAATTTCTTTTAATAACGGGAGTTGGGACGTTAAACACGTTCTTGGCGAAGTCGACGTCGAGGAGGACGGCAGCGTCGCGTTTAAAGTTCCAGCCAGAACGCCGGTCTATTTTCAGTTGCTGGACGAACGCGGATATTGCGTTCAGACGATGCGAAGTTGGGCTACGCTCCAGGGCGGAGAGCGTTTTGCCTGCCTCGGCTGCCATGAGAACAAGCTGGAGACGGGCGCAATGCAAGTTGCGCGTCTTAATTCGATTGCGGCGAATAAACCTCCGCAGATTCCGCGTCTGCCCGACGGGTCGCTTTATCCGCTTATTGAACGGTTGGAAAAAGAAAACTGTCTCGATTCAGTTCAGAATTATCTTGGCGTAAACGCGCCCGCCCTCGATTGCGATCCTGACGCGCGCGCCCCGGGGTTCAGCTACCGCCAGGAAATACAGCCGATTCTCGATCGGCATTGCGTTTCCTGTCATTCGGGCGAATCCGTGGGCGATATGGATAATGGCAAAGCTAAATCGTCGCTTGATTTGCGCGGTATCGTAGAAAGCGTCGACCGACTCAAACAGGCGCCGGACGACGAGCATAAGCGCGCGTTTACGCGTTCGTATCTCAATCTTACGAACAACGGTAAAGTTGAAGGGAGCAAGTGGACGATATGGCTTGAAACGCGCAGTCGGTCCGCGATGCTGCCGCCGTATTTTACGGGCTCGAGCAAAAGCCCGATCATGCAGTATTTAGAACCGGAACATTACGGCGTCGAGGTCTCCGATATAGAAAAACGGACTTTCGCGTGCTGGATCGATCTGCTTATTCCTTTTTGCGGATCTTATACCGACGCAAACGTTTGGTCGTCGGTTGATAAGATAACGTATCTCTATTACTTACAGAAGCGGCTTTACAACGCGGACGCGGAGCGGAAAGACGTGCTGGACGCGACGACTCAGACGCGTAAACCTTAGCGTTAGAGCTTATTCCAACCGAACGGCGCGTCGCAAGAGAAGAGGCTCTATTGTCACGGAGCCTTGCTGGCGCGTACTTCGCCGCTATTGAGCGGGACGATATTGTCGGGATCGTCCTCGTAAGAGACGAGGAGCCGAAAAGAGTCGTCGACGCCCACCGCCGTCGCGTATCGAATGTTTTTACTTTCGAACATAGGACTTGCGACGGCGATTCTTTCTCCGACGAGCGCCTGCCGGGCGCGGTATTCGTTGAGAACGTCTCTCGAGCTCGCTTGGGAATGAAAAGAGTAGAATTCGTTGAGGAACGCCGCGACCAGGGCCGCTCTCGTTCCAGCTTTAGGACGCTTAGCAAAGATTCCGCCGACGGTCTTCTTGAGCTCGTCGGGCGTGCGCGCCGGGTCGACGTACAGATTGAATCCGACGCCTAAAACGCAGTAGTCTAATTTGCCGGTTTCCAAGGAAGAAGCCGCTCCCTCGGTGAGAATACCGCAAATCTTCTTGTCGTTCAGGTACAGGTCGTTGACCCATTTGATTTTAACTTGACCTTGTTTAAGGCGCGGATTGATTATCTCGCATGCTCGGGCGCCCGCTACCGCCGCGGCTGAAGTGAGAACGCCGACGTCTGCCGCGTCGAATTTCGGACGCAAAAGGACGCTGAAATAGACTCCCGCTCCCTGCGGGGAGAAAAAAGAGCGGCCAAATCGCCCGCGCCCGGCGGTCTGCCGTTCCGCAACGAGGACAAGCCCTTCGCCTTGGAACGACGAGCTCTGTCCTTTGAGGTCGGTATTCGTCGACCCCGTTTCTTTTTTGCAGACGATCTCGCGATAGAACGCGTTTGACTCCGAGTCGAGCTTTGCGCGAATTGACTCGGCGTCGAGCACGTCGGCGTCCGGAGAGAGCGAATAACCTTTATTGGGCGCGCCGACAATCTCGACGCCGTCTTCTCGCAGTTTTTTGATCGTCTTCCATATGGCGGCGCGCGTTACGTTAAGAGAGTCCGCAAGCTCCTGCCCGGAAACGTATTCGCCTTTTTTGGCGTTGAGCGCCGAAAGAACTTTTGAAGATAAGGAGTCGGTTCGCATGACGTCGGTCCGTGTTGTAAGATTGTTTTTTTACAAAAGGTGCTTTAAACGGTTCGTCCCATTTCGGTTAGCATTGCGCGATCGCTTTGAATTGTCGCGCGCGCCGCGGTTGTGAGCATATTGCCCGTGATTGTTGCGGACGCGCCGGAACAGAAGGCGTATTTTCCGTCGTCTGTCATGAGACCGCGTCCGGCGGCAAGTCGAATATCGGCGGTAGGATTGACATATCGGAAAATCGCGACCGCACGCAGAATTTCGTCTTCTTTGAGCGGAATCGCGTTTTCCAAGAGCGTGCCTTTAATAGGCATAAGCGCGTTGATGGGAATAGAGTCGACGTTGTATTCGGCAAGCGTCGTCGCCATGTCGATTCGATCGAACCACGTTTCGCCCATGCCGATAATTCCGCCCGAACACAGGCGCATCCCTTCCGCTTTAACAAGTTTGAGGGTTGCCAGTTTCTGGTCGAACGTGTGCGTTGTGCAGATATTGGGAAAGTAACGCCGCGACGTTTCAATATTGTGATGATACGACGTTACGCCCGCTTCGTGAAGCGCGTGGAGCTGCTCCGCCGTAAGAAATCCCATCGAGGCGCAAAGCCCAATTGCGCATTCTTTTTTCATCGTGCGAAAGGCCTGCAGCGCCCGTTCGAATTCTTCCCCTATAAGCGCGCGGCCGGACGTTACCACCCCAAATCGCGCGACGCCCTCCTGCTCGTGGAGTTTACACGCGTCGACGATTTCTTTTTCCGGAAGAAAAGGATAACTTGCGCAATTCGTGCGGTGATGAGCCGACTGCGCGCAATACTTGCAGTCTTCTGAGCATTTTCCGCTTCTGGCGTTGATAATCGCGCATAAATCTACGCGCTCCCCCACGCACGCTTTTCGGATCGCGTCGGCGCCTTCGCGCAGCCGGTCAAGACTGCAGTCGATAAAGAAGGATAAATCTTCGGCGCCTGAGAGACGTCTGCCGTCAATAATTTCTTTGGCTAATTCAGTTACGTTGCAATTCATATCTGCTCTCGAATTGAGAAAGGCAATTTATAAAGACGTCTTGATTATACGAGTTTATTGTGCGACGTCAACTAAAAACAAGAACAAGTTTACAATTTGTAAAAAGAGAACGCGGCTGTATTTGCAGCCGCATAATAAAAAACGCCGTATTTAAAGGATGAAATCCAATAAATACGGCGCTTGATTTATTGGCCGACGTTCAGTCGGCTAGGGGCGCTAAGCTCAATACATTCCGCCCATGTTCGGATCGGGCGCGGCCGGCTTTTCTTCCTTAGGCATGTCGGCGATGAGCGCGTCGCTCGTGAGCATCATGGAGGCGACGCTCGCGGCGTTCTGCAGCGCGGATCGGGTAACCTTAGCGGGGTCGATAACGCCGGCTTCAATCAGGTCTTCGTAAACGTCGGTGAGGGCGTTGTAACCGAAGGCGCCTTTGCCTTCGCGCACCTTTTCCGCAACGACTCCGCCGTCTTTTCCGGCGTTGCCGGCGATTTGGGCGATCGGGGCGCAGCATGCGCGGAGGATAATGTTGTAACCGACTTTTTCGTCTTCGGCCAGTTTGCCGGCCTTAACGAGCGAGGACGCGCGGAGCAGCGCGACGCCGCCG
>CADACS010000063.1 GCA_902786505.1 uncultured Planctomycetota bacterium | reverse complement strand
TCTTTCCGGACGCGTTTTCGACCGTAACGCGCGCTTCTATTTCGCCGGTCTTCCAATTGGGAATCAAATGAAGATCGGCGGCGCGCACGTTCGGCGCGAGTATCAGTTCGACGGAATCGACGAGTCCGCCGGACGCGTAGCCGCACCCGGGCGTAATCGCGTTCGTATTATTGCGCCGGGGGATATTCGCCATGGAGATCCCGTCGATTGGTTCGTCGGCGGCGTTCAGTACGCGCACGGTAAGCCGATTCGATTCCCCGACCGGCTTGAGCGCGGCGGTCGCGTCCAGCTCGAACGCGTCTTCGCCCCCTTCGTGCCAGCCGAGATAAGTTCCGTTGAGCCAGACGTCGGCGCGGTATTCCGCCTGCCAGAACCGCAGCAGGGCGCGTCCGTCCGGGTTGGGATTCGCCGGGGCGTCAAACGCGCGCTCGTACCAGACGACCCCGTGATACTCGCGAAAGACTTCCTGCAGAACGCCGGGCACGCTGACGTCGGCCGTCTCTCCGCGCTCGGCCAAAGGCGCGCGAAACCATTCCTCGCTTTTTCCGACGACGTCCGCGTCCTGCCGAATCGACCAGACGCCGTCGAGCGAAACCGTCTCGGAGCCGCCGTACGCGAGCGCGGCGCACAGCGCCGTCGATAAAAAAGCCGCCGCCAAAAGAATCGGTCGCATCTTTTCCGCCTTTCTCTGTCACGCTGAAATCCAAATCCCACGGCGAGACGCCGCCAGACCCATTTTAGCGCCTGCAGAACGCAAAAGAAAGCGTTTCGCAGGAAAAAGGGCCCCGCGCGGAGCATAATTCTCTCTATATATTGCCGGACGGTCAAATTCCTCTTGCGCCGCCGAAAGAAAATGCTTATGGTAAGTCGTCTTGTTTTATTCAAGGCCGCTATTGCGCGTAAAAAATTCAAACGGAATTGAATTTTACCGACTGCCGGTCGGTTCGGATAAAACCATAGTGAACGCGTTCGCTCCGCGAGTAAACGCGTCGGTTCATCGTGGGTTAATGGAATTATGTTTATCCAAAAATCGTCAAATAGCCAAACGCCTTTCGAAGGTTCGTTCAACGCCTGGGAAACCCGTCTTGCCTCGATAGCTGCCGCGGCATGCTGCCTTGCCGCGCTCTTATGCTCGGCCGGGTGCGTTTCTTCCGGCGCGACCGCCGCGTCGAGCAACGCGCAGGGCGTCGAATATTTCTCCGAAGGCCAGTACGACAAAGCCATCGCGTATTTCCAGGAGTCGATCGAAGAAAACCCCGAATCGGCGGAGACGTACTACAATCTCGGTTCGGCGTACCAGCGCAAAGCGAATCAGACGGGCGATCTCAATCTCCTGACGCAGGCGGAAGACGCCTACTGGCACGCGCTGCAGCTCGAACCCGCCCCGGAGACGATCGTCTGCTGCTACCGCGGAATCGCGACCTCGTCGACCGCGCGCGGCGATTCGGCCGGCGCGATGCGAACCCTTGAAGAATGGCGCGACCGCAATCCGGACTCCATCGAGCCGAAATTGGAAATCGCCTATCTTCTCGAAGCGCAGGATCGCGACGACGACGCCTACGACGCGCTCCAGGCGATTACAGAAATCGCGCCGAACGACTATCGCGCCTACTACAAGATGGGCACGCTTTCGGAACGCGCGGGCGACCTCGACGACGCGGTCGAACAGACGAACGTCGCCGCCCAGCTCGCGCCTAGCAACTCGGAAGTTCTCCATCGCGCGCAGTCGCTCGAATCGCAGTACGCGGCCAAACAGCGAAGATTAGAACGCGAGCAGGAAAAAGAGGAGTCGGAAGCGAACTCCGAACCGACGCTCGCCGACAATACGGAAGTCGTTACCCAGACGGCGCACGTGCCCGCCACGTCGGCGGAATTCGAAACGCCGCAGCTCGTTCTCCCCGCCGACGACGCGCCGGCCCAGCCCGCCGCGCAGCCGCAGATCCAGCCGCAAACGCAGCCGGCCGCGGCCCCGACCGCCGCGCCCGTGCAGACAAGTCAGGCGCCCCAGCTTGGCTTCGGCGAAGTCGTCGTCTATTCCGGAGGACGCGCGGTCGAACCGTACGCCGTCGCCTCGCGCCCGACGTCGGTCTCGAATTCTTCCGGAGCGAAGTTCGTTCGCAAAGAAAGCGACTCGCGCCGCGTCGTAACAGACGGCGACGTCAAGTGGATTTCGTCCGCGGTCGCGCAGGCGAACGAGAGTATTTCTCAGACGAGCGCGACGATCGCGAGAAAGTCGCAAGAGGCGGCCGATAAAGCGACGGCCGCGGCACGCGATCTTTCCAACGCCGCAAACCAGGCGGCCAACGCCGCGTCTGAAACGGCTCAGAACGTCGCCAACGCCGCGAATCAGGCGGTCGACACGGCGAAATCGACCGCCCAGAACGTCAGAACGGAAGCGACGAACGCCGTCAATCAGGCGGTCGACGCGGCCAGGACGACCGCCCAGAACGTCAGAACGGAAGCCGCAAACGCCGCCGACGCGGTCGCGCAGTCGGCGAGTCAGGCCATTTCGGCGGTCTCGCCGCAGCGGATTTACATTCCCGCGCCCATTGTCGACGAACCGCCCAAAAACGAACGAACCGATTTGGGATCAGGCTTCCCGCGCTTGCGCGCAGGTTCGATTTTCTAACGCGCCGGTTTTCAAATCGCGGCAGACAACGTTGGGTTTGCCTTAGAAAAGCCGCATAGCATCGCGGCTCAAAAAAAAGATCGGAGTCCCGTTTGAACTCAGTTTCCTATCCCCGTTTATGCGAACAAAGCCTCGCTTTTCCGGTTCGGTCGGCCAAATCGGCGCCGATTCTGCGCGCCGCGACCGCCGCGGACGTCGACGCCCTCTGCGAAATTGAGCGCAGGGCGTTCGAATTCCCATGGTCGCGCCGGGAATTTGAGTTCTGCGTCGAAGCGCCGCGCTATACGGGCGTAATCGTCGCCGAAGGGTCGGAACCGCTCGGCTACGCGTTCTATGAGAAGCGCGCGCGCTCGTACCGGCTCCTTAGCTGCGCGGTCGTCGAATCGCGGCGCCGGGAAGGACTCGGAACGCGTCTGCTGGCCGCCGTCGCCGACGCGCTCGACGAAGGTCGGCCGGAAATCTCGTGCGTCGTGCGCGAGGGAAACGTCCCGGCGCAGCTCTTTCTGCGCAATTTCGGCTTTCGCGCGCTCTGGACCGTTAAAGGCTACTACCGCGCGACGCGCGAAGAGGCGTACCGCATGAGCTATACGCGCGAAGAATTGCGCTTATCCGCCGACTGCGTCCGCCAGCGCCTGCTCGCGCGCTGAACAAGACCCAACGACGCGCGGCGTCTCTTTTCCGCTTTAACGCGACGGACGAACTCCGAGAGAGGGCGTCCGTTTTTTATTTCACGCGCGGTCCGGCCGGGCGGCGGCGCGGACAATTTCTGCAAATACCCGCGAAATTTACAGAAAAATCGGAATATTTCCCAATATTTCCCCTCTGGCGCCCTTGCCTATTTAGGCTCTTGCGTTTATCATAATACGTCGATTGTCGGTTATTGTTTGAGTCGGGCGGTCTTTCGATTCGCCCGCGCTCGACGCGTCCGAACAAAGTCACCTTTGCACATGAACGAGGAATTTCAATGACTGTCGGTTTGACGCTCGCAACGTCGATGTTGACGCCGCTTTTCGGGCAAGAGGCGCCTTCCGCGCCCGCCGGGAGCGGAGGTTTCAGTTTGGTGATGATGATTTTCGTTTTCCTCATCGCCGTTTTCTTCCTGTTTATTCTGCCGGGCAAGTCCCGCGATAAGCAGACGAAAAAGCTGCTCGATTCGATTAAGCCGAACGATCGCGTTTTGACGTACGGCGGCGTTATCGGCGTCGTTGTAAACGTCGACCGCGAGCAGGGCGAAATCGTACTGCGCGTCGACGACAACGCAAACGTCAAGATGCGGTTTGCTCTTTCCTCGGTCTATTACGTGTACAATAAGGAAGCCGCGAAAGAAGCGGCGAAAGAGAACGCGAAAAAGGCCGCGAAAGAAAAGTCGAAGTAGCGCCTGCGCCGGTTCGACCCCGCTTTTTTCGATTCCCGTCGTCCGTTTCCCGCGTCGCGGCGAGCGCTTTCGGCGCGCGAAACATTTTTTGAACTCATAGAACTGCGGCCGCCCGGCTCCTTACGCCGCAAACCGCTCTTTCCCCCCGACTAACGCAGTTTTTCCGCTTCGACGCTCGCAAAGGCGCGCGAATCGGTCGCTCACGAGCGCGTCGGGAAAACTTAGTTACTCATAACAATTTTGACCCAAATGACTAGCGAAAAATTCTCGTTAAGAACGATCGTATTGGCTCTCGCGGCGATTACGGCCTTTACCGTAAGCGCCGCGTCGAGCGCTTCTTTTGCGCAAGACGCTCCGGCCGACGCGCCGGCGGCCCAAGAAGCCGCGCCGGCTCCGGAAGCCGCCCCGGCGGAAGCGGCCCCGGCTGAGAACGCCGCGCCCGCGGAAGAACCCGCGCTCGAACTGCCCGCCGCAGCCGAAGAGCCCGCGGCAGAAGCGCCCGCCGCAACCGAAGAACCCGCCGCCGAAACTCCGGCCGCGACCGATTCCGCGACGTCCGAAGCGCCCGCCGCTCCGAGCGTCGAGCAGACCCCGACGGCGGTCGTTCCCGTCGAATCTAAGACGAATTTCACCGGCTACGTTACCGTAGGCGCGGTCGTCGTGCTGCTCGTTCTCGGATGGTTCGTCGGACGCGTCCTTTCGAAGCAGTTCCGGCTCCCGGAATTCGCAAACGGATACTTCATTATCTTCGTGTGCTTCTTCGGCGCGCTCATTTCGACGATCGTCGGGCTCGCGCAGCATCGCGTGAACCTGGGCGTCGACCTGCGCGGCGGTTCGATCCTCGTCTATAAGGTCGAGCCTGTCCAGAGCGATCTCAATCAGAACGCGTCGAAAGACGAGCTCAGCAACGAGGATATGAGCCAGCTCAAAAACGCGATTATGCGCCGCATCAATCCTTCCGGCGTCCGTGAAATCGCGATTCAGGAACTCGGCGCCAATACGGAAATCAAAATCACGATTCCGGAAGCCGACCCCGCCGAAGTCGCGCGTTTGGAACGCGTTATTAACGACACGGGCCAACTGAAGTTCCGCATTCTCGCGAACTACTCCTCGACCGACGAAAACGAAAAGGCGGTCATCGAGCTCGCGAATAAGCCGGAACGCGTCGACATTAAATCAGACCGTCTCGCGGACGATCAGATCGTCGGCGACGGCGTCGTCGTCGGCTATACGTGGCTGCCGGTCGACCCCACTCAGGAAGACTGCATCCGCCAGGGCGTCGTCTACCGCAATACGACGTTCCAGCCGCGCAATGAAGAAGAAGCGGCCGCCGCGCCCCACTACGACGTTCTCGTTCTCGAACTGCAAGAGAACTTCGTCGTCGACGGCAATCACATCGACTTCGTTCAGGAAAGCGTCGGCAATATGGGCGAGCCGGAAGTCCTCTTCACCATGAAGAACGAAGGCTCCAAGCACATGCAGCTGCTGACCGACCGCTATAAGGCGAATCCGGGCCGCGACCAGGGCCGCCAGCTCGGCGTCGTCTTCAACAACCGCCTGTTCAGCGCTCCTAACATTAAGAGCACGATCAGCGACCGCGGCTCGATTACGTTCGGCAACGATCTCTCCGCCGAATCGCGTCAGCGCATTCAGGGCGAAGTTCGCGACCTCATCGCCGTTATGCACGCCGGCGTCCTCCCCGCGAAACTTTCCGATAAACCGATTACCGAACAGATCACCGGCCCGACGCTCGGCGCCGATACGATCCGCAAAGGCAAGAACGCGATTCTTTGGTCCGGTATTATCGTTCTCGTCTTCATGATTATCTACTACGGGTTCGGCGGCTGCGTCGCGACGTTCGCGGTCATTATGAACCTCGTCCTCATTATGATGGCGATGATCGGAATGCACGCGGCGTTCACCCTGCCCGGTCTTGCCGGTCTCGTACTGACCGTCGGTATGGCGGTCGACGCGAACGTACTTATTTTCGAACGTATTCGTGAAGAGCTCGCCGGCGGCGCGACCGTCCGCATGGCCGTTCGCAACGGTTATCAGCGCGCGTTCACCGCGATTTTCGACTCGAACATTACGACCATGCTCACCGCGTGGATTCTGTATCTGGTCGGGTCCGAACAGATCAAATCGTTCGCCGTCACCCTCTTCCTCGGCGTTCTGTTCAGCATGTTCACGGCGACCTACGTCTGCCGTATTATCTTCCAGACGTGCGAGAAGCTCGGGATCGTCGGTTCGAAGTGCGTTTCCCCGCTCATTCCCGGAATGAAGCAGCTTGGACGTCCGAATTGGGACTACTTCAAGCTCTTTAAGAAGACAGTTTGGGTCTCCGTTATTATTATCGTCGTCGGTATCGCGTCCGTCTTTGTTCGCGGCAAGGGTATCTTCGACGTCGACTTCGTCGGCGGTATCGAAATCCAGCTCGTCTTTAACGAACCGGTCGATATCGGCGATCTCCGTACCAGCCTGAAAGAAGACCTTCCCGACCTCTCGGTCAGCTCCCTGTCCCTCGGCAAAGACCAGGAAGGGAACAAAGTCGCCGACAATACGTGCTATTCCATCAGCGCGTCCTGCCCGGTCGATATGGAAGCGGTCGATTTCCAAGCGAAGGTCGAAA
Organism: uncultured Planctomycetota bacterium; assembly: GCA_902786505.1. Lineage (GTDB taxonomy): Bacteria > Planctomycetota > Planctomycetia > Pirellulales > Thermoguttaceae > RUG369. Next base: position 8,209 of record CADACS010000063.1, on the reverse strand, counting down.
AGCTGCTCGAAGAAAAATTCGCCGGCAAACTGCGTCATTACTCGATGGACTACTCGGTCGGCGAACCGCAAGACGTTACGACCGCCGGGTCCGACGCGGTTAAGCGTCAGACGGTCGTTTCCGTCAGCGTGAATCCGCCGCTCGCCGAAGAGGTCGTCAACGGCTACTTCTCCGACGTCGCCGATAAAGAGAATCCGCTCGAATTCACCGTTACCCGCGAAGGTTACGAAGAAGGCTCCGACGAAGCGGCGAACGACTGGGACGTCGTCTTCAATTCCGAAGACACGGCCGCGATCGAAGCGCTCGCTAAGAAAGCTCAGGAGATCGCGAATTCGCAGACGGCGTTCGAAGCGTCAAATATCGTCGGTTCCTCCGTCGCTGGCTACGCGCGAACCCAAGGCATCCTCGCCATTTTGGGCAGCTTGCTGTGCGTTATCGCCTATCTGTGGCTCCGCTTTAAGCGCGCGGTCTACGGTCTGTCCGCGGTCGTCGGGGTTACGCACGACGTGCTCGTCGTACTCGGCCTCATCGGCGTGAGCTACTTCGTCGCCGGCGCGCTCGCGTTCCTCGGCGTTACCCAGTTCAAGATCGGGCTCGCGACCGTCGCGGCGTTCCTGACTCTGATCGGGTACTCCCTGAACGACACGATCGTTCTCTTCGACCGTATGCGCGAAGTGCGCGGAAAGTCGGAAGCGCTCACGAAGGAGATCATTAACAAGTCGGTCAACCAATGCCTGAGCCGTACGGTTCTGACCTCGTTGACCACGCTCTTCTCCGCGTTGGTCCTCTACTGCTTCGGCGGCGCCGGAATCCACACCTTCGCGTTCGCGATGCTCGTCGGCGTTATCGTCGGTACGTACAGCTCCGTCTTCATTTGCTCGCCGTTCCTCTACTGGCTCCTGAGCAAGCGTCAGACGAAGACCCCGTCCCAGCGCGTCGCCGACGTTTCGAAGAAGTGACCGCGTAAATTAAACGCGCGGATATGAACCGCGCTAAAAGACAAAGAGGCAAAACGTTCCAACGCGTTTTGCCTCTTTTTTTGTTTGGAGTCAGGGGATATGAACGAGAAACGGCGCCGTCGCCGCGCCCCCCGCCGAAGGCGTGAGCCGCCGGCGCTGCCGGCGGACGACCGCCCCCTGACGCCGCGTTATCGGCGGAATAGAAGTTTCCGACGCTGTTATTCCAAGTTCAAGCGTTAGACGAACGTCGGCGCGCCGTAACGCGCCGCGAAACCGGGCGCGGCGCAACGACGCTACGCATTGCGTTTTCATAAGCGACACGATAAAACCGCGAAGTCCCGATGAAAACGGCGGACGGTTAGCTCCAAACGACACGCTGCTGTGATAAACAACTCGCTTAATAAATCATTTACCTGACATAGTTGACAGACCTCCAGCCGAAATCAGTCATACGAATACCGACATGGGTATCAGGTTCTAGTGTCACATCAACAGAATTGTCGCCAAATTTGACGGTATAAACGGCTCCGCTCCTTGGTAATGAAACAAAAAAGAAAAAATTCGCTTTGCCGGAAGCAATCAAATTATCGTCATAATAGACAAATACATCAGGACAAGAAGACTTAAAAAAAGGAAAATGAGGGACCACGTCCCAATAACAATGTTTATCTTTGTCGCCAAAAAACAAAAAAGATATGAAGATGTAAAGGACTGATGAGACCGCAAATCCCAAAGCAAAAGACTCAGCAACCCCACGCCCACCAGGCAATGTTGAAGCAAAAAAACCCACAATCGAAGAAAAAACAGAACATATAAGAAGATTAATAAAAAACGCAGAGAATCCCGCAGACCAATTTCCGTACCCTTCGACACGTAAGAGACAACGTTCACTCATCTTCAACCTCTCCTTAATGCGACGATTTCAATTCAATCGCACATTCGTAATATTTAACCTTGCTCAACTGACCGGGAACACAACGTGTTCCGCCAATACGTTTAAACGGAAAAACCATGGGGCTCGTCCTTTCAAAAAAAAACGAACCGCCCCTCAGTTATCTGATTTTGCCCGAACAATTCTGTATTGACACGAAGGCGTATTTATATCCTTCATCGTTTTTCAATTCAGGAATAGGAACATGTGGACCAGCAAACAAAATGGCTTCGATTCTTTCGAACCGCGAACCGTCTGACAGTCCACTAAAAGTTCCCCGTTTTCTGCAACTCACTACGATTATGAGAAACGTCAATATCAAGACGCGTACCGATTTTTCTACTTCCAAAAACGCTTGAAAGACGTTCGGTAACCGGCTTTAACATTCAGCTCTCAAAAAACGATCCTTTTAATTCCCTGAAAAATGACAGGGGATTACCGGATGAACGCAACGTCGTCCTTAAACGGCAGGCTTTGGCTCTCTTCGTCATTCCTATCCCGTGAAAAACCGGAAATTCTTACACCCTCTCATCAACCGAAAAACGATTTAAGAGACAACTTATTTTTATTCTCACGGGCATATTTAGCGGCCGCTGACCATCTTGAAGCGCGAATTGTTAAAGAATCACACCCGTCAAACGCTTTATAACGAATCACTTTCACGCTTTTCGGAATGTCGATTAACTTCAGTGAAGAACAACCGGAAAACGCTTCCTCGCCAATATATCGAACGAGTTTCGGAATGACGATCGATTCCAATGAGGAACATTCAAAAAATGCTCTTTCTTCGATTACTCGGAGAGTTTGCGGAAGTGTGACCGAAGTCAAAGAAGAACAAAAGGCAAACGCGAGTTCTTCTATTGTATCAACGCCTTCTGGGACGACTATTGACGTCACTGAGGAACAACCGTGAAACGAGCTGGTTTCAATCATTTCAAACCCCTCAAAGATAGGAATCTCTTTCAGCGCTGAACAACCGCTGAAACACATGGGGTTAATATTTGACGGCTGCTCGCTAAGGAGTTTAGGAACACGGATAGATTCCAGTGATGGAATACCTGCAAACGCGGGTTCCAATCTTTTCATACGAACAGGAAGAACGACTTCCTTTAGCGCCGTGCTGAAGAAAGCGCCATACTCGATCACTTCAACGCTGGCCGGAATGTTGATTTCACACAAAGACCTACACTCGCAAAACGCGTAATCGCCGATTCTCTTAAGACCGTCGGGAAGGCTGACAGAAGTCAGATTTGCGCATCCGCCGAAAGCGCGATCGTCTATATCTTCAACTCCTTGCGGAATGACGACAGAACGCAAGTTATCGGAATAATAGAAAGCCTGATTGCCAATTCTCCTGAAGCCGTTGGGAATAACGACGTTTTCAGAATTCTTGACAGTTTCATTTGGAATATAATCTGCCATAAACAAACTCCTTTAACATTGACAAACGCTACAATTAAAACCGAGCTCTGCGTTTACAAACATCTCGGCAACTTCCAATTGTCTTGCGTCCCTCAAACAATCCTTACGGGCGTCGTCTTGGAAGAAACCGACGTTCTCTCAGTTCGCCGCGTATACGTTTCATCCCAAGCAACTCGTTGCATGCAAACAACTTGTTTCTATATAGGGAGTTCTGTAGATCATAGAACCAAAAAATATACAATTTCGCAATGAAGAAGAGTCCTGATTTTTCAAGAAAACATGATAAAATGATTGGTTTAATCATTAAAAATTTGCAAAAAATACAAGAGTTTGTTGACAGCAAAAAAGCTTTTTGGTATCATGGGGAAAGTGGGAGTTCCCGGTTGTAAATTGCGAAAATGTATACCTTTTCGCAATTTCTCCAAGTTTTTCACCAAGGCTTTTTGGTTACTTCAGATTCTCTTAGCGCAGCTCCTGAACGTTGAGAGAGGAAATCCGCATTCTTTTGCGGCGGCGGCTTCCGTTAGAAAGCCCGCGCGGCACATCGCGACGAGCTCTTTGAAGTTGACCGGCAGTTCTCTTCTCGGCCGTCCGAATCTTACGCCGCGCGCTCTTGCCGCCTCTATTCCTTCCCGCTGACGCTGACGAATATTGGCGCGTTCATTCTCGGCGACAAATGACAAAATCTGCAGAACGACGTCGCTGATAAAGGTTCCGAGCAGATCTTTGCCGCGCCTTGTGTCGAGCAGCGGCATATCGAGTACGACTACGTCGACGCCGAGTTCCTTGGTCAGGAACTGCCACTGCACGAGAATCTCGCGGTAGTTGCGTCCGAGCCGGTCGATACTCTTAATATAGAGCGCGTCGTTCGGGCGCAGTTTTTCTAGAAGCGATTTATACTGTTCGCGTTCGAAATCTTTGCCCGACTGCTTGTCGACAAAGATATTTTCCAAAGGGACGCCCGCCCCATTGAGGGCCTGAAGCTGTCGATCTTCATTTTGTCGCGCCGTACTCACGCGAGCGTAACCGTAGATTTTGCCGCTATTCGCCGTCATCCTTCCTCCTTGCAATATGCCTGTTCAAATAAAAAAAGTCTCCGAGGTATTATTGCAAGAATGCGGAAAGCGACGCGTAAAAAAACACGCGGCGTCTGGAACCGCGTGGGAAAAGAAGACGCCGCGCCAATTTGGCGCGGGCTTTAAAGAAATTCGCCAAGAAGATAATTTATTTTTATTATTGTGGAGAATAGGAGCGATGCGTCCGCCGACGGCGGCGGCGGACGGCCATACGCTGAATTATGGTGAAATAGAAGAATCAGACGCTGTTTTTATTTCAAGTTCAAGCGTTAAATGAACGCCGAGGCGTCACAACGCGCCGCGGAACCGGACGCGGCGATATGGAAGAAAACCAACCGAAAGCGTTACTCCTCTTTGGGAACAATGGCAAGGCGAAAGCCTTCCCGTGAGCCAGATATGCGGTAAGAATGATTGCACATCTTTGCGCCGCTGAAACAGTCGCCGCCGCGGATCACGTGTTTGCTTCCCTCCTTGGGGCCGGAGTAATCGGTCAAATCGTCTCTGGGATAGTTCGCATACCAGTCGTAACACCATTCCCACACGTTGCCAAGCATATCGTAAAGGCCCCAAGCGTTCGCTCTTTTCCGACCGACTTCATGCGGTTGAAGTTCTGCGTAAGGTTTGAACTTTATCCGCCAATCTCTATCGGTCCGTCTGTCAGTATTCAAATAATTCCAAGCGAATACATTAAGTTGGCGGCTGAGGTCGTCTGTGGAACCCGCCATACACGCGTACTCCCACTGCGCCTCGGTCGGAAGGCGAAATTCGTATCCGGTTGGAATATAGCCGCCTTCGTTTAATTTCGAAATGAACTCTTGAGTTGCCTCCCAGGAAATATAGACCACCGGCGATTTTGGGGTTTGGAGTCCAGGACTGGGATTATTCCCCATTACCGCTTGCCAAAGTTCTTGCGTCGTTTCCGTCTCCGCAAGCCAAAATCCTTGCGTCAGCGTTATCTCAAAATCTTTCCTGTCGTCGTCAGGATCTGTTTTCCACTCCCAGTCGCCTCCCGTCGTCAAATCCCAATGTCTTGTAAAACTGCCGGGGGGCGCCCAGCGAAACGCCGTATTCACTCCCATAATTTCAACCGCCACGCGCGCGCCGGCTCTGGCGGGAGAGGCCAGGTCTTCCTCGCTCAGCGCCGAAGGACCGACGGCCATTGGAACAAGACATAGGCGGAAGCCAAGATTAGAGTCGCTGACGCCGTCCCAACCGTCCCAGTCGGTAAGGCGGTAAAAGCTGCGGCAGCTTTCTGCGTCGCCGGTCCAGCCGCCGCCGCGGATCACGCGGTTCGAGCCGCTTTGAGGCCCCGCGTAATCCGTTAAATCGTCCATAGGATATTTTCCATACCAATCGCCGCACCATTCACAAACGTTGCCCAGCATATCGTAAAAGCCCCAGGCGTTCGCTTCTTTCTGTCCGACTTCATGGGCATGTTTTTCCGAATTGTCTCCATACCAAGCGATCGCGTCAAGTTCGCCGCAGCTGTCGTCTGCGGAACCCGCTATGCACGCGTACTCCCACTGCGCCTCCGTCGGAAGACAGAACTCAAATCCGGCCGGGGCATAGCCGCCCCCGTTCAATTTCGAAATAAACTCCTGAGCGTCCTCCCAAGAAACATTATTTACCGGCGCCTTTCTGACTCGGCCTCCTAAACTGGGATTATTCTCCATTACCGCTTTCCAAAGCGCCTGCGTCGTCTCTGTCTCCGCAAGCCAAAATCCTTGCGTCAGCGTTACCTTATAGTCTTTCTCATCGTCGTCCCACTCTGTTTCTTTCTCCCATTCGCACTCGGTCGACTTATTCCACCGTCTTGTAAAACTTCCGGGAGGCGCCCAGCGAAACGCCGTCATAACGCCTTCGATTTCAATCTCCATACGCTCGCCGGCCTCGCCGGGAGAGAACAAGTCCTTCTCGTGCAACGCCCAAGCTTCGTCGTCCGACGGTTTCTGAACAACCTGAAAACCGCTGTCGCAGCCGGCCGTTTCTAAAAGAACAAATACCGCCGCAAAGACGAGCGCGTTCTTCACAAAAACTTTCATCTGCATTTTTATCGCCTGCTAATCAAAAAACGCCGCATGGCTCCGTCGCCGGTTCGTTCCGCGTTTCGCAAAAGGCCAAGCGTATTCAGGGAAGCCGGCGCCGGCGGCCCTAAATACGCCAATAAAGAAGGAAAGCAAAACTGCCGAAATCGTTACTCCTCTTTCGGAACAAGCGCAAGGCGGAAGCCGTGCAAGGAGCTCTTAACGCTCGAGAGGATGCGGTCAGAGGGCTTAGCTCCGCCGCGGTATGTATGTATTGAGCCTTCCTGCGGCCCGGAGTAGTCCGTTAAATCTTCCAAGGGGTACTCGGCGTACCAATCGCAGCACCATTCCCAAGCATTGCCCAGCATGTCGTAAAGGCCCCAAGCGTTCGCTTTGTACTTTCCGACTTCATACACGTATCTTTCCATATTTCTCGACCACCCCCAACCAAGAGCATAGCTTTCGATTGGGCGACCTGCCAAACACGCGTACTCCCACTGAGCCTCCGTTGGCAACCGAAACTCAAATCCGTTTGGAGCATAACCGCCGGCGTTTAATTTCGAAATAAACTCTTGCGCGTCATCCCAGGAAACGTTGTTTACAGGCCTCTTTCTGGTTCTAACTCCCTCGCTGGGATTCTCGCCTGTAACCGCTTTCCAAAGTTCTTGCGTCGTCTCCGTCTCCGCAAGCCAAAAGCCTTTAGTTAGCGTTATTTCAAAATCTTGCTTAACGCCAACCCAAGTCGTTGGCTCTTCCCAGTTGGATTCCTCAGCCTCGGTCCAATGTCTCGTAAAACTGCCCGGGGGCGCCCAGCGAAACGCGGTCTTCACGCCTTCGATTTCAACCTCATTGCGCGCGCCCGCTTTGTCAGGAGAAGACCAGTCTTTGGGAATCAGAACAAGGCGGAAACCGACTGAGGGTCCCCGGGCGACCCGGGCGCCGCGATAGGATCGGCTGCAGCTCTCGACGGAACCGTTTCCGCCGGGGTTGGTCCAGTCGGGAACGTCCCATCCGCCGCGGAGCACGCGATACGCGCCACTTTGCGGACCGGCGTAATCTGTCAAATCCCGATTAGGATACTTTCCATACCAATCGCCGCACCATTCCCAAGCGTTGCCAAGCATATCGTAAAGTCCCCAGGCGTTCGCTTCTTTCTGTCCAACTTCATGCAAAGAAACGTTCGCATTACCTTCGTGCCAAGCAATCGCGTCAAGTTCGCCGTAACGCTCCCCGGTCGTACCCGCCATGCACGCGTACTCCCACTGAGCCTCAGTCGGAAGCCGATATTCAAATCCGGCTGGAGCATACCCCCTGTCGTTTAGTTTGGAAATAAACTCTTGCGTTTCCTGCCAGGAAACGTTGTTTACCGGAGTCTTATCGGTTCGGGGTCCTTCGCTGGGATTCTCGCCCATTAGTAATTTCCAAAGTTCCTGCGTCGTCTCCGTTTCCGCAAGCCAAAATCCCTCCGTTAACGATATCTCAAAATCCTGCTTATCGTCGAACTGATTCGTTGGCTCTTCCCAGTAAGATTCCGTACCTTTGTTCCACCGTCTCGTAAAACTGCCGGGAGGCGCCCAGCGAAACGCCGTCTTTGCTCCTCTGATTTCGACCTCCATACGCGCGCCCGCCTTGTCGGGAGAAGACCAGCTCCCCGCGCTTTGCGTAGGCGTTTCGACGTCTGTTACCATAGCGGCGCTCTCTGCCGCTGAGACTTTCTTCGAACTATTCCGCTCTTTGGGAACAAGTGCAAAACGAAAACCGCGCTCAGCGCTTCTGACTCCTAAGTCTTTTCCAACA
>CADACS010000062.1 GCA_902786505.1 uncultured Planctomycetota bacterium | reverse complement strand
CCGAAAATTCCAGAAGAAACGCCGGGCAGTCAGAATTAAAAGCTCTTTCCTACGGAGAATCCCAAGTGAACCGCCGCGCCTATCTTACCGGAACGAATCTGTGGCATGCCGTTCGGGTCGCCGTCGCCGCTATTCTCCTCTTTGCCGAGTGGCAAAAGGCGCTGCAGCTCGCGACGGAGCCGGGCTCTCCGTCGGCGTCGTTCCTCGACCTTCCGATTGTAAATTTTTTTGCCGTTCTCTTTGAGTCGGGCTTCGCAATCTGGCTCCTGGGCGGTCTTTTTCCGAAATTTACGCGGATCGCAACGGCGCTTCTCTTCACGTTTTTCGCGGCCGTTTCCCTCTCTAAAGGTCTGCACGGGCTCGACAGCTGCGGATGTTTCGGCGCCAAACGCGTCAATCCTTACGTTACCTTCTCCCTCGACGCGGTTATCGTCCTGCTCTCGACGTTCTGCGCTTTTACAGCCGGACCGTCGCCGTCAGTTTCGGCGTCTAAACCGGGCCGCGCCCGTCTTGTCGCGACGCTCGCCGCGTCGTGCGCCGTATCCGCCGCGTTTGGCGCGACGGTTCTTTACATGCTGGAAACGCGCGCGCCGGTCGCGCTCTTGGAACAGGATCAGAAGATCAAACGGGGCGCGTCCGTCATTCTGGACGCAAACTTATGGATCGGCAAGCCGTTTCCGCTCGCGCCGTTCTGCGCCGAGGGAAAACGCCTGTCGACCGGACGCTGGCTCGTTATGATTCACCGAATCGACTGCTCAGAATGCCGCCGCGCGTTTCCAATCATTCTGAAAGCCGCCAAGGAAGAGAATCTGCCCCTTGCGCTCGTCAATATCGATCCGGAAACCGGAGTCGACGCCGAAGGGGGCGTCGCGCTCAACGACCGGCTCAGCCCCGGCTATCGCTGGTTCGCGGAAACGCCCGTCGTATTTACGCTCGACGAAGGGATCGTCGGGGAAATTCGAAAATATTGAACTTGAACGCGCCGAATTACGACCGCACAGTCCGACGGCGCGTTTGGTTTTTTAGCGCCGATTACGCGAGGCGCTTGAATTTCAGATTATTTTCGCACTGAATCCGCGTATAGAGCCGCAAAATCAAACCGCGTTAGAAAAGCGCCGACGACTCCCTTTTCCTACGCGTTCATGCATGAGTCGTCCGCCGTCAGGAGAAGCAATATGAGCGTCATATCCCCAACTGCGCGACTAACACGCGGCGCGTTCACGCTCGTCGAACTGCTGGTCGTCATGTCGATAATTTCCGTTCTGATCGGCTTACTCCTCCCGGCGGTACAGTCGGCGCGGGAGGCGGCCCGGCGTATGCAGTGTTCGAACAATCTCAAACAGACGGGGCTCGCCTTCTTAAATTTCGGCGACGCGCGCAAGGGAATCCCGCCCGCGAGCGTCGGCGTCGGGCGATGCACCCTGTGGGGGCTCCTCTACCCCTATACGGAACGGCAGGACCTCTACAACCTCTTTAACAAGACCGATCACAGCGAAAACGGATTCCTAACCCGCGATTCGAGCTTCTGGGTCTCCGAAGGACCGTGCGGAACGACCCCGGAACAGCGCAAAGCGTTCGCGAGCGTCTCCTATATGCTCTGTCCGTCCCGAAGGTCGACGCCCGCGTCGTACGACGTCGTCGCGACCGATCAGTGGGGCGAGAGCGCGGGGCCGCAGACCGATTACGCGATCGTCTGCTCCACGGACGCGAGCGACTATCCGTACAACGCGGAACGCGCGTCTTCAAACAATTTCGACAAGCATTATCACGTCCGGGTCGTCGATCCTCTCAATTTGAATTACCAGAAATATCAGCGCGGGGCGTTTCGGGGCGCGGCGCTCCCGAGCGGCGAGAATCGGTACGCGGCGTGGCGGCCCCGCGATACGTTCGCGCGCTTTAAAGACGGAACGTCCAATCAGATAATTATCGGCGAAAAACACATTCCCATCGACGGTCTCGGGCGGTGCAACAACGCGTCCCCCTCGGCGCACAACTGGGGCGAATGCCACGACTGTTCCTATCTTTCGGGCAGCATTACGTCCGCGGCGGGCTCGATTTTCCGTACGGTCGTTCAATGGTGGTCGGAAGATCGGACGACGCCCGGCTCGCTCGTAGGCGCGGCGATCGACGGCCCGTTTGACAAGCTCGTCGAGGACGGATACGCCGCGATTAACTGCGCGCTCGGCTCGTGGCACGTCTCCGGATGCAACGTTCTCTTCGCGGACGGTTCCGTCCGGTATTTTGATCAGAACGTCGCGTACGAAACGGTCGCGAAACTGGCGACCGTAGACGACGGAAACTACGTCGAATACTGATCTTCAACGATTGGAGCGAGGGCATGACGGACGTTAAAAAGAGACGGACCCGCAACTCCTGGGCGGCGCGCGCGGCGATTGCCGCGGCGTGTCTGACGCTCGCGTTCCTCGAATGGGCCCCGATCTGGACGAATTCGTACGTTTTTAACGAAAGCGGACGGATTGCGTCCGGTCTCATAATACTCCAGCGCGCCGACTTCTCTTCGTTTCGGGTCAATCCTCCGCTCGCCAACGCGCTGAGCGCGGTTCCCGCGGCGCTGTCGGGACAGGTTCGGGCGCCGCGTCGGGAAACGTTAGACCCCGGCAAGTTCGGGCGCGTCGAGTACGCGGCGGGAGCCGAATTCGTCCGTCGCGCGCCGAATCACAGGCTCTATCTGCGTCTGGGTCGGCTCTGCATGCTCCCGTTCGGCTTTTTGGGGTGCGCCGTCTGTTTTTACTACGGCCGATTCCTATACGGATTTTACGGCGGCTTAATCGCGTGCTTTCTGTGGACGTTCTCCCCGTACGTTCTCGGCTACGGCGCGACGGTCGGCTCGGACGTTCCCTCTGCGGCGCTCGCGCTCGCGGCGGTCGCGCTCTTTCATTACTGGCTGCGAACGCGCAATTCCGGCGTTCTTCCCGCCCTGGGCGCCCTGTTGGGCGTCGCGCAGCTCTGTAAATTCACGCTGCTGGCGCTCTACCCGCTTCTGATCCTCTTCTGGCTCCTGTCGCGCGCGCTCGACCGCCGTCGGCGCGGCGGTTCCGGAGCCGGCGCGGCGCGCGAGGCGCGCGAGCTGCTCGTCTGGGTCTTTGGTTTGAGCTTGCTCGTACTCAATATGGGCTATCTATTTGACGGAACCTTTAAACCGCTCGGCGAATACCGATTCCGGTCGGTCCTCCTCTCCGGGCGTTCCTCGCCAACCGACGACCCGCAGACGGCGGTCAACCGTTTTTCAGGAACGGCGCTCGGTATGACGCCCGTCCCGCTCCCGGAAGACTACGTCCTCGGAATCGACGCGCAGCGATTCGATTTTGAGCGCGGTCTTCCGTCGTACCTCTGCGGTCAATGGTCCGACCGCGGCTGGGCGCGCTACTACCTCTACGCGCTTGCCGTCAAGACGCCGGTCGGGGCGCTCGCAATATTTGCGCTCGCGCTGTGCGTAAGTCTGCGGAAGCGGTATCGCGCGTCGGCGCTCGACGAAACGGTCCTGCTCGGGACGGGCGCGGCGTTTCTGCTGCTCGTGAGCAGTCAGACCGGGTTCTCGGTCCATTCGCGGTACGTCTTGCCCGCGCTCCCGTTCTTCTTTGTCGCCGCGGGTCGGCTTGGCCGCGCGTTTGAACGTCCAACGCGCGGGCGCCGAATTCTCGTCGGCGCCGTCGCGCTCTGCGGACTGTGGAGCGCCGCCAGCGTTTTAATCGCTTATCCCGATAGAATTTCTTACTTTAACGAACTAACGCCGATACTTGCCGGGGACGCTCCGAAAGTACCGGAACCGGCCCCTCGGGCGCGAACCGCGTTCGGACGCGCGCTCGAACGGTATCGGCGCAAAATCGCGCTCGCGGCGCCGACTCTTCTGCTCGACTCCAATTTCGACTGGGGGCAGGACGCGTACCGCCTCGACGCGTGGCTGCGGTCCCGGCCCGACGTTTCGGCTGTTACGACCCGCCTGCAGTCGAACGGCGACACGCTGCTCCGAAAGATCAATCCCGCCGTCTTAAAACTAACCGACAAAAGCGAATCCCAATGGTTTGCCGTGAGCGCGGCTCTCGTCTATAATCGGCGCGAAGGTTATCGCTGGCTCTGGGGCAGAAAGCCCGACGCCATGATCGGCGCGACCGTTTACGTCTATCATGTCGACGCGGAACGCGCCTGGCGCGAATTCAAAGAGAAGGAGGACGCGCAATGAGGGCCTTTCTTTTCGCGGCGTGCGCGTTTTTTTTCGCGGCTTTTTACGCCGATCCGGACGTCCTGCTCACCGAGACGCGACGCCTCCTCTTTAAACTCGATCCGCGATTCTACGGAACGGAAGTCTCCGCCGCGCTTTGGCTCGCGGTCGGCTGGGCGCTCGCTGACTTTGCGGCGCGCGTCTTATGGCGCAAACGCGTCGGAGCCGCCCAGACGCGCCTGAATCCGCGAGTCTGGAACGCCGCGTCGGCGTCGCTTTATCTATTGGCGCTCATAATCTTAGGGCATTTTCTGCGTTGGGATTACGAGCCGGTTTTAAGATCGGCGTTTCAACCGCAAAACTATTCCGCGCCCGGCGTTATGGACTATATCTCGGGCAAACGGATCTTTGAGACGAACGCGGACGGAACCGTCCGGTACGGGGTTCTGGGGCTCTTTTGCGTCGCGGCGCTCGCGTACGGGATCGCGTGGTCGCTCGTCGACCGGGCGCGTGACGCGCTCGCGCTCCGTCGGAAAGGCGCAGATTCGGCGCGGCCGGAACGCCCGGCGCGGACGAACGCGCTGGCGGCGGCCTTTGCGCGGCCGTATACGGCGCTCGCGGCCGTCCTCGTCTGCTTCGACGCGTCCTTCTGCGCGGTTTCCTTTTTGAAGTGGGCGGTCTTCCACTACTGGTATATCCCAATGTCAGATTTCCTCAGTTTTCATGAAATAACCCGGGAAGGCGCGATCGCGCTCGCGACGGCGGCGCTGTGCGCCGCAGGGGCGGTCTTGCGCTCGCGACGCGTTAGGAGAGCTCATAAATGAATCAGTCGACGGCAGAAAAGCAGGAAACAAAGGCGGAAAATCAGACGTCGGGCAACTCCGACGCGCCGCCGGAGAACCGCAAGCAGGCGCTCCCTGCCCGATTTTGGCGCGAAGTAAAGGATTCCGTTCTCGAACTGGGAATCTTCGCGGTCGGGGGAGCGCTCATTTGGACGGGTCTGTCCGCGGATCCGCGCTTTTTACAGAAATTCTTCTTCTATTTGGACGTGCAGAGCTGGACGACGCTCACGAAAATTTCGTTCGTGATCACGGTTCTGTTTGTCATAGGCTGGATTCGCATTTTTTTCGGATTCCTAACGAAGTCGATCGACGAATACGGCGAAGCGCTCTCGGGCCGCTATCTGCGCATGTCGTTCTTTACGAGCGCGTCGCTCTGGACGGCGGCCTATATCTTTTCGCCCGGAGTCTGGCGCCCGTTTTGGCACGGATGTATTAAAATGTTTCGTTTCGGGCAATTAAGCGCGAGTTCCATTTTCATTATGGTCGCGCTTGTCGCGCTCGTCTCCGCGACGGCGTACTTCTTATTCCGTTGGTTCGCGCTTAAATTCTTTGATATGTATTAATTCCATATAAAAAAGAAGAAAACGGCCCATGACGAGCACAGATAAAATAAAAACGCTTATTATCCTTCTGGGAATAATGTTAAGCGTAAATTTCAAATATTCGGAATCGCGCGGCGCGGAACCGACGCTTACGCTCGTTGCGCCGCAGGTCGAGCGCGCGTATTCCGAGCAAGAGCTCGACGCGATCGCCAACAGCGATTCGCAGCGGCACGAAACCGTCGACGGATACGTCGCCGACGCGCGCTTGGTCGCGCTCTTCTCTGAATTCGTCTACTGCGGAGAAGTCGACGGGGCGGACGTCCGCGTTCCTTTTCGGCTCCGAACGCCTTCACAGCTCCGGCCGGGCAAACGGTATCCGCTCGTCGTTCTCTTTCACGGGTACGGCGAGAGCGACGACGACAATACGCGTCAGCTCTCGCACCTGCATTACGCGATCCGCTCGTTTGCGGGTCCCGACCGAATCGACGCGTTCGTTCTCGCGACGCAGTGTCCCAAAGACTGTTCAAGCTGGGATTCGGCGGCGAACCGCTACGGCGCCGAGCCGATCAAATTAACCGAACATATTATAGAAGCGCTCGAAAAAGAGTTTCCGATCGACCCGCGCCGCGTCGCCGCGCTCGGGGTTTGTTCCGGCGCCAACGCGGCGCGCGCCCTCTCTGAAGAAAGACCGGAGCTCTTTTGCGCGCTCGCGCTATGCGGATACTCCCCTTCCTCGATTAACACAGATCGGTTTCCCGCGCCAACGTGGGCTTTTAACAACACGCACGACGAAATCGCCTCAATTAAGGACGTGCGCGCCGCAATTAAGAACGCGCGAAGCCGCGGCGACTCCGTCTGGCTGACGGAACGGCCCGGCGTACACGATTCATGGAGCCGCGCGCTGCGCGACGACCGCGCCGTCTCATGGCTCGCGGCGCGCGCCCAGACCGACGCGCTCCCGCCCCCGCCCTATACGGTCTGCGGCCGTAGAAAGACCGCCGGCGAACTGGCGGCGGGGTTCGCCGCGCCCCTTGCGGCGCTCTGTCTCGTCTTCTGGGGAACCTCGCTTCTGTACCGTTCCAGACGAACGCGGAATTCTTAGCGGCCGTCGGAACGACGGACGTCTTCGTCCGCAGAGGCGGCGCGAGGGCCGAAAAGCCGCTATAAAATTCTAAAAAAATCTATCAAAAAACTTGATTTTCTTGGCGCGTTCTCTTAAGATAACGGTAAAGCGCGCGGCGGGCAAACTGTGAGCGTACCCGCGCGCTTCGCAAATTACGTACAATCACCGTTTGTTCAGTTCGGCGCGGGCGCGCGAGACGCGGCGGCCGAGCGATAGAAAGAGGGTCCTTTATGAATTCGACAAAACGACGCCTTGGACGCCGCAATTTCTTAAAGAGTTGCGCGGCGGTCGGCGCGGCCGCGCTCGTCCCGACCTACGTGCCGGGCTCCGCGCTCGGACTAGACTCCGCCGTTTCCCCAAGCAATAAACTTCGTATGGGCGCGATTGGAATCGGCGCGCGCGGCAACGAAGACCTTGGTAAATTCCTCGCGCGGCCTGACGTTCGCTTCTGCGCTATCTGCGACGTTCGCCGCGAACGGCGCGAATACGGCAAAGGACGCGCCGACGAGGTCAACGGCGACAAGCAGTGCGCCATGTATAAAGACATGGAAGACCTTCTCATCCGCGACGATATCGACTTCGTTCTCATCGCGACGGGCGACCGCTGGCACACCATGGCGTCGATAACGGCCGCGAAGTTCGGAAAAGACGTCTACTGCGAAAAGCCGCTTTCGCTGACGATTCAGGAGAGCCGCGCGCTCGCCGACGCCGTCAAACGGTACGGAATCGTCTATCAGGCGGGCACCCAGCGCCGCAACATCGGCAACTTCCAACTTGCGGCGAAGATCATTCAGAGCGGAAAACTCGGAAAAATTACCGAAGTCCACGCCAATACGCTCTGGCCCGCAACCAATCAGGACTGGTACCCCGCCGAACCGGAACCGGCCGTCGACGAAGTCGACTGGGATCGTTGGCTCGGCCCGTGCCCGTGGCGTCCGTACAACAGCGCGTACGTCCGCGGCGACTGGCGCGGCAAATACGACTTCCACGGCGGCGGGATCCTCGAATGGGGTTCGCACACCGTCGACCTCTGCCAATGGGCGGCCCAAAAAGACCACACCGCGCCGGTTCGTTACGAGCCTCAGTTTAACGACGACGGCACGATCGCCGGACACGTTTGGGCTTACTACGACGACGGCGTGAAGCTCGTTATGCGCGAATCCGGCTGGCTCGGGCTTGGCACGTGCTCGGCGCGCTACGTCGGCGAAGAAGGCTGGATCGAAACGGGCGACAGCGGCCGCATGGCGGTCTCGAACGACAAGCTTCGCGGCGAGCTCAAATACTTCGGCATGCCGGGCACCGACCCGACGACGCATATCGCGGAATTCGTCGAATGCGTTAAGACGCGCCGCAATCCCGCCGCCAACGCCGCGGTCGCCGCGCAGTCGCACATCGCGTCGCACTGCGCCTATATCGCGTGGCAGCTCAAGCGGACGATCGAATTTGACCCCGTCAAAGAAGAGTTCAACGATCCGGAAGCCAACCGTATGCGTACGAGAGCAATGCGCGCTCCGTACACGCTGTAAGTCAAGACGACGTTACTTTAATTTCACAAACAAAGACCGTTTGCCGTATTATCTTAACACAATACAAGCAAACGATTTGGAGATAATAACATGAGAAAATTATTCACGACGTCGCTTCTCGCGCTTGCCGTCGTCGCGCTCTTTGCCGCCGCGACCGCCTACGCGCAGGACTTGCAGGCGCTCATTACGACCGACGACGAAGCGGTCCTTATTGAAACGATTCAAAAACCGGGCGACGCGCCTCAGGATATCCTCGTCAAAAACGTCGCGTGCAAACGGCTTGCCGTTATCGGAACTGAAAACGCGATTCCCGCGCTCGTCGCCATGCTGCCGAACGAGAAGCTCAACTTCAACGCGCGTTTCGCGCTCGAAGCGATGCCGTTCGAATCCGTCGACGCCGCGCTTGCCAAAGCCGCGAAAGAGCTGACCGGCTCGCAGCTCGTCGGCGTGATCGACACGATCGGCGTTCGCGCCAAAGCCGACTCCGTCGCGCTGCTTGCGGAAATCGGCGCCAAATACGCCGACGATATTCTCGTAACGAAAGCGGTTTACGCCGCAATGGGCAAGATCGCGACCCCCGAAGCCGCCGCGTATCTCGCCGACGCCGCTAAGAAAGATTTCTCCGGCGCCGATATTCTCGTTAAACGCGGCCTTGGCGACGCGATTCTCGACGTCGCCGAGGATCACGAAAAAGCCGGCGACGCTATTGGCGCCGCCGAACTCTACGCGCTCCTTGCCGCGCCTGCGTTCCCGAGCTTTATTCAAGACGCGGGGCTTTATCGCGGAATTATGTGCGCGGAACCCGCCGCAGCCGCCGACAAGATCGTCGCGACGCTGAAGGGCGAAAACGCGTCACAGGCGGACGTCGCGCTCAAGACGGTCCGCGAACTCAACGACGCGTCTGGCGTCGCCGCGACCAAGGCGCTCGTCGCCGCGTTCGATCAGTTCCCGGAAGCCATGCAGATTCGCGTCGCGCGCGCTATTGGCGACCGTAAAGACGACGCGTCGCGTCAAGTCGCGTTCGAGCAGCTGGCGAAGATCGCCGCCGACGGTTCCGTCGCGCTGAAAATCGCCGCCGCGCAAGCGTTTGCGAAAAACGGCCTGAACGAGGTCAAAGCGTTTGAAATTCTCGCCAAGAAGGCGAACTTCGACGACGCCGACCTTTCCGCCGCGATTGTCGCCATGGCCGCCGCGTTTGACGCGGACGATTTCGACGCCTCTTGGAAAGCCCTTTGCGAAAAAGATTTCGAATCGGCGCTCGCTCAATCGGACGCCGCCGCGCTCGCGTTCATGAAGATCGCCGAACTGCGCCGGACCGCCGAAGCCACGCCGACGCTCGTTAAAATCGCGGAAACCAAAGAGGGCGCTCTCCGCGACGGCGCGCTCAACGCGCTTTCGGAAATCGTCACTCTCGATAATCTTGACATGCTCGTTCAGGCGCTCAACGGCGAAACGGACGACGCAAAAGTCGACTGGCTCCTGCGCGCCGCGTGCACGCGTCTGCCTCGGGAAGACTGCGCCGCGAAGGTCGCCGAGCTCTTCGAAAAAGCCGACCTTGATTCCAAGCTGAAGATGCTGCCGCTGCTCAAGCAAATCGGCGGCGGAACCGCGCTCATGGCCGTCGCGAACGCCTGCAAGGGCGACACGCTCGACAAAGCGACGCAGATCCTCGGCGAATGGAACACCCCGGAAGACGCCCAGACGCTCGCCGGTATCTGCCTGACGATCGCCAAGCAGGCCAACGACGCCAAGTATCACGCGCGCGGTATTCGCGGATATATTCGCGTCGCGCGTCAGTTCGAGCTCCCGGTCGCCACGAAGATCGAGATGTGCAAGACGGCGTTTGAAACGGCCAAGCGCGCCGAAGACAAAGCCCTTATCTTCGAAGTCTTTAAGCGCAATATTGTCGCGGACAACGTCGCGGCCGCGCTCGAGTATACGAAGTATCCCGAGTTCAAAGACGCCGCGTGCGAAGCGGCCGTCTTCGTCGCCGAAAAGATTCGCGACAGCCAGCAGGACTGGAACTGGTCCGCGCCGACCGAAGACGCCGCTAAGGCGAAAGCCGGCAAGACGCTCGTCGACGGCATGAAGAAGGTCGTTGAAACGACTTCGAACGCCGACGTTAAGGCCCGCGCGCAGAAGCTGCTCAACTAACGCGAATTACCGTTCGCAGTACGTTTTAAGGGACCGTCGGCGAGCGTGCCGGCGGGCTCTTTTTTCACAAGACGTAGGCGGAGCGCGCGCCGTCCAG
Organism: uncultured Planctomycetota bacterium; assembly: GCA_902786505.1. Classification (GTDB taxonomy): domain Bacteria; phylum Planctomycetota; class Planctomycetia; order Pirellulales; family Thermoguttaceae; genus RUG369. Next base: position 4,513 of record CADACS010000062.1, on the reverse strand, counting down.
AACGCGCGTTCCGTTATAATAAACGGCGTAATTGCCTATAATTTAAAGGATTAAGTAATGAAAAAGTATTTCGTCGCGGCGCTTGTCGCGTGCGTCTGCGCGTTCGCGTCCAGCGTCAACGCTCAGGAAGGTCAACCCTTGAACCAACTTACCGACCAGGAAAAAGAACTCGGATTCGAGCTCCTCTTCGACGGAAACGAACTCTCGCCCGAGATCTGGCAGAGCGGAATCGACGGCTACCCGGTCAAAGACGGCTATTTCGTCTGCGAAAAGGGCGGCAATCTTGAAACGAAAAAAGCGTACTCCGACTTCATCTTCCGTTTCGAATTCAAACTCCCGAAAGACAAGAGCGGCAACAACGGTCTGGGCATTCGCACCACCGCCGCCAATCTCGACGCCGCCTACAACGGCATGGAACTCCAGATCATTAACGAAGACTACCAAGGAATCGCGCCCTGGCAGCAGCACGGCTCCATCTACGGCTGCGTGCCCGCCAAGACCGGCGCTCAGAAACCGCGCGGCGAATGGAACTACGAAGAAGTCATCGCGATCGGTCCGTACATCAAAGTCATTGTGAACGGAGTTCTTATCGTTGACGCCGATATTACGAACGTCAAGCCGATTCACAACGCCGAACACCCCGGACTCCACAATAAGTCCGGCTTCATCGGATTCCTCGGACACGGCGACCCCGTCCAGTTCCGCAACGTTCGCATTCTCTCCCTTGCGAAATGAGCGTGCGAAGCCGGTTCTTAATCGGCGTTAAATAAGAAGAGCCGCGCGATTCCTGCGAGTCGCGCGGCTCTTTTGCTTTTTCTGACGCTGCGGCGAACGCGCGTCAGTCTTCTATGTCTTCGTGCCAGAGATACTTCTCAAGTACGGCGCGGTATTCGTCGGAAAGGACTTCGCTCGTGCGCGTCTCGCGATTGAATCCGCAGAAGACCGTGCGGCACTGCGCGCAGCATCGCCCGCGCTGCCACGCGTCCTGCTGAACTTCAAACGACTTGCGGCCGATCTTTTTGACCCAGACGCGAATCTCGACGTCTTCTAAGACGGACGCTTCGCAGCGGTAGAAAACGGTCGTCGTTACGACGACCAGACCGCGCGGAAAGAATTTCAGCGTCGGGTCCATTTCCCGATAGAGATAGACGCGCACGCGGTCGAACCAGTCGGCGTACGCAAGATGATCGATATGCCGGGTCGCGTTCGTATCGGCTATTTGGGGCGTAATGCTCTTTTTGTAATACATAATATCGCGTTGAACTCTCGGTCACACGGAGCTTTCGTCCCACTGATACTTTTCGAGCACGGCGCGAAACGCGTCGTTGAGCGGCTCGCTCGTATGCGAGCTGAAATTAAACCCGCAGAAGATTGATTTCCCAATAGCGCAGCGCTCGCCGTTCTGCCAGACGTCCTGCGTTAGTTCGAACGATTTGTTCCCCAGAAGACTGACCCACGAGCGGATCTCGACGTCGGTCGTAACGGAAACTTCCCGCAGATAGGTAACTTCCGTCTTCAGAACGACCATGCCGTGCGGCTTGAAATTGAGCGTCGGATCAAGTTCGCGATAGATCGGCGTCCGCACGCGGTCGAACCATTTCGAGTACGCGAGAAAGTTAATGTGCCCCTGCATATCGGTGTCGGCGATCTGCGGAGTTACGGCTGCGGTAACGAACATAAACGGGTTCTCCTTAGGACTGAGTTCGCGCCGCCCGAAAGCGGCCCCATTATTGTAGCGCGTTCCCCGCAAGCCGTCAACGTTCCGCCCAAGCGCCTGCAAAAGCCGCCGCGACGAAGGAGCCAGACCGTCATACGCAGATCCATTCGACGTATTGCGCTTCGTCGAGAGTCGGCAATACGGTTTTTTCGAGCATTCTTTCCACCGCGTTTTCAGGAACGGCGCTTTCACGCCCGGCGTTTCTGGCGATTCTGGTCGCCCAGTCGGTTTCCAGATAGACGATTCTGACCCGCGCTCCGTACCTTTCAAACAGTCTAACGAGCTTCTGTCGAATATCGCGCGTTAAGTTGGTGGCGTTCCAGACGAACGGACGTTTGTTCCGAAGCAGTTCTTTCGCCCGTTCTTCCGCAACTTGCGCGACGCGGCCCTGACCGTCGGTCGGCGCGACGCGCAGTTCCTTTCTTATCCCGTCGAGCGAAACTGTCGGCAGATCGGGTCGGTTCTTGCGTAGCCAGAAGTCTTTTCCGGTTCCGGGCAGACCCGACGTCATGAGGACTTCGCCCCAGCAATCGTCGTAAAGAGGCTGCCCCGGCGCGACGTCGCGGCCGGACAAATACGCGCGTCTGGTAAAAGCGTCGGGGAAACGGTAGGGCGCGTCGGCGCAAAGCGCTTCTTCCGCGACGATTCCCGACAGGCGAATCCGCGTCAGGGCGTCGTCGATCTTCTCCGAAATACGGCCTTTTGCGTCCGCTTCCGTCAGGGCCGCGAGCAAATTCCATGAAAAATCGGGCGCCAGTTCTCCATAAGCGGCGATTTCACGAGCTTTGCGTTCGGGATCGTCCGATTCGATAAGCCGGCCGGGAAGCATGTGAAATCTGACTAACGCGCAAACGGTTTCGCGAAACGCGATCGCGTCCGGCGTTCCGCAAAGACCGCAGTCGCGCCAAAGGAACTCTCTGACGGTCCGGCTGCCGGTCGAGGCGTGGCCGGGCGACGTCAACGCGCCGTCCTCCATTCTGGTCGTCTTCACTTTGCCCACGTCGTGCAGAACGGCCGCCAGAAACAGCTCGGTTTTCCTGCGCCGCGGCGTCTCACGGAACGCGGGAGCCTCAATCAGTTCCCGACATACCCGCCGCGTATGAGCGTAAACGTCCCCCTCGCCGTGATATATCGGATTTTGCGGAGTCGTCTTCATCGCGGAAAAACCGATCGGCGCAAGCAGACGTTCGAGTTCGTCCCAGGGAATTTCGTCCGCGGACGAAGCGGGAACGCAACGCTCGATTTCTTCAATAAAGTTCGACAATCGATTCGCCTCCGTTCGCTCTCATTCGAATAACGATTCCATAGGAACGGCAAGTTGATTGGGAATAATCGGCCGGTCGATCCAGTGCGACTCCGATTGAAACACGCTCTGCCAAAATTTGGCGCGAACGTATTTCATTCGGTCGACGACGCGCCCGTTTTCCTCGATCTTAATGTACAGCCCCTCCGCCATGCCCGAAAGCTCCGTCTCGGAAAAAACGCTTTCGACGTCCAGTCCCAGTTTAACGGCGGCGGCCTGTAAGTTATCCCGCCGATTCTCGGTAACGTACCGGGACGGACCGACAAGTTTCAGCAGTTCGTCGAGCGTCTTATAAGCCCCTTCGCCAAGTACGGGCACGGACGCGACAGGCGCGTCTTTCAGCATTGCCCGCCTTGCCGCCGTATCCAGAAAAACGCCCGTCTCGCGGTCGAAAATATCAAATTCCAGAAAATAGTGCGGAAGCGCGTCGTAATACACGGTGTGTTTGGCGTAAACCCATTCGCCGAACATGATATATCGCGATCCGAGAATATCCCGCAGCGCGGCGCTTTGCGCCGTCCCCCAGCGTTTAAACAGATCAAAATGCCGTTCGCGATAGCCGCCCCGCAAGTAGTGTCCGCGGCTCTGAAGAAGCAGCCCGCCGTCCGCGTCGAACGAGACCGCCGAATTGGCCCCGTCGACTTTCTCTTCGACGACCAGACGCCTGCCTTTAATCGCGGAAAAGGGAATCCGCTCCAAATCCTCGTCGCCGGGCTGAAGACGCGACCCGTCGATATGCGGGGTGCGCGGGTATTTCAGCATCTTAAAAGAATCCGCCGCCATTGTCGGCCCTTTCCAAAAATCAAACTTGACGCCTTTTTTTCAATGAAAAACCACAGGCGTTAATCGCCGCGACCATGAACAAATGCCCTTCGACCCCGTCGAAATGCAGCCGCGAACAGCCGACCGCGTTAAACATTTCCGTGAGCTTGTCTTTGGTCAATAAATGAATGTGATCCGGATTGTCGTCCGGCTTCGAAGGAACCGTTACGACGACGTAGCTTTTCGCCATCCGGACGGCGGCGGCGACCGCTTGCGCCACGTTGGGAATGTGTTCCAATACTTCCAGCAGGGTTACGACGTCGAAACTGCCGTCCGGAAACGGCTGTTCGCAAACGTCTTTGAGTTCCGCGCGAAGGCGGCCGAATCCGCCGTCGGCAAGTTCGTTCAGAAACGTTACCCGATAATCCAGCAGATCGATCGACGTCACGTCGACGTTGGGAAACTCCTCTATAAAGGGAATTAGAAACGCGCCGCGGCCGCTGCCGACGTCCAGCAGCGTCTCAAAGCAGACGGAATGGAGGAAACCAAACGTCCTGCGCGTCCTCGCCATGAGCGTCGATTTCAATTTGAACGGATAGAGCTTAAGCCCTTCCTCCCGCGCCGCTCCTACGATTTGAAGCAGCTCGTCGGAAGAACACTCGTCGACCTTTTTGCCGCGCAAAGCTTCCGGCAGTTCGGGCTTGCCCGCGTTTCTCGCGTGTCCCAAAACC
>CADACS010000061.1 GCA_902786505.1 uncultured Planctomycetota bacterium | reverse complement strand
AATCTGAATTGGCAGAGAGTCTCACGATACGTCGCGCCTTAGCGGAGAAGTCTCCCGATGTTTATAATCCCGACGTTGCGACGACGTTGTATAATTTGGCTTTGCTTTACTACCAAACAGAACGTTTTGGCTTGGCAAAAGAGAAACTTCTCGAATTCGTCAAGTTGTACGAACAGTTACCGGAGGTGATTCGTCGCAGTAAAGCGAAGCAATTTGAATCAGCTAAAAAACTATTAGTGGAGATTTGTGAAAAAGAAAAAACGCGTTCGAACGGGGCTTAAACCGTCCGAACGCGTTTCGCGTCGTTTTTACGTCTTTTGAGACATGTGTTTTCTCCATTTTCGGAACGCCGTTAAGACGTTCGATTGTGGAGAATTCGACGCCGCCGGCTAAAACGGCGCCGAAGTTCGGTCAGGGGCGATCAGCGTCGGATCGCCGTTTCTCCGGCGGCGACCGGAAGCGTCAGTTCCGCGTAGGGTTCGTTGACGGCCGCGCGCTGATAGTCGCTTGCCGCGGGAACCAGGGGCAGGTCGACCGCCGCGGTCTCAGGGCCGTTTGCGTACGCGGGCGCCGTTTGGGCCGCGAAGGCGCTTTCGCGCGGAACCGTAAAGGTATAGGTCGAAGGAATTCCCTGCTGCGCGGTCGCGGGCACTTCGGCCGGAGCGACGTCGTTGGAGCCCATCTGCCGTACGGTTTCAATGGACCGTCCGCCGGAGAGCCGTTCGAAGGACGGGAGCCGATCTATGCCGGAGAGCTGGTCCTGAGTCTGGCCCGCGCCCGACAGATAGCTCTGGAGCGTCGCCGTATTGATTTCGCCGGGATCGATCCAGCGGCCCGTATCGTCAAGCGTGAAGACTCCGAGCATGAGCATGAGGCTCATACGGCGCGACTGATACTGCAGCCACATCTGCATGAATTCGTTCTGGGACGAGAGCAGATTCTCGAGCGCGTTGGTGAGCGCTTCGGCGTTGGAGTCGACCGACCCGACGCGGGACGAGCCGCTAGGCGGCTTGGTCAGGCTCAGCTGCGCGGAGTGAACGCGCTTGATGGACGTGAGTACGCTGTCGCGTTCGAGTTCGAAGCTGACCTGCGCGAGTTCGATCGCGCGAATCGAGCTGCGAATCTGCTGATGAACCTGGTCGACGTACTGATAGTAGGTGCGGCGGGCCTGGTCGTAGCTAATGAGCGCCTGACGGTAGCTGTTGCGCTGGAGGAAGCGGTCGAGAGGCGCGTCGAACTGAATATTCGCGTTAAACTGCGCGTTCTGGGCGCTGAAATTGACCGGATTGGAACCTTCGTTGCGGATCGAGCCGCCGATTCCGACCGAGAGATCGCTGCGGAGCTGGTCCGCGACGATTTCAATATTGCGCCACTGGTCGACCAAACTCGATCGCGCGTTCATCCAGTCGAGCCGTCGTTCTCTCGCGACGCGGAAGGCCGTTTCCGATTCGACGTCGACGACGGAGAGCTCGATCGATTCGAGTCTGGCGCGCGCCTGAATGAGGCGCAGCGTCATAATATCTTCGGAAAGCTTTGTCAAGCAGGACGTGAACCAGTATCGGTAAATATCGCCGCGCACGAGGGTTCCCGAACGCAAATTGGCGATCGACTTCTGCAGTTTCGCGCGCCGTTCCTGATAGAGCGCGCGGTCTTCGTCGGTCAGGCCGACGGACATGGCGTCGAGTTCGGCGAGCTCTTTTTCGATCTCGTCGGCGTTGAACTGGATCGGATCGTTGAGCTCGGAATTCATGTGCAGGTCGTCGACGAGCTGCAGGATTTCGGGGCTGAACGGGGACGAACCTTTATTTTCGCGCTGATAGGCGATCATTGTCGCGAGATCGTCGGGCGCGTAGGTCAGCATGGTCTGGCGAATGAGCTCGAACGTCTTGGCGATATTGTACTTGACGCCGCGCGCGTTGAGGATCGTGCCGAATTCGTTGACCGTCTCGTTGGGGCGGTCGAGGTCGTCCCGGATTCCCTTAATGCGTTCGTCGACGAGTTTGTAGTCGAAGAAGGAGCTGTCAAGCTCGGCGTTTTCGCGTTCGAACCGCGTTTTCATCGATTCGAGATTGCGTTCGCGGCGCGGCCGGACTTCGTTTTCCAGACGCGTAAGGTCGGCGTTGGTCTCGTCGAGCCCGAGCGCGAACTGACGGTCGTAATCTTCGAAGACGGCGCGCAAGTCGGCGACCGATATAGTCGCAATTTGCGAGCCTTCGAGATCGGCGATCGAGTTAATATAGCGCGCCGCGCCGTCTCCGACGACCTGATGCTCCTTATTTCGCAGCCACGCGAGGAGGGTCGAGACGTCGGCTTGGAATTTTTCGAGCGTCGCGGGCATCAAATTAAACTGATCGACGAGCGGATCGCGCACGACGACGTTTTCAATGTCGGGCGGAAGTCCGAGCGTCATGAGATAGGATTCGATGGAGTCGCGGTAGGAGTCCTTAAGTTCGATATAGGACCGCTGCGAAGCGAGCCAGTTCTGACGGACGCGGTCGACTTCGGTTCGGTTCGTAACGCGGCTCGTGAGGAAGTACTCTTCGTAACGCTGATAGTTGTCGGCGAGAGACGCGACGTTCGATTCCTGGTTGCGGATTCTGACCTGACTCGCGAGCAGACCGTAAAATCCGCCGACCTGAGCGTTCGAAACGCCTTGGCCAGGATAGCCGCCGCTCGACGGAGAGCGAACGGGAGACGAACCGGTTAAGACGCCGACGTAGAACCCCTGCTGATAGAACGCGAGCTGGCGGACGTTCGCCAGAAGGCGGCGTTCGCTGCGCGTTAAGTCTTCGAGTACGATCGCGCGGCCGGCTCCGCGGAGGAAAGGCTGCGTAATCGCGTAGCCCAGCGACGTCGACGGCGTCATGTGCTGATCGCCGGGCGAGAACGTCCAGACCATCGAGTTGGCGAGGGAGACGAGCACGTCGCCGCCCGTGGCAAGTTTGCGGCGCGCGCCCGCGTCGATTGTGGTAAGATCGAGCGACGAGCTGGACGCGTCTTTGCGGAAAGCGCCGCTGTTCGTGTAGTAGAGCGAGCTGCCGCCGTAGAATTTCGTATCGAACGCGTACCGTTCCGCCGTGACGCTGAGCGCGGCGAGATAGACGTTTTCGAGCGCGGACCGGTATTCCGGCGAATGGAGCAGGGCAAGGTCGAACGCGATCTTCTGATCGACGACGATTTCCCCCTGAGCGTTCGGAGCCGGGAGCGTACTGCGCCAGTTTTCATTTTCGACGCTCTGGATGAATCCGTTTTTCGACCACTTCTGACGTCCTTTTTCCCCTTCGACGTCGTTCATGAGCCGCGCGGCCGTGCAGTCGTCGAGCGGGGAAGGCTGCGCGTCGGGATCGTAAAGATTCGCGTAACGGGATCCACACGCTTCCTGAAGGGTAAAGCCTTCGAGTTCCCAATATTTTTCCGAGGTTTTATCCACGGTATTGAGCAACTGATAGACCTCGTTGTCGGCGTCGGTCCGATACTTCTGACGCGAACATCCGATTCCCGCCGTCAGAAAAATCGCGCCCGCAAGCGTCAGCGTGACGCCCGCGGCGTTGAAACGCGTTAGCAGCCGCCGTTTGCGGCTCTTTCGCGCGTTTACGCAGGGTACGCGGCGCAGGTTCAATGTGTCGTTCATGTTAGCCTCTTTGTGTCTCGGCCGCTCCGCGGGCGGAGCGACTGCGTAAAAACATGGATACGCCGGCGCGAGCGTTTGGCCGTCCGTACGGAACGCAGCCTCCAATTAGCCGCGGAGGCGGGGGCGTTCCAGGCGCGCCGATCCGGTTTTTACGAATGAAAGTCGAACGGGAAGTCCCGTCTCGCGCGCGGGGCGGCGAATCGGGACGGCTTTCAAACGAAACGGACGGGCGCAAAGAGCCTAGTGCTTGCGCTGTTATCTGCTAGTATCGACTGTAAGGTTAAGTCAGTTTATGAGTAATTTAACAGAAAGTTAAAATTTAACGGATAAATTGGTTTTTCTGTGCAGCTTGCTAAGACGCGCTGCGACCCGGGGGAACCGTTAAAAAACATATTTCCGGCTTTTTTGGCATTGTCCGTTGCCAGAACGAACGGGCGGCCGCGGCGGAAGACGCCTTCCTGAGGGGCTGAAGTTTCAGTTGTAACGATAATATAAAAAGTAAAAGTAAAGGAAAGTTTTTTTTAGGGAGAAAAGAGATAAAAAACTTGACAAGTGAGCGTTTTGACGATACCATCAGTATCAAAGAATATTTGCGTTGGTCAAAGTCGCATTTTTTTGTATAGCTCATGTTAATTTGGGAACTTTGAGTAAAGTAACTAAGATTTTGTGAGCGCGACGACGATAAACGTAGAGTAGGCGCGTGTGGCGCGCGCGTCCGAGGCAAACTAGACGAGCTGCGTCGGCCGGACGGTCGGCGGTTTATTGGCGAAGAGGCGAAAAAATGAACGTTTGGAACAAAGTTTTAATGGTACTGACGGGCTTATTGTGCGTCGCGTTTACCATTTTTGCGGCCAACAAGTATCAGTTGACCAAAGACAACGAGCAGAAGCTCGCGAAGCTGCAGCAAGAGATCGCGGACACGTTAGACGCGAATCAGAAGCTGTACTATGAGATTTACGGCGATCCGGCAAAGACGGTCGAAAGCTGGTCCGATTGCGGTTTGGACGGTCAGTTGAGCTACCTCCGCAACTTGGTCAACGGCGAAGTCTTTACGAATTGCGAAGCGGTTGAAGCGCGCGTCGACGATACGGCGATGACGTCTACGGTCGCGTTCGGGGTCGATCCCCAATATAATATGTCGTCTTTCCGTTCGGGCGCGATCGTGTATCTTTTCGATTCCGGATCGGCGTTCGTTAAGAAGGCGGCTCCCACCGGCGAAGGCGAAGAGACCGCGGTCGCCGAACCTGCCGACGAATCCGACGCGGCCGCAGTCGCCGCGGCGCCCTACGTCTTCCTTGGCGCGTTCAAAATCAAAGATTCCGCCGCGAATCAGGTCAATCTGGTTTCCGTAGGCGAAGCGAGCGAAGCGGAACTTACCGCGCTCCAAGCGGCGAGCAAATCGGGCAACTCGTTTGTCGCGTGCGTCGACCGCCTTCCGGTCGATTCGCCCGCCGATTTGGCGAAGTTCGCCGCGGAAACGCCGGAGCTCTTCTCCGCGTTTGACGCCGACCTGACCGCGTTCCTGTCGAAGAACACGGCCGACGCGGCCGCGCTTGGCGCCGCGCTCGCGGAAGACGGGGCGGCTTCGATCGCGAATTTCGAGAAGCTCTTTGGAACCGACCTTCGCGTTCCGGTCGCGTATCAGGACAAAATTGAACGTCAGTGGGCGACTCGCGACGCGGGCAACGTCCTGAAGGCGAGCAATCTGCTGGCGCTCGACGAGCTCAACTATGTGATTGGCGACCAGGCGGTCTCCATGGGCGACAAAGCGATCGCCGGTCACGAAGACGCGTTCGATAAGATTCAGGCGGCGTTCGGCGAAATCGCCGGATGGAGCGAAGTTTTCGCGGCCGCTCAGGATCGCAAAAAGGTCGAGTCGTACGCCGAACGTATCGACGAGGCGAACGCGAAACTCGCGAAGATGAACGGCTACAATAAGATTCTGGAAGATCTCATTGCCGAGGCTGAGCAGAACAACGAAGACTGCCAAAAGGCAATAGACGAGCTCATCGCCAAGAATGCGGAGCTTGCTTCCAGTATTGCGCGCGCCCAGTACGCCGCGGCTGAAAAATTCCAGAACGATTCCGCGACCGCGTCTGTCGGCGCGAACTCCTTCGTCGGAATCTGACGGTTTGTAAAGAAGCGTTCTGACGCTCTTTTCGCCAAACGCCGCGTCCATGCCTCGGGCGCGGCGTTTTTGTTTGCCGCGCGGCGGCTCGGGTCTCGTTTTTTCAGCGTATAGAAAGGGTAACGTCCTTATGCGTTTTCTTCTTAGTTTTGCCGTCTTTGCAGCGTTATTGAGTTCCGCGTGCGTCTACGCCGCGCCGCAGTCGCCGACCGTGGGCGCCGCGGACGAACAGAATTATTATTCCGCGTTTCTTACCCGAACCCCGGAGGAATATCGCGAGCAGATGCTCGGAGCGACGAGCGAGGCTCAGATCGACGCCATCGTCGGTCAGATGATCGTTCAGGAGCTTCGCGAACGCGGCGAGGATCATCCGGACGATTATTTCCTTGATCTTCTGGAAACGCCCGAAATGAAAGAGGAGCGGCTCAAGCGCATTCAATATTGGCTTGGCGAGCAGAAGAAGGCTAAAGAGGACGCTCTGAAGATCGACTATCGCAAGTACGGAATCGGGGTCGGCATGATCCTCGTCGTACTCGTTCTCATTCTGCTTATCGGCGGAAAACGCAATCAGAATCCCGACGGGAAGCCGGAGAAGGAAACGAACGCGAACGGGTAGCGGTCCGGCGCGTTTATTTCAAAAAAAAGAAGAACGGCGCGCTCGGCGCTCGCCGTTCTTTATTGGATGTTTGCCGGCCGGAATACCGCCGGATAGAGCGGGCCGGCCCGTTAGAATTCTTCGGAATCGTCGTCGTCGGAGACGTAAATGTCTTCGTCGGCGTCCATACTGTCGAACGCGTCGTGTTCGGCGTCGGTTTTCTTGCCGCTCTTTTCGGGCGCGGGCGCCTTTTTCTCTTCTTCCAGATTTTCGGCGTCGCTCATTTCGAGGTATTCCATGAACTCGTCTTCCGGGAGCTCTTCGTAATCGGCGTCGAAATCGTCGTCAAAGTCGTCTTGCTGGTCGCTGGAGAAGGAGTCTTCCATGTCGTACTGGCAATAGTCGCACTCCGGCGCGGCCATGCCGTACGGATCCTGCTCCTCAGACGGATCCCGGCGTTCCGCGAAGCCGGGGTCGCCGAGCGGCTCGGGATCGAGTCGGCGGGGTTCGACTTTGGGCGCGGGTTTCTGCGGAGTATCTGACGCGTCTATTGGCTTTTTTTTCATGGCGTTGTTTCGTTCGCCGCGAGCGAACGTAATTGAAGTTGATCTACGGAATCGGATTTTCGAATTCGGCCGCGGTCGGCGGGCGGTTGCGCCGGCGCTCAGGCGCAAGCGGCGCAACTGCCGATAAAACAAGGGGTTCTGTTCTTATTTTATTTCCGACTGGCGACTTATTATAGCGCTCGCGCGGCGCGCCGAAAAGAGAAAAAGGGCGCGCGCGGTAAATAATCTCGAATTTTTCTCTTTTTTGCCGCGCCGTTCGTTCGGGCCGGGAGCCGCTCCCAGTATATATTACTCTGAAATTCCTCCTGAAACGGGGCCGGGCGCTAGTCGAAAACGCTTTTTTCCTCTAAAATATCCGGGAATCGCAGTCGACGCGCCAAGCCGGCGCGACTTGCGCGACCGCTCGACGCGTCGCGGCGTCCGGAACGTTTCCGCGCGCCCCGTCTGACGCGCCCCGCTTTGCGGCTGGGGAAGACGTCCGGTCGGAAGTTAGCTAAATAGAAGGAAAATAACGGTGTTTCGAACTAAAACATGCGGCGAATTGCGCGCGGCGAACGTCGGAGAAACGGTTACGCTGAGCGGATGGGTTGATTCCGCGCGCGATCATAGCGGCGTTTTCTTTGTCAATATTCGCGACCGTTACGGCAAGACGCAAACGGTCTTTAACGTCGCCGACGGCAATCCAGAGCTCTTTGAGCTCGTTAAGACGCTCCATAACGAAGACGTCGTTCAGATCGAAGGCGAAGTGCTCGCGCGGCCCGAAGGACTCATTAATAGCGATATGCCGACGGGCGAAATTGAAGTCAAAGCGACGAAGCTCGTCGTTCTGAACCGGTCCGAGCCCGTCCCGTTCCTCCCTTCGGCGCCGGAAGTTCCGTCCGAAGAGATGCGCCTGAAATACCGCTATATCGACCTTCGGCGTCCGGAGATGCAGCGCGTTCTCACGCTTCGCCACCGCATTACGAAGACGCTGCGCGACTATTTCGACGAAAACGGGTTCCTCGAAGTCGAAACGCCTATTCTTGGCAAGAGCACGCCCGAAGGCGCGCGCGACTATCTCGTTCCGAGCCGCGTTACTCAGGGCTCGTTCTACGCGCTGCCGCAGTCTCCGCAGCTCTATAAGCAGCTTCTCATGATCGCGGGCTACGACCGTTACGTTCAAGTGGCGCGCTGCTTCCGCGACGAAGACCTTCGCGCCGACCGCCAGCCGGAATTCACCCAGCTCGACGTCGAGATGTCGTTCGTCGATATGGAAGATATTATCGATCTCATCAGCAAGCTCGTCGCGCGTCTCATGAAGGACGTCAAAGGGCAGGAGATTACCCTGCCGATCCCGCGCATAACGTACGACGAAGCGATGGAACGGTTCGGGCACGACGCGCCGGACCTCCGGTTCGGCATGGAGCTCAAAGACGTTACCGAGATCGCGAAGACGGTCGATTTCAAGGTCTTCCGCTCGGTCGCCGAGAGCAAAGGCGGACGCGTTCGCGGGATTAACGTTAAGAACGCGGCGGATAAATTCAGCCGGAAAGATATCGACGGTCTGACCGCGTGGACGGCGGAGCAGTTCGGCGCGAAGGGAATCGTATGGTTCAAAGTCGACGCCGAAGGGAAACTGACCGGTTCGAGCGCGAAAAACTTCTCCGCCGAGGCGCTCGAAGCGATCGGCGCGAAATTGGAAGCGGAAGCGAACGACCTGCTCCTCTTCTCGTGCGGCGACTTCAATTTGACGTGCCGCGTTCTCAACGGCTTGCGCCGCCGGCTCGCCGCGCAGCTCAAGCTCTACGATCCGGACGAAATGAACTTCTGCTGGGTCGTGAAGTTCCCCATGTTCGACTGGGACGAAGAGGAGAACCGCTGGGTCGCCATGCACCATCCGTTCACCATGCCGCTCGTCGAGGATCTGCCGAAGCTGGGCGGCTCCGACGACGAGATTCGCTCGATTCGCGCGCAGGCGTACGACCTTGTCCTCAACGGCTTCGAGGCGGGCGGAGGAACGATCCGTATCCATGACAGCGAGGTTCAGAACAAGGTGTTCGGTCTGCTCGGCATGACGCGCGAACAGGCGAAAGAGCAGTTCGGGTTCCTCGTCGACGCGCTGCAGTTCGGCGCGCCGCCGCACGGCGGCCTGGCGCTCGGGCTCGACCGCGTCGTTATGCTCTTTGCCGGCGTCGACAATATCCGCGACTGCATCGCGTTCCCGAAGACGACCAAAGCGTCCGATCTCATGACCGGCGCGCCGGCGGAAGTCGCGCCGAAGCAGCTTGCCGAGCTCGCGATTAAAACGACGGTCGAGAAGCCGAGCGAGAACTGACCGGACGTTCGCGCGCCGCGGACGCCGGACCCGATTTCCGCTTTCGTCCCGTTCGGTTCGCATCCCGGGCCAAGCGCGGCGAAAGCGGTTTTTCTATCCCGCAGGAGGAGATTATGGCGGAAAAAACGGAATACGACATGATTCAAGAGGCGACGTCCTTTATTCGCGAACGCTGGAATAAAAAGGCGGACGTCGGCGTCGTCCTTGGGACCGGGCTGGGCGGACTGGCGGACCGAATAACCGCCGACGCCGTCGTCTCTTACGACGAGATCCCGTACTTCGCGCCCTCGACGGTCGAGTCGCACGTCGGCAAGCTGATTCTGGGAACGCTCGAAGGAAAGAACGTCGTCGCAATGCAGGGCCGTCTGCACTATTACGAGGGCTATTCCCCGAAACAGATAACCTTTCCGATTCGCGTTATGAAGGCGCTCGGGGCGGAGATTCTCATTGTGTCGAACGCGTGCGGCGGGATGAATCCTCAGTTCAAGCCGGGCGACGTCATGCTCATCGAGGATCACATCAATCTACTCGGGTGCAATCCGCTCGTCGGCAAGAACGACGACCGGCTCGGCCCGCGGTTTCCGGATATGTGCGAGCCTTATTCGAAGGAGCTTATCGCGCTTGCGAGGAAAGTCGCGCTCGAACAGGGCGTTATGACGCAGCAGGGCGTTTACGTCGCCACGTCCGGCCCGAACTTGGAGACGCGCGCGGAGTACCGATTCTTTCGCGCGATTGGAGGCGACGTCGTGGGTATGTCGACCGTTCCGGAAGTCATTGTCGCGGTCCATTCGGGCATGAAGGTTCTCGGATTCTCCATTGTGACCGACATGGGGCTTCCGGACGCGCTTGAGCCCGCCGATTTAAGCCGGATTCTCCAGAACGCAGGCGCGGCGGAGCCGAAGATGAACGCGATTATTTGCGGCGTCTTAAAGAATCTGTAAGCTGGTAATCCGGCGCGGGACGGGCTCGCGTTTTATCGCGAAACCGAATTGAACGCGCCGATAATAAACGGACGGCGCCGTTCCTCAACGCGAGGGAACGGCGCCGTCTCTGTCTTTAGCGCTTAAAGCTTAGCGCGAAGGATCGGCCGGGATCATTTTTCGGCGTTTTCACCGTCGGCGGCGTTGAGAATCTTCCAGACGACCGCGGCGATAATTCCTCCGACGAGCGGAGCGACGATAAAGACCCAAACGCACGCGAGGCTGTCGCCCTTCATGAAGAGGGCGGGGCCGAGGGAGCGCGCCGGATTGACGCTCGTGCCGGTGAAGTAAATGCCGATGAGGTGCACGAGCGTGAGCGAGCCGCCGATCGCCAGACCGGCGACGCTTGCGTTGGCCGCTTTGCTCGTCGCGCCGAGTACGGCGAGAACGAAGATGAACGTCAAGATGCACTCGATAATGAGCGACGCGACGACGTCGCCGTTATAGAGCGCGTTGCACCCGAGCCCGTGTTCCGTTCCGATGAGCCCCAGCAGCGCGCCCGCGCCGACGATTGCGCCGAGGCATTGCGCGATTACGTACCCGACGAAGTCGGCGAAGCTCATGCCCTTATTGAGCAGCACGGCGATCGAGACGGCCGGATTGACGTGGCAGCCGGAGATATTCCCGATCGAGTAGGCCATAGCGACGATCGTGAGCCCGAACGCCAGCGCGGTCATAAGGTACGACGCGTTGGGAGTCGCGCCGCTGCAGCCGGTAACGGCCGCGACGCCGCACGCGACGAACACAAGGGTAAACGTTCCGATAAATTCCGCAAGATATTTCTTCATAATCGTAGATCCTTAACAACTCGGTGAACAGGTAAAGCTTCGTCCGCGGAAGCGCTGTAATCCTCAAAGCGAACTTTTCGCGGCGCGGTAGAGAGCCGCGAGCGCCGCTTTTCGGAAACCTGCCGTCATTCTAGCGCAAGAGAATTTGTTTTTCAATAGAGATTTCCAATTTGGGAAAGTTATTGGCGCGGCGCAACTTTTGTTATTTCGTCTGTTGCGCTCTTTTGCCTTTTTGAGAAGCGTTAAAAATTTTTCTTGGATTCCCGCCCGAACTTTCCGCGCCGGACGCGCGCGTTTGGCCGCGTTCCTGGCTCTTGTGTAAGTCCTTTTATTTTCGCGCATATCACTTGCGTCAGTTATCCGCCGAACGGGCCGCTGTCCGTTCGGCGGCGTTAGCCCGAGCGACTCAAAGCGTTTTAGATACTTAAACCGCGCCTTCCGGAGACATACGATCGGAATCAGACGCGTTGGAACGGCGCCGCCGAGGCAGTTTTTAGATCTGCGACCGGGGAAGTTTTTGCGGTTTAACCCTGAAATTTGCGTGTTCGAAGCGCCGAATATATGAGAAAAGCAGAAAAATTCGGCATTTTTTGAAAAATTTTTTGCAGAAAAGCGGTCTTGCCGAACGATCTTTCTTGCAATGGCCGCCAGTTGGCGCTACAATTTGAGCAATTCGCCGGAACTGTGGCGTTTGTTATTTTGTTCCGGCGTTTTTACCTTTTTTCTCATTTTTAACCGGATTTGTGAAAAAGGCGGACGGCGTTTACCGGTTGGCCGTCAAGCGTAATATGCCAGGTTCAGCGAGGCTGGATTTGCGTATTAAACTTTTTGTTCAAGATTGTCGCGCGGCTTGGAATCCCCTCGCCGGGAGGGTCGCGCCTTGTCGGAATGCGGAGACGAATAGTGGACTTAGACTATTTTTGTCGTTGGGCGTCGTCTGTTTTGAAGGCGTCTAGAACGAAAGGCAGCCTTAAACGCGATATTCGGAGACCGCGTAAACTGGGACTTGAACATCTCGAAGCGCGCCAGCTTCTGTGCGCGTCCTTGGTTGGTTCTTTCAACGTATGCGACGAATTCTGCGCCCACGGTTGTACTATGCAAGCCGAACTCGTTGCCGAAGCGGCGACCGTTGACTATGGGGCCTACTCCAGTTCCCTTTCCAACGCGATCGACGGTTTGTTGGCCGAGGCCGGCGAGAATCCCGCCGCCATTTCGCGCAGTTTCATTTTTAATCTTAACAGCAAGCCGGATTCAAAACACACGATTTATCTTGATTTTACCGGCCATACGACGTCGGGAACCTATTGGAACTCAACGTATACCCACGGCGCGTCCATTTCTACGCCTGTTTACAGCCGGGATTCGTCGAGCGCGTTTTCCAATACCGAACTTCGCGATATCTATGAAATCTGGCTGCGCGTCAGCGAAGATTATATGCCCTTTGACGTCAACGTAACGACGAAAGAGCCCGCCAAGAGTAGCCTCATTAAAAGCAGTTCCTCCGACGCGTATTACGGCGTTCGCGTATGTATTGGCGGCGATAGCTCCGACTGGTATTCTTCGGCGGCGTCCGGAGTCGCGGTCTACGATTCGTTTACGTGGAGCAGCGACACGCCCGTTTTTGTCTTTGCGAAATCGCTGTATAACCTGCCGAGATACGTTGCAGAATCCGCGTCTCACGAAGTCGGGCACACGTTAGGGCTCTCGCACGACGGCAAGAATTCGGCGGAGTACTACGACGGCGCGAACGGTTGGGCCCCGATTATGGGGAGCGCGTATCTTCCGGAGTTGACGCAGTGGTCGAAAGGGACCTACAGCGGCGCAAACAATACGGAAGACGATATTGCGATTCTCGGGAGCGAACTCGGATATCGGGCCGACGATTACGCCGGAACGGCGTCGTCGGCGACGAAACTTGTTTTTTCCGATTCTGAAAAACTCGGCTCGGGGGTTATCGGCAAGAGTTCCGACGTCGATTTCTTCTGGTTCAATCTTCCGGACGACCATTCGGTATCGTCGATAACCGTAGGCGGGATCTCGGAAGTTACGAATCTCGACGTTATCGTTAAGCTTTACGATTCCTCCAAGAACCTCATTAAGACGTACGATCCGACGGGTACGCTCTATGTAACGATGGACGTCTCGAGTTTTGCCGCCGGCAAATATTACATGTCGGTCGCGGGAACCGGCAAAAAGGTCGGCAGTACGACGTACTATACGGACTACGGCAGCTTGGGCGCGTATACCGTCTCTTGCCAGAGGCAGCACGTAACTGCGGCCGAGTACGCGTCGATTCGCGCGGCGTATCCGAAATTCGGTCTTCCCGCCGCATGGGACTCGCTCAATATTATCGAGATTCTTCCGGACGATCTTTCCGTAACCAATCTCAAAAAGGCGATCGCGACCGCGGGCAAGACGGTCGGCAATGATCTTATCGTCGTTCGAACGACGGCGTCCAAGCACACGGTTTCCTATTCGAGTTCGTCGAGCGCCTTAAGTATCGATATTGCCAAGAGCAGTTACGGTTCCGTTTCGATCGTGGCGCTCGGCCCCGTTCCGCTTACAATCAACGCGAACGCCAAAAGCCACGCGATTTCCATTTCCGGGTCTACGGTAAATCTCGGTAATTTAACGCTTACGAACGGACGCGCCGCGGAAGGGGGCGGGATTCGCGTTTCCGGTTCTTCCGTCGTTCAGCTGGCGAATTGCTCGATTGTCGGCAATACGGCGACGAGTTACGGCGGCGGGCTCTACGCGCTCAACGGAACCGTTTCGTTAACGAACTGCGCGGTAACCGGCAACAACGGCACGAATTACGGCGGCAATATATATCTTAAATATACAAATACAAAACTTACGAACTGCACCGTATCCGGCGGGTCCGCGGTTTACGGCGCGGGCGTCTACGTCTTCGACGATACGACTCTCAACGCGTATAACACGATTATCGCGGAGAACGACGGCCCGAACGTGCACAAGAAGGCGAGCGCGACGATTAACGCGTACAACGTTCTTTCTCCGTTTACCGCGTGGACCGCGGGCTCCGGCAACTTGGTCTACGATTCGTCTCTTCCGCTCTTTAAAGACGCGGCGCACGGCGATTATACCATTTCGAGCGTTTCTCAGGCTCTCAATAAGGGCAAGACGTCGTACGCGACGTCGGCCGGTCTCAGCGCTTCTTCCGCCGACCTGGCCGGGAACGCGCGCATTATTTCGACCGAGATCGATCTTGGCGCCTTTGAAAATCAGTACGCGCTTACCGAGCCGGAATTTACCGTTGTGAGCGTAACGAAAGCGGCGGTTCAGATCTCGATCGGAGCGGTTGAGAACGCGGCCTCTTACGTCGTTGAATACGGAACGAACACGAACTTTGCCAACGCGTCAACCGTCTCTTTTTCGACCGCCGGCACGAAGTGGATAACGGGCCTTGCCTCCGATACGGCGTACTATCTTCGCGTCGCGTCGGCGGCGTCGGACGAGAAGTCGGGCTATGCGACCGCGTCCGCGCACACGGAAACGCTCGGGACGGTTGCGACCCCGACGGCGTCGGTTGCGGCAAAGACAAACACCGCAGTTCAGATATCGATCGGCTCAGTCGACGCCGCGACGGCGTATACGCTTGAATATTCGTTTAGCGACGACTTCGTCGACGCGTCGAGCGTGACGTACGGCAGCGCGGGAACGCGGTGGATAACCGGCTTGGTATCCGGCGCGACGTACTATTTCCGCGTTAAGGCGACCGCGCCGGGCTACGGAGATTCCGCGTACTGCGACGCGTTCAGCAACAATCCGAACGCGACGCCTATTTCGTCGGTAACGCTCTCGACAGACGCGCCTAAGGTTGGCGAAACGGTTACCGCGACGGTTGCTCCGAACGGCGGAACGGCGACGTACCGGTGGTATCGCGGCGAAACGCTGATTTCGGGCGCGACGTCCGCGTCGTACGTTCCGACGGCCGACGACGTCGGGTATGCGCTGACGGTTAAGGCGATCGGCGTCGGCAGTTCGAGCGGCTCCGTGACCGCGACGACGGCGGCGAGCGTTATTGTTCCCCTTACGCAGCTCGACGCGCCGACGCTTGCGATTCTCGCGAAGACGAACACGGGCGTTCAGATTTCTATTGGCGCCGTTGCGAACGCGACGTCGTATGTCGTCGACTACTCGCTCAGCGACGATTTCTCCGACGCGACGACGGTAACGTATAAAAACCCCGTAACGATCTGGATTATGGGGCTGAATTCCGGCGCGAAATATTACTTCCGCGTTAAGGCGAGCGCGGCGGCCTATGCGGATTCCGAATATAGCGCGACGGTCAGCAATTACGAAGAGGTTG
>CADACS010000060.1:19735-20355 GCA_902786505.1 uncultured Planctomycetota bacterium | reverse complement strand
GCGTTCTCAGATTGTTCCTCCTTGTCCTCGGTCGCTATTCCTTCTAGCGTGACGAGTATTGGAGACAGAGCGTTCTCAGATTGTTCCTCCTTGTCATTGATCGCTATTCCTTCTAGCGTGACGAGTATTGGAGACAGAGCGTTTAAAGGTTGTTCCTCCTTGTCATTGGTCGTTATTCCTTCTAGTGTGACGAGTATTGGAGACAGAGCGTTCTCAGATTGTTCCTCGTTGACGTCGATAGATATTCCTTCTAGCGTGACGAGTATTGGAGACAGAGCGTTTGAAGGTTGTTCCTCCTTGTCATTGCTTTTTATTCCCGCTAGCGTGATGAGTATTGGAGAGGGCGCATTCAGTGGTTGTTCATCTTTGATAAACATAGAAGTAGACGACACGAATTCTTCGTATTGTTCTATTGGCGGCGCTCTTTTTACCAAAGATCAAAAAACTCTTGTTTCCTGTCCACCTAGAATGCGTGACTATACTATTCCCGCTGGCGTGACGAGTATTGGAGAGATGGCTTTTGGGGGTTGTTCCTCTTTGATGAACATAGAAGTAGACGGTACGAATTCTTCGTATTGTTCTATTGGCGGCGCTCTTTTCACCAAAGACCAAAAAACTCT
>CADACS010000060.1:3436-19650 GCA_902786505.1 uncultured Planctomycetota bacterium | reverse complement strand
GCGCTCTTTTTACCAAAGATCAAAAAACTCTTGTTATCTGTCCGCCTGGAAGGCGTGACTATACTATTCCTGATGGCGTGACGAGTATTGGAGACTGGGCTTTCTGGGGTTGTTCCTCGTTGACGTCGATAGAAATTCCTTCTAGCGTGACGAGTATTGGAGACAGAGCGTTTGAAGGTTGTTCCTCCTTGTCCTCGGTCGCTATTCCTTCTAGCGTGACGTGGATTGGAGACCTCGCTTGCTCCGGTTGTCGCTGTTTATCGTCGGTCGAGATTCCTTCTAGCGTGACAGGAATCGGAGACGACGCTTTTGAAGATTGTCCCAAGTTGACGCTTCGAGTTCCAAAAGGTTCCTATGCGGAGGAATACGCCGAAGAAAACGAAATCAAATACCAAACGTTTTAGCAATGGGACGTCGTCAAGTCCTCATGGCCCTCACGCCTGGGGCTGCGCACGTCCTACAATGGATTCCACAAAAGGAAGCGAGGCTGTGAAGCGGAGCAAATCCCCAAAAAGGATTCTCAGTTCGGATTGCAGTCTGCAACTCGACTACATGAAGCCGGAATCGCTAGTAATCGCGGGTCAGCATACCGCGGTGAATGTGTTCCTGAGCCTTGTGGACGCCGCCCGTCAAGCCACGAAAGCAGGGGGCGTCCGAAGTCGCCGAAGCAACCTTATGGAGCCTTTGCAATTGGGACTAAGTCGTAACAAGGTAGCCGTAGGGGAACCTGCGGCTGGATCACCTCCTTTCTAAGGATATTAGAAACTCGGCTCAAATCGGGCCGTTTTAACAGGTCGATTCAATTCATACTGTGTGGTTTAGCTTTACTTTGATATATGAAAAGCCGTCGATCGAAAGATCGACGGCTTTTTTGTGTTCTTGTAATCTACAATTTGATAAAAATCTTTGACGTTCGGTTATCTTTCGTTTAGAATATGCCTGAGTTTGGATTTTTCAGACTTCTGAACGGTAAGAGGACGATTGGGAGTCTGGTTTGTCTGTTTTGTTTGTTGGCGTCAGAAGGCAATAACAATGTGTTCAGATCGAGAATTGAGGTATAAACTTAAATCGAAAGAATTTGTCGAGCTTCTGGATAAAGACGCCAAAGAGTTTTCTATTCCAGACGGCGTGACAAGTATAAGAAATAAAGCTTTCAAGGATTGTGCCTTTTTGACGTCGGTAGAGATTCCCAGTAGTGTGACCAGTATTGGAAAGAACGCTTTTTTAGGGTGTTCCTTTTTGGAATCCTTAGTGATTCCTACCGGTGTGACCAGAATTGAGAATGAAACTTTTCGCGGCTGCTCTTCTTTGAAATCGGTGGAGATTCCAGCTAGCGTGACCAGTATTGGAGATTGGGCTTTTCGAGATTGTTCTGCTTTGGAATCCTTAACCCTTCCCGCCAGTGTGACAAATATTGGAACCGGGGCTTTTTGTGGTTGTTCTTCTTTGAAATCGTTAGAGATTCCCACTGGTGTGAAGAGAATTGCAGGAGCAATTGTCGCTAAATGTTCTTCTTTACAGTCGTTAGCGCTTCCAGCTGGCATTGATTCTATTGGAGGCGGAGCTTTCTGTCACTGTTCTTCTTTGAAGTCGTTAGAGATTCCTCCTAGCGCGATGATAATTGGAAGCCAGACCTTCCTCGGCTGTTCTTCTTTATCGTTTCTAAGAATTCCCGTTTACGTGATCTGTATTGGATATGGGCCCGTTGAAGACTGTTCTTCCTTGACGGCAATAGAAGTTGTGGAGAGAAATTCTAGGTATTGTTCTATTGACGGCGTTCTTTTCACAAAAGATAAAAGGGAAATTATTGCGTATCCAGCCGGTAAAACCGGGGAGGAATATACTATTCCAACTGGCGTGACTGTTATTGCCCGTTCGGCTTTTAGGAATTGTAAATCGTTAAAATCAGTAGTGATTCCAAGTGGCGTTACAAATATTGGGTGTTATGCTTTCTTAAATTGTTCTTTCTTGAAGTCGGTAAAGCTTCCCGCCAGTATATCCTGTATTATGCCTGAAGTTTTTAGAGGCTGTTCTTCCTTGACGGCAATAGAAGTTGTGGAGGGAAATTCTAGGTATTGTTCTATAGACGGCGTTCTTTTCACAAAAGATAAAAAGGAAATTATTACGTATCCAGCCGGTAAAACCAGGGAGAAATATACTATTCCATCTGGGGTGACTGTTATTGCCGATTCGGCTTTTAGGAATTGCAAATCGTTAAAATCAGTAGTGATTCCCAGTGGCGTTACAAAGATTGGACAGTGGGCTTTCATGGATTGTTCTTTCTTGAAGTCGGTAACGCTTCCCGCCAGCATATCATGTATCATGCCCGATTCTTTTAGAGATTGTCCCAAGTTAACGCTGCGGGTCGCCAAAGGTTCCTATGCGGAAAAATACGCCAAGGAATATGAAATCAAATACAAAACGTTTTAGCAATGGGACAACGTCAAGTCCTCATGGTCCTTACGCCTGGGGCCGCGAACGTCCTACAATGGATTCCACAAAGGGAAGCGAGGCTGTGAAGCGGAGCAAATCTGAACGCAAAACTAGACGTTTAATTTGTTTTTGTTTACAATGGGGCAAAATCTAACGCTTTTTTAACCAATTGCATAGAACAGCCGGCCGCAGAATTGGCTCCGTTTTCTATTGGCCACGGGAGAATAACAAATATGTTTTTTGGCCGTAAAGCGAAATATGAGACAAAGTCGAACGTATTTGTGAAACTTTTGGACAAAAAAGTCGACGAGTTTACCGTTCCAGAAGGCGTTAGAGAAATTGAAGCGGAGGCTTTTTCAGACTGTTCACAGCTGAAATCAATTGTAATTCCGGCTGGCGTGACGAGTATCGGACGCGGCGCTTTCTGGGATTGTTCCTCCTTGTCGTCGCTTACGGTTCCTTCCAGCGTGACGAGTATTGGAAGCTATGCTTTCTGGGGTTGTTCCTCCTTATCGTCGGTTGTTATTCCTTCTGGCGTGACAAGTATTGGAGACTGGGCTTTCTCCGGATGTTCTTCGTTGTCGTCGCTTGTTATTCCCAATAGCGTGACGAGAATTGGAGACGGCGCTTTCGAAGGTTGTTCCTCCTTGTCGTCGCTCGTTATTCCCAATAGTGTGACGAGAATTGGAGACGTCGCCTTCTCCGGATGCTCTTCGTTATCGTCGCTCGTTATTCCTTCCAGCGTGACGCGTATTGGAGAGGGCGCGTTCTCCGATTGTTCCTCCTTGACGACGCTTGAGGTTGATAAGAACAATCCTGAATATTGTTCTTTTGACGGCGCGCTTTTTACAAAAGATCAAAAAACTCTGATTCTCTGTCCGCCCGGAATGCATGACTATTCTATTCCTTCCAGCGCGACGAGTATTGGAAGCTATGCTTTCTGGGATTGTTCCTCCTTGTCGTCGCTCGTTATTCCCAATAGTGTGACGAGTATTGAAGACTGGGCTTTCGAAGGTTGTTCCTCCTTGTCGTCGCTTACGCTTCCTTCCGGCGTGACGAGTATTGGAACCTGCGTTTTTGAGAAGTGTTCCTCCTTGACGACGCTTGAAGTTGATAAGAACAATCCTGAATATTGTTCTAATGACGGCGCGCTTTTTACAAAAGATCGAAAAACTCTGGTTCTCTGCCCGCCTGGAAGGCATGACTGTGCTATTCCACCAGGCGTGACCGGTATTGGAAACAGCGCGTTCTCCGGTTGTTCCTCCTTGTCGTCGCTCGTTATTCCCAATAGTGTGACGAGTATTGGAGACGGCGCGTTCTCCGGCTGTTCCTCCTTATCGTCGCTTACGGTTCCTTCCAGCGTGACGAGTATTGGAGACCTTGCTTTCTGGGGTTGTTCTTCCTTGTCGTCGCTTATGATTCTTTCTGGCGCGACCCGTATTGGAAACGGCGCGTTCGAAGATTGTCGCCGCTTATCGTCGCTTACGCTTCCTTCCAGCGTGACGAGTATTGGAGACAAGGCGTTCTGGGGTTGTTCCTCTTTGACGACGCTGGCGCTTCCCGTTGGCGTGGCGAGTATTGGAGGCTGTGCGTTCTATGGTTGTTCCTCTTTGACGTCGCTGGCGCTTCCCGTTGGCGTGACGAGCATTGGAGAGCATGCGTTTTCCGGTTGTTCCGCCTTGTCGTCGCTTACGATTCCTTCCAGCGTGACCGGTATTGGAGACAAGGCGTTCTGGGGTTGCTCCTCCTTATCGTCGCTTACGATTCCTTCCAGCGTGACCAGTATCGGAGACAGGGCGTTCTTTGACTGTTCCAATTTGACCCTGCGAGTTCCTAAGGGTTCCTATGCGGAACGGTACGCCAAAGAAAACAAAATCAAGTACGAAACTTTTTAATAAAAGCTGCGTTCGGTTTGTTTAAACGGCGCTTGGGGAATTAACAGCGCGCTTTTCATCAGAATAAGCCTCCCAAGGTTTAGCTTTACTTTTTTGTTTCTTGGTTAAGCCAACGCCGGGGGAGTCGGAGACGGCGTTAAATCCTTATGGCCCTTACGCCTGAGGCGGCCCGTTTTGAGGCGCGGTCTTGATTAACGCTTACGCGCTCTTTCTTTCGTTAGCGGCACGCGCGGCTTTCTGAGGCTGTCGCGGGCGTCCGGACGTTTTAATAAAATCCGTTCCGAAGTTTTTCATTTCTATTTATTTCGGGTCCTTTTGGCTAAAAGAATTGAAAAAGAATTCTGTGTCGATATAGTAATCTTTTAGGCGTTTCCCAGACGGGCGACGAAGAAAGCGAACGAAACGGAACGCGCGAAGGTCCCTTAAAAGGGACGCACGTTCCGACAGTATGGAGCTTCTTTTAGCGCTAATGCGGAACGAACGCTTTCAAAACGTGTTAAAGCGCGCCGAGTCGGCCGCGAAGGAAACGGAATCGGCGTAACGTTTATTACCGGCTTCTTGCCGTATGAGCAGATAGAAAAACTTTTTTCGATAGGAACAGATATGAAGGTACTAGTAATTACAGGCAGCGCGCATAAAAACGGAACGTCGGCGTACCTGGCGCAGAAGTTTATCGAAGGGGCGGCCGAATCGGGTCACGAGGTCTTCCGATTTGACGCCGCGTTTAAAAAAGTTCATCCGTGCATTGGGTGCGATAAATGCCAAAGCGCCGGGAGTTGCGCGTTCCAGGACGATATGAACGAACTGAATCCGAAACTGCTCGAAGCGGACGCCGTCGTTTTCGTTTCCCCGATCTACTATTACGGCCTCAACGCGCAAATTAAGACGGTTATCGACCGTTTTTACGCCAACGACGCGAAACTGCACGGCTCGAAGAAGGCCGCGATTATGCTGACGATGGCCGATACGACCGCCGAGTCCGCCGAAGGCGCGCTGGGGTCGTTCAAAGGTATGACGAAATACCTCGAATGGGAGCCCGTCGGTTCGGTCGTCGCGACGAACAGCTGGACGCTCGAACTGCTGCAAAAGACTGATTTCCCGCAGCAGGCCTACGAACTTGGCAAGTCGCTCTAAAGAGCGGCGATGGGGAACGTGCGGCAGAGCTGTTTTACGCTGTCACGAGCGGCACGTTGAGAACGCCGTCTTCTGGGAAAGCGTCGAATCCTCCGGGATCGGAAGGTTGGGCGCGTCATGAAAGGAAAACGAAAATGAAACGGTTCGCGATCTTATTGGCGCTTTTGCTTCCTCTTGCGATTCCGTCGCTTCGCGCCGAGGAATTGCCCGGCCGGTACGAGATAACGGAGAAGCTGCCCGACGGGTACGAAACGCCGATCCAGCGCCGCGGCCGCGTCGAGGAATTTAAATATTCCACGCCCGGCGGAGAAAAAAGCGCGCTCGTCTATTTGCCCTACGGCTACGATACGTTTTATCATCACGTTAACGACGGGGCGATCAGGGCGTATCCGTTCTTCTATCTCATGCACGGCGGCGGGGAAGATCAGACGTGCTATTTCTCCAAAGACGGTCCTTCGCCCCTCTCGAATATCTTGGACCGCCTGATCGACGAAGGCAAACTCGCGCCGATTATCGTCGTCGCGCCTTCGTTCTATCCTAAGGACCGCGACGCCGTTGGATTCGACGAATTGGGGAATTTAACGCGGAATTTCCCCGAGGAACTAACGCGCGATCTCATGCCGGCCGTCGAGAAGAAATACCGTTCTTTTGCGGGGAATGCGACTGACGAAGAGCTCAAAGCGACGCGCGCCACGCGCGGGTTCGGCGGGTTCTCTATGGGCGCCGAGACGACTTGGAACGTCTTTTTGCAGAAGCAGGATTATTTCCGCTATTTCGTTCCGATTAGCGGCGACAGCTGGATTGTCGAAAGGCGCGGCGGCCAAACAGCTTCGGAAAAGACGGCGGAGAAGCTCGCCGAGTCGATTAAAGCACAAGGGAAGAATCCACGCTCCTTTGAGATCTACGCGGTTACGGGCCGCGAGGATATCGCGTACGAACCGATGAACGCGCTCGTCGAGGCGATGGCGAAACGCGACGAGTTCCGCTTTGGCATAAATCTGTTTTACGGCCTGAAGCCGAGCGGGAAGCATTGGCACGGCGACGTCCGGCTCTATCTGTATAAAATTCTACCCCATATTTGGCCGGGAAAAGAGGAAGAGGCTAAACCGCTGCTGGCCTACGACTTCGAAGAGACGCGCGACGGCAGGATCGCCGATCTTTCCGGGAACGGATTCGACGCCGAACTCGTCGGCGAGGGCGCGCGATTGGGCGAAGGGCGCGTCGGCAAAGGCCTGGTTCTCAACGAGACTGCCGACGACGGATATCTCCGTATGCCGCAAGGGTTTCTGAAAACGGCGACCGACGCGACGTTTCTAGTCTGGATCAAGCTTCAGTCGTTCGTCTCCTACGAACGCGTCTTCGATTTCGGATTCGACGAGAACGTCAATATGTACTTAACGCCGACGACGACCGACGGCGCGGCGGGTAAAATGCAGTTGGCGATTACGAAAGGGAGTACGCGCGGCGAACAGCTTATTTCCGTCCCGACGGAGTTTAAGTTAAACGAATGGACGCGCGTCGCGGCGGTCAAGCGCGGCGACTCGTTCGAGCTGTATCTGAACGGACGGCTCGTCGGACGCCAGACGGGCGTTACGCTGGCGATCGACGAAACGGTCGGGGACGGCGGCGCCAATTACCTCGGCAAGAGCCAGTACGCGCACGATAAGAATTTGCGCGCAACTCTCGACGGGTTTGCCGTTTATAAACGCGCGTTGAGCCAAGCGGAAATACTGCGCGACGTCGCGGCGTCGGTCGGCGGGTACGCGAAAGTCGACGAGTTCGTTATCGAGACCCCGTTAGGCGAGACGCCCGATTTGCCTAAGACGGTCGGAGCCGTCGATAAGACCGGCGTTCGTATCGAGAGCGCCGTCTCTTGGGGCGAACCGCGAAAGCTCTATTCTGCCGACAGTTACGAGCTCAAAGGGAACGTCGGGGACGAAAAGCTCTACGCCAAGGCTCAAATTGTCCCGCTCTCCGATTCGACGGACGAACGGTTCGCGATTCGCGCGTTCGCGACGACCCGTACGAAGTTCGACACGCGGCAAATTGTCTCTCGGTTTATCGTCGTCGCTCGAGTCGGTCTGTTCCATAAGCTCGTCTTAAAGACAGAAGCCGTCGACGAGAAGACGGGCGAAACGACGCCGCTTCGCGTTCGAGAGGTAACCGTCCGCAACGGCATGCGGTTCGACGAAACGCATTATATCGATGTCCGCTCCGAATTTAAGAAAGTTCGGCTGTCTGTCTACGACGAGAACGGAACTCTTGTCGCCAAACCGTTTGAGTTTGAGCCGCGCTTCTCGAGGAGCGGTTCTTTTCTCCCGGACGAGGACGTTTCGTTACTGCCGGGTATGTTTCAGAAAATGCGCGACGACAATGCGCGAAACCTTCTGCAGCTTGATCTTGATCGGCTGCTTGCGGCGCACCGCGCGGCGGCGGACCTGCCCGCTAAAGCGGAGCGTTACGGCGGTTGGGAATCGTGGGATTCGAGCGGATTTGGTATCGGCCATTGGCTTTCCGCCGCCTGTCTTATGTATCGCAAGACGAACGATCCAGAGTATTTGCGCAAGATAGACTACGCCGTCGACGAACTGACGCAGACGGCGCGGCCGAGCGGGTTCATCGGCGGAATCGACGAAAAGCGCGTTATCGCAAATATTTTTGACCGGCCCGATTCGTTTCAAGTCGACGCCGCGAGTCTAGGCGGGATTTGGGATTGTTTCTACGGAATTCAAAAAGTTTTCAAGGGGCTCGTCGAAGTCTATCAAACGACGGGCAACGAGAAAGCTCTGGAGCTCGCCAAAGGATTCGCCCAATGGCTGTGGATCCAGACGGGCCGATTCAATCACGCTCAGCAGCAGCGCATGCTGTTTTCCGAACATGGCGCGGTAGGCGAAACGGCGCTATGGCTTTACGACATTACGGGCGAGTCGTACTGTTTGCAGTTGGCGCAGCGCTTTTTGCGCGACGATTTGCTTGAACCGCTGTCGGAAGGGAAGGATAATCTTACGGGCCGGCACGTCAACGAGCACGTTCCCGAAGTGGAGAGCGCGGCGGCGTTTTACGAGTATACCGGGGACGAGAAATACCGGCGCGCGGCGGAGTTCTTTTGGCAGACGTGCCGTAAGAACCGCATGTACGCCAATTCCGGCATGGGGCTGTCGGAGCATTTCACGGCGCCCGACGCCGAGCCGCTCGGCTCGACCAACTGCGAAACCTGCTGTAATTTCAACATGATGAAATTAACGGAGATTCTCTTTTCGTGGGATCGACGCGTCGAATACGTCGACTATCTGGAAGAGTCGCTCTTTAATTTAATCTATCCGTCGCAGGATCAAGATAATAGCGAAGGTTACGGCAAGACGTATTTCTCGTCCTTTATTCCCGGCTCGTATCGGTTCTTCTCGACGCGCGACGACAGTTTCTGGTGCTGCTGTCTCGGAGGAATGGAGAATCCGGCGCGGCTCGATAAAGCGATTTACTTCAAAGACGGGGACGCGCTTTACGTCAATTTATTCATTCCTTCGACGGCGCGGCTGTCCGACTGCGGGCTGGCGCTGCGTCAGGAGACGCGCTTTCCGTACGAATCCGCGACGAAACTGACGGTTACGGAAGGAGAAGCGCCTTGCGCGTTGAAAATCCGCGTTCCGAGCTGGCTTGCCGGAGAAATGTCGGTCAAGGTTAACGGCGAGCGCGCAGCCGCCGAAATTATCGACGGTTACGCGACGGTTCGCCGAACGTGGCGCCAGGGGGACGTCGTTGAAATCGCGCTTCCTATGGCGCTGAATCTCTATAAATCGCGCGAAAAAGGGCAAGTGGCGTTTAAATACGGCCCGATTCTCCTTGCCGCCGTTCTCGACGAAGTCGAAGAGTCCGAACGATATACGACGAACAATAATAAACTGGGCGGTTTTAAAGGGATTCCCGTTCCTAATTTGCTCGTTTCGCTTGACGAATCCCCCGAACAGTATCTGGAAACTGTCGATCGGGAGAAATTAGAGTTCCGGATCGGTCCCACGACAACAGAAGACGGCTCGACGTATACGCTTCGACCATTTTTCGAGCTCAATCGTAACCGCTATATCGTCTACTGGCCGACGAAAGAATAACGCGCTGCGGACGTAGCTGAGTAAAGCGATACTTATCTGTCCGTCCTTTTCAAAGTCTGCGTTTTAGTATGAATTCGTTGAAGTAGATTTGAGAATGTGGACGACGTTATGTCCGTGGCGACATAATTATCGCCGTACGGTAGAATGCTTTCGCTTTGAAAAGCGGGATCTAGACATGAACTTAGGAAAAGAAACAGAAACTCTTGAATTCAAAAAAACAACCGGAGAAATGAAAGAGGCGATGATCTCCATATCGTCCATTTTGAACAAGCATGGAGTTGGAACTCTTTATTTCGGTGTGAAGCCTAATGGGGACGTTTGCGGTCAAGATGTGTCCGAATCCTCCTTCAGAGACGTCTCAAGATCCGTATATGAAAGTATACGTCCTCAGATATATCCTGCCATTGAAGAGGTTATTCTGGATGGTAAGCATTTGATCAAGGTGGAATTCAATGGTAATAACACCCCCTATTCTGCCGCCGGAAGATACTATCTTCGAACCGCCGACGAGGATCGAGAGGTAACGCCCGAAGAGTTGAAGAACTTTTTTGTGTTAAACGAATATCGGGAAAAATGGGAAAAGACTCCTTCTGTCGCTTCAACTAAACAGATTGATAAAAATGCTGTTAAATCATTCTGGCAAAGAGCTGTTTCTGCTGGAAGGCTGCCGGAGGGGAAATATACTTGTCCTGTCGTTATGAAAAGGTATGGGCTTGTCAGTGGCGACAACCTCAATAATGCCGGCGAGCGTCTTTTTGGAAGCACGCGTCCTGTTACGTTGAAAGCCGCCATATTTGCAACGGACGAAAAGCTTACGTTCCTTGACATGAAGCTTTTTGAAGACAACATATATAACCTGCTTAGAATAGCGGAAGATTACATACTGAAAAATATCCGATGGAGAAGCGAGATCGTTGACACGAAGAGAACTGAAATACCGGAAATTCCTGTGCCAGTTATCAGAGAGGTTTTAGCCAACAGTTTTGCCCACGCGAATTACAACGGCCCCACGAATCATGAGATTTGTATTCATCCAGGAATGATCGCCGTCTATAGCCCTGGCAACTATGCCAGCAATCACAAGCCGGAAGACTATATGACGGGTAATTATGAATCCGTAATACGAAATGCCGTTATAGCCAAAATTCTTTATCTCAACAAGTCGATCGAACAGTTTGGAAGCGGCTTTAAACGTATTAACAGCCTGTGTAAGGACTCCGGAATCCGGTTTTCCTATGAGAGCGACGAATTTGGTTTCAAGTTCATCTTGTACAGGCCGCAGTTTCAAAGTGACGTCCCAGACGTCACTTTGGACGTCACTTTGAGCGAGACAGAGATGGCGGTCCTTGCTTTCTTGAAGCAAAAACCGGATTCTTCACGAGGCGAGATAGCAGATAACATTTCGAAAACGGTTAGAACGGTACAGAGGGCGTTAGATTCTTTGAGAGATAAAGGATATGTTCAGCGTATAGGTTCCAAACGAGATCCAAAATGGGAAACGTTAAAATAGATATGATAATAGGACCGAATTGAAGCTGTTTCCTATGTCTAACTTCCCATTTGCCGGCCCGCGTATAAAATGTTTCAGCGGTTCTTTTAAAGAAAGCTTCGTGAAATTACGCCAATATTATTGAATTATTTAGTCTGTATTTAAAGGAGCGTCAATGTATTCCGACTGGTCGACGACCGACGCCAGAGAACCTGGAGAGCGCAAAATACTCTCTATTCTTGGAATTGAATATCCGTTTCGCTACTGTCCGCCGGGCAAATATCGGATGCTGTGCCGCCAGTGCGACGACGGCGACAAATGGGATTGCGAAGCCAGTTTTATCGCGACCTTAACGCGAGGATTTTGGACGCTCGAAACCGAGATAACGCAAGAGATGTGGTCGAGCGTTATGGAGAAGAATCCTTCCAAGAACGATATTGGCCCGCGCCGCCCGGTCAACAGCGTCTCTTGGAACGAGTGCGCCGATTACGTCTGCCGTTTAAACGGGCGCGGCTTCGCGCCGGAAACGCTGCGTTTTTCTTTACCGACGGAAGCGCAATGGGAATACGCAATGCGCGCCGGAGAGGACGGCGACCATTGGAAGCTCAAAGAAATCGGGGGACTGTATCCTAATATGAGAGAAGCGCCTAACCGCTGGGGACTTTTCTCGCTGACGGAATTTCAGGCGGGCGAGGCGATCGCGGCGGGCAAACATTCCTGGTATGCGCTGGACGAATGGACGGCCGATTGGTACGAAGATACTCCGAAATGGAACGAGAACGCGCCGGACGGCGAATGGAAATGTCGCAACGGAGCGTGGATCGATTATATCGCGAGGGACCCGACCGGCCCCGCCGAGGGAACCGAACGGCTGGTGAGAAATCTCCGGATGTGCGACAACAGAAGATTTATGCCCTGCGGAGGCCGGGAGGGACGGGCGCCCGACGATCCCTGCGGCGGAGTCCGGCTTGTTCTCGTTAGCGACCGATAGTTTGCCCGCTTTCCGAGGGGAACGGTTTGCCGAATTTTTCGGCAATCGGGAGAACGGGACGTTGCGTTTTCTGCCAGTTCAAGTTGCGAGAGACGGAAAACGCCGGTTTCCAAGCGCGCGGCGAATCGGCGGCGGGAGTTTCCCATGAAATCGTTCAAAAAGGAAAAAGAATATTTAATAAAAATTTGACATTTAGTTATCTTTAGTTTAGCATATGATTGAACACGGAAGTTTCCCGTCGTTCGACGGGAGAGTAACGGAGCATTAAGTTCGTCTGTTCGTTTTGCTTGTAACTGTCGGGGGCGGCAATGGGGTCGGATAGTGGTTCGCGTTTTAGAATAGAATCGGATGTGTTCGTTGAGCTTCTGGATGAAGACGCGGAGGAGTTTGCCGTTCCGGACGGCGTGACGGGTATCGCAGACCATGCTTTCGCGTACCGTCCTTCTTTGGCGTCGTTGGCGATTCCCGACGGCGTGACCCATATCGGGGAAAGCGCTTTCGAGGGGTGTTCTTCTCTGAAATCGTTAGCGATGCCCGCAAGTTTAAGGAGTATTGGAACGGGCGCGTTCTACGGCTGTTCCGCTTTGGAAACGCTGGAGCTTCCCGCCAGCTTGACCGATATCGGATTCGCGACTTTTGAAGGCTGTTTTTCTTTGACGTCCCTGACGATACCCGCGAGCGTAACGAGCATTGGATTCTGGGCGTTCAGAGGCTGCGCTTCTTTGGAGAAGTTGGAGATACCCGCGAGCGTGACAAGTATCGGCCTGTACGCGTTCGTCGGCTGTCCGTCCCTGATTCTTCGGGTTGTCAAAGGATCGTTCGCGGAGCAGTACGCCAAAGACAACGGTATTACGTACGAACTGATTTAGCCCAAAACGGGCGTTAGCGCGGGGGCGGGCGCTTGCGGCGAATTGGGCGGAGCGTCCGCGTCTTCTTACGGCTCCATATCGGGCCGTCTAGGGGCGCGTTCTCCCCGGCGCGAGGCTGTTTCTCAACAGTTTCTGAATGTTCTGTAAACTGTTTTTATTTCTTAATATGAATTAACAAAATACTCTTGTTTTTTTAAAAAATCTCTGTTGACGGTTCGCAAACTGGAGTTACACTTTGCGCCAAATAAAGCGAGTAAGAAAATTTGAACGTTCGAGGGAACGTTAGGCGTGGAGTCTGTTATGTCGAGTACCGTCCGTCTTTTGAAGAATTGTACTTTCTCTTTCCCGGATTCTGAACGCGCGCTTCGCAGTCGGCTTTGTTGACGTTTCGCGTTTGCGGGGAACGTTCCGTTTTCTTTCGCGATTTTTTTCATTGCGCTCTCTTTCGGTTTCGCCGCGGCCGCGGGCCGTTTTGCGGCGGACGTCTAACCGAAACTGCGCGTCAAGACTTGCCCGATCCGCCGCGCGGCGTCTCGGAGCTTTCATTTGCGGGCGCTCCGTTTCTTCGGCGCTTGCTAATACCGTTTACCTTTTTTAAAGAACAGGAGGGAACAGAAATGTTTGAAGTCCTTAAAGAAATTCGAGCGCGTTACGCGCTCTATCGGTCGTCCGAACCGGAACAGGACGACTACCTCTGGTCGCTTGCGACCAGCTGCGGTCGGGGTGCGTTTATCTCCAATATGGTCCAGTTCGACTGGTTCAGTTGGGAAATCTACTGCGCGTCTTCCGCGGCGTGCTCGTCCGGAACTCAGGGCTGCGCGGAACTGCGCCGCGCCCGCGTTTGGGCCGCGTTCCTCGTTCTCTGCTCGCTGGTCGAGCAGATCGTTTGGATCTACCTTGCCTCGTCTCTCGAATGGGACGCGTCGCTCGGCCGGTGGTACGCAATCCGAACGGCAAAATTTGAGCTCCGAATCTATTGGGAGTTCGTCGCGCGTCAGGCCGCTCTTTTGGCGCTGGCGTCTTTCTTCGCATGCGCGTTTTCCATCGAGCGCGACGGCATGCTCCGCGATCGGTCGGTCGACGGACGCGCCGATAATCCCCGCCTCTTCTCCGGTCGAATCTATGCGGCCGACGGTCAGAGCCGCGACGGCCGACATAAACTTATGAGAATGTGTCCGGCGTAGTCGGCTCGCGGGCTTATGGCGCTCAGCCGCGCCGTTCCATTGAACCGATTTGCGTTACGCAAATCGATTCAATCCCCGAGGGAAACGCCTCTTCTTCCTCTTGCGATTATCTAAACGAGTCCCTAATGAAAAAACGCCGCGCGGCGAACTTCGCGTTTGAAACGAAGGTCGACGGACGCAGCGTTTTTTTATTTGGCTTAACTTTATACAGAACGCGGTTTATAACGCGTATTCTTTCGAGCCGCGCACGTCGTTTCCGCGCGTTCTAATTCTCAAAGAACATCAGTCCAAAGGCGCCGTTCCCTTTTTGGGAATTCTCGACGTTCCAGCATTCGACGCCGACGCCGGGCGTTACCCGTCTGACGGCGACGCGCCACACGCCGCCCTGTTCCGGCGGCCGTTCCGTAATTTCCGCGAGAGGGATCGCCGCTTCGACCGTCCAGCTCGAACCCGTTTCCGACTGCGCGACAAAGACGCGCGGATTCCAGTTCGGATCGTTCCAGTTGGAATCGTACAGCCAGCCCCGGCAGTCAAATACGAATTTGTAGGCGGTCGTGTAATCGCCGTCGAGATCGATTTGAATTTCAACGCGGTCGTATGCGCCGAGGTCGTCGTCGCGATTGCGCGGCGGCTTGTTTTTCGCGGCGTTTCCGCCCTGTCCGGAGACGGCGTTGAGCGCGTCGGTCAAGGTTGCGGAAGAGCCGGCGTCGCGGCTCGGATAGACGAAACCGTCCGATTTCTGGCAGGTCGCCGCAATATAGAGGTACTCGGAATCGTACCCGAACATGACTTCGGACCCGATCTTTTTTGTAAAGGCGCGGTTCTTTTCGCGCCATAATTTCGCGTTCTTTTCCGCGGCGGTCGGTTCGCGCGTCCGGGGCGCTTCGTTATAGGGCGCGGAGAGATCGAGCTTTTGCGCGTTTGCCCAAACGTTCTGTTCGGGCGCGCCGTCCAAATAGGGCTTTTCCAAAATACGGCGGCAGGAGAAGAGCCCCAGCGGACAGTATTTGTTTTCTTCGGACCGCATATCCCCTTTCGGGGCTCGGAGCCAGTATTCCGCGGCCGCGCGCACGCCCCACACGTCGTCGCCCGACGCCTGCGAACGCATGAGATAGAACCGCATAGCCCCTTCCAGGTCGCCCCGGCCCGCCTGCGCCGCCGCGAGCGGAAACCTGATTTCCGGCGCCATAAACGCGTCCGGCGCGGCGTCGCGAATTGCGTCGCCAAGTTTGCCCGCCTGAAGGAACCGTTCGATCGGCGACTGATTGAGCGTTTCCGCGCCCTGAAGCTGAACGCGCCGCGCGGGCTCGCCGCCGGAATAGAACTGCGCGAGCCACGCGAACGCCTCGCGCGCGCCCGGTTCGTCCGGAAGCTCCGCGGCGACGAGCGAGTACGCCTCTTCCGCCGCCGTCAGATTGCCCGACTCCGCGAATCGCCGGCCCGCGCTCGAGAGATACTCGACCGCGAATTCGGGATCGACCCCGTCGATATTAGAGCGCAGCTGCGCGAGCAGGAGCGCCGTCTTCTTGTCGGTTCCGTCGGAGAGCGCGTTAACGACGCCAAGTTTCTGCCGCCGGTCGCCCGCGCGCGCCGCGAGCGCTTCGCTCTGCGCGGCGAGCTCGTTCTGCTTAGCGCGCCGCGCGTCGCATCCGTACGGAAGATCGAGTCCGTCGAAGAAAGTCCGGTCCCCGAATTTCGTCTGAGCGGCGCAGAAGAGCGTCTGAAAGTTGGTCGCGTCCCGCGTTTGCTCCGAGCCGGACAGAATAGCGCGCGCTTTTCCGGCGATCTCCGCGACGGGCCGGCCGAGCGAGCTGCAGAAGCGCGCCGCGTCGATTGTGAGATTCCCCTGCGTTTTGCCCTGACAGACCGAGCGCGCCTTTTTGACGGTCCACGGCTCTAAATTGCACGCGGTCATATGTTCCGTATACGCGGTCGGGTCGGCCGCGCTTTTAATAGCGCCGGGCAGTTCCCTCAGCAGCAGCTCTTGGAACGCGTCGCGCGGCCGTTCGTCGAGCCGGCTGGAATCTTCGACGAGCGCGCCAATGAGCCGCTGCGCGTCGCCGGAGTTGCTCAGATCGAGCGAGTCGGGCAATTTCCCGACCCCGCCCCCGTC
>CADACS010000060.1:0-3398 GCA_902786505.1 uncultured Planctomycetota bacterium | reverse complement strand
TCGGACGTCAGCAGGCAGCTTGGCCGCCACGTTCTTATGAGCCGAACGAGCCGTTCGCGGAATCGGGCGAGCCCGTCGCCGTCGTTTTCCGCGTCGAACCGTTTGAGAATCTGTTCGATTGAATCGCGCTGTTCCGGAGGATTGAGAATAAAGAGCCCAACCTGAGTCGAACCGGAAACGCCCGTCTCGACGAGCGCCTCGTTAAACCGCTCGGCGTACGGAATCTCGTCGGCGACGCCCTCTTTTTCCGCTTCCCGAGCGACGAGCGCGATTTCCGTAACGAACCCTTCGTCGCCGGCAAGCTGCGTAAACGCTTCGAGCGGCGCTTCGTTTGCGCGGCCAAAGACGCCCAGCAGGGCGACGCGTTCGGCGCCGCGCCGCTGTACGCGCCAAGTGCGGCCGCCGTCGCGCGTCGCGATAATAACGCCAAGATCGCCGACCGCCCACCCGACGCTGCGATTGACGAACGTCATTTTCCGGAGCGGCGTTTTAATTCCGGTCGCGGCGGCGTTCCAGGTGATTCCGCCGTCGTCGGTATAGAAAAAGACGGAGCCGGGCGATCCGGCCGCGCCGACGAATCCGTCCTTTGCGACGACCGCGTTGAGATCGAAATAGAACTGCGCCTCGTTCGGGAACCCGCCGGGCGTCTGCGACCAGCTCGCCCCGAAATCGGAAGAGAAGAGCGCCAGCCCCTGATCGCCCACAAGCCACGCGCAATTTGTCGTTCCGTCGTACGCGACGTCCTCGACGCGCCTAACGCCGAGCGAAAGCGCCGCGCGTTCCGACTCCGGGCCGGAGATTCGCTGAACTTCGCCCAACGGGGTAACGCCCAGTCCAAGCCGCTCGATCGGATCGTAGAGCGCCGCCTGCCAGCCTCCGCTGCGCGTTCCGTCGACCGGAGTCCATTCCACGCCGGTATCGGCGCTGAAAAAGAGGCCCGACGGATAGAGATTCGACGAGTCGCCCGCGATCCACGCGTTTTCCGCGTCAAGTATGCGGACGTCGCGCAGAACAGGAAACGACGCCGTCGCGACTTCGCCCCACGTTTGGCCT
This sequence comes from uncultured Planctomycetota bacterium, assembly GCA_902786505.1. Taxonomy (GTDB): domain Bacteria; phylum Planctomycetota; class Planctomycetia; order Pirellulales; family Thermoguttaceae; genus RUG369. The sequence goes on along the minus strand of CADACS010000060.1, from coordinate 2,345 downwards.
CCGTCGACCGTGCGGAGAATAACGCCCTGTCCGACTTGAACCGACGGCAAGACGCGGCCGCCGACGGCTAGGCCGTAATTCTGATCGAGAAAGGAGACCGCGAAAAGATTGGCGTCCGTAGGGGATTCGGCGCGCGTCCACGTTTCGCCCCCGTTCGCCGTCTGCCAGATGACGCCGCGGTCGCCGACCGCCCAGCCGCGCGTTTCGTCGACGAAACAGACGTCGTTGAGACGCGCGTCGTTCTGCTGTTCCGGGAAATTCCGATAGGAGGGCGGATTCTCGGCGAAACGGCTTTCGTTATAGAGCCGCGGCTCGTTGTCCGCGTCGCCGAGCGTTTCGGCGGCGTCGTTAACGAGCGCGTCGGAAAAGTCGAGCAGCCCGCCGTTCGAGACGGCCGAGCGCACGCCGCGCTGAGGCGCCGCTTCTTCCTCTTCCTGCGGCGCCGGAGCCTGACTCTGCGCCTGCTCGCGGTCTTTTCGCGTAACGTCGAACAGGGGCGGGAGCTCCTCTTGCTCTTCGCCTTCCTGCGCGCCGTCCGCGCCCTCTTGCGGCGCCTTTCCCTTTTTTTCCAGCGCTTCCTCTTTGATCTTATTGGAGAAAAGCCGCCAGCCCTGCGCGTCTACTGCCGGGGCGCTCCACTGGAGCTGCGCAATCGCGAAGACAAGGGAGAAGAGAATTACCAGTTTGCGCATTTTCCCGCGTTTAACTCCGGATACATGACTCACACAACGCCAACAGAGGCCGCGCCCGCGCGGCGCGGGCGGCTCGCGTCAACGGTATCTTTTTTGGCCGTCGGCGTCAAGCGCGATAGAGCCGGGGAAAGGGCGTGTCAGCGCGGCGAAACGGCGCGTTCGACGGGAATTACGCCGAACCGGCGGCGCCGCCGGAGAACGTTCGAAGCGAGCGAAGAGAGACGGAGAAACGGCGTTCAAACGCGCAAGAAACAAAAAAAACGGGAAACCTCTTTCGAGGCTCCCCGCTTAATTCGGTCGTACTTGCGAAAACGCTTTACTAAGCGTCGCGCTTCAACTCAGCTCTCATTGAGCCGGATTCATATCCTGTTCAACGGCGTGGAGATGGTCTTTGTCGATGTAGATAACTTCGGAAGCGTCTTTCTTTTCCATGGAGTACGGGATCGGCCAACCGACGCGAACGTTCTGTTCGAAGTAAACGGTGCACTTCCAGTGGACGTGGTGAACCTGGACGGGCCCGACCATGGGGAAGAACTTCGGCGGATCGACGTAGTCGGCGACGAGCTCTTTCGTAATGCGGACGTCGTTGCGATAGCGGGTTTCGAGGAAGGGCACGCCGCCGTTATCCGGCTTGGCCTTTTCGAGGAGTCGAATAACTTCGTCGTCCGAAGGCGCGTCCATGCCTTCGGGAGTGCCGTCGACAATCGGCGGAAGAACCGGGACTTGCGAGTAACGATCCTGCTCAAACGCCATGTCCTCATATGCGCCCTGGAAATACGGACTGACCGGAACCGGAACGCTGAAAATCCCGAGCGTAAAGCCGCCGAAACCGAAGCAACCGCTCGTGACAGCCGCTGCCAGCAGCGTAAGGCATGCGGCAATTCTGAAATTCATTTTTTTCATCTCTAACTTCCTTGACGAATGATTCAAGAATGAACAACTTGGGGCAATCTTCTGGGACGTTTTTCGGCCTTACGACCGACTTGTCTCCGTCCTTAGTTTTGTTCCTGATTCCGCTTGTTTCTCGTTAAGCGCAACGCGTGCAAACGCGTTCTTCGCACGAAATCGACCGAATTTTTCGACGAATAAAACGGGTCGTTCAGGAGCGACGCAGAATACAATCTCCCCGCCAATCCTTGTTTATATTAGGATTCCGGCGCTCTCGCGCCAAAATCTCTTGACCTTATATCGTATCGTGGAGCCGCGGAACTTGCGACTTTTTCGAAATAAAGCCAATATAAACGTCAAAAACTACAGAATTCCCGCTGCGGCGAGACCGCCGCGTTGGGATTTCCGAGGGGCCCAAAGACCGCGCCGCGCGCGCCCTCTTAGGCTGTCCTGCCGTATTATCGGAATCTCCGGACGCGCCAGTTCAGTTTTTTTGGCCCTTTTTCCCATTTTGGACGGCCTTGTCTAACCCGTCGGCTGCCGTTCGCTTCTTTCCTATTTATTAATGGCGTCGTTTTTCGGCTCGGAGAGACGGCCGTTGCGCGCTTGCGACCGTTCCCCGATCGGCGCGGTCTTTTCGTATCGGGCCGAGCCGAAACTGACGGCCGGGAAGAGGAGTCGGGAAGAGGAGTCGGGAAGAGGAGTCGGGAAGAGGAGTCGGGAAGAGGAGTCGGGAAGAGGAGTCGGGAAGAGGAGTCGGGAAGA
>CADACS010000059.1 GCA_902786505.1 uncultured Planctomycetota bacterium | reverse complement strand
TTTTGGGGGCGGTCTTTTGCGTAGTGGCGGAATTTGCGCGCATTCGCGCGGAACCGGAGGTTTCCTCCGGCTGGGCGCCGCCCGTTGTGCGGCGCGGGCGCGGCGGAGCGCGACGGGGCGGCTTGTGCGCTTTGCGGATGCATGTTCCGGAAGCGCGGAGCGCCGGCAAGGGCAAGCGACCAACGGGAGCGGTTATCGTAGTTCCGCGCGAGAGCGCGAACCGGGAGCCGCGCCGTCGCGGCCGCGGAGCGCCGGCAAGGGCAAGCGACCAACGGGAGCGGTTCGTTTAGTTCCGCGCGGTAGCGCGAACTGCCCGTCCGGCAAGGACCGCGGCAGAGGCTAGACTAAGCCCCAGCGTTTTCTTAGAATCCAGTCGAGAGTCATTATAGCGACAAAGAGGGCAAAGATCAGCCACGTGTCGTAGAGCGTCTTTTTGACTTCGCGATAGTCGGCGACCGTATCGCGCTTCTGGAGCAGTTCGTCGAGGAGCGACTCGAACTCTTCCGGCGGAACCGACTTTCCGCCGGTCGTCGCGGCGAGATTCGTCATAGTCGCGGGATTCGCTTCCGGGCGTTCCAGTTCCAGATTCCCGTCGGCGACGAGGAACCTTGCCCGGGCCGTCTGGAGCGTTTCGCCGGTCGGAGAGAGCAGCCGCGCCTCGACGAGATAGTCGCCGGGCGCGGACGTCTTTCTTGCGAGTCCGCGCCAGATCCCCTGCTCGTCGGTCAGATCGACGCGTTCTCTCGTACCGTCGGGCGCGACAATCTCGGCGGCCGCGGTCATACCGGACGTATCTTCGTTCGGCTTCGGGCGATAGACGGCGTGGAAACTGACCTGTTCGCCGGCGTCGTAGCGCGCGCGATCAAGCTCGACGGCAAGTTCCCCTTCGAGCAGCTCGTCGAATTTCGACGTCCATAAGAGCAGCTGGCGCCAGAATTTCGCATGCTCCGTCTCCTTACCGCGCATGCGCCATCGCCAAGTGGAGTCGGTCGCGAGCACGGCGACGCGTCCGGCGCCGTAGCGCTGCGTAACGAGCAGGGGCGCGGGCGCGGCTTTCGCGTCCGGCTTACCCGACGCGTCGACGGGTCGCGCCGTTAAGAGTACGGTCGCGTTCGGCTTAACGCGTCCGAGCCGATAGAGGGACGCGAGCGCGGGCATATCGGACCAGATCGCCGCGTTCTTTTTGACGTCGAGACTCATGCGAATAATAAAGTCGTCTTTTCCTTCTCCCTGACTCGGCTCCGCGGAAAAGGCGCCGTCGAACCGCGCGCGCTGATTCGGGGCCGCGCCCGCGTCGAGCTCCGCGAGCTCCGATTCGAGGGGCAGCCGTTCGCTTTCGAGCGTCTGGACGGGCAGGAGCTCGGCGAGCGGCGATTTCGCGTAGCCGCCGAGCCCGAGCGACCGTTCGCCCGCCAGCACGACCAGCCCGGCGCCCTCTTCCACGCGTTTGGCGAGCTCTTTGAGCTCGTTCGGCTGGAACGCGGTCGCGTCGACGTCGCCGAGCACGTAGGCCGCGAATTTCCCTTCGCCGAAGAACGCGGTCTCCGCCGACTTGCGCGATTTCGTATATTCCGCGAGCATCTCCGCTTCCGTCTTATTCGGGAGCTTCGCGACCATCGAGGCGGTCGACGGGCGCCAGTATCGGAGCCGGACGTCGGGCGCCGTTTCGAGCGCGGCGCGTATGAAATTCTGCTCGTAGCGGCGCGTTCCTTCAATATAGAGTACGTCGGTTCCGCGATCGAGCGCCTCGACGAACGCGCCAAGCTCGTTATTCGCCTCTGTGAGTTCGTTCTCCTGAACTTGCGCGGCGACGCTCAGTTTCCATTCGCCCGCCGTTTCCGGCTTGCATACGAACTGATACGAAAGGGTCTCGTTATTCGATTTCGGCTCGAGAACCGTCTGCGCGACGGTCTCCATTTTGCCGGGCGAGGTCTCCAGCGCGAGAGTCAGCGGAATCGCCGCGTTCGCGCAGCCGAGAACGCGGACCTGGCCCGATACGGTAAGTTCGTTTCCCAGAAAGACATGGTCGTTCGCGCGCAGATCTTCGACCGCGACGTCCCGAATCGAGGCGGCGACGTCGTCGGATCCGAACGGCACGGCGTAGACGGGCCGCTCGGCGTCGCGCAGCCTGAGCGCGACATCCTGCGGCGCCGCGGCGTCGGGATCTTTTGCCCTCTGGGCGCCGTCGGAGAGCGTCACGACGCCCAGCAGGCGCTTGCCGGCGGTCGAGCGGAGCGTTTCGGCGAGCGCGTCTCCGAGCCGCGTTTCCGAGCCGGTCGGCGCGTCGGGGAGTATGAATTTTCCGTCCTCGACGGGTATCGGATCGCTCCCCTGTCCGAATCCGACGGCGTAGACGTCGAACTTTTCGCACAGCGCGCGCAGCTTATCGCCGGCCGCGTCGAGGGTTCGGCGCATCGTTTCGTACCGGCTTTCGGAATTTTCGCCGTCCCGAATCGCCATACTTTCAGAGACGTCGCAGAGAAACGCGACGCTCGCCGGAAGCTCTTCTTTTACGGTCGTAACGAGCGCAGGCCGCGTAAAGAGAATCGCGAAGAGAAGAACGGACGCCATGCGCAGCCCGAGCTCGAACCGGCGCCGCGCGCGCGAAACGCCCTTATCGTTAGCCGCAAAGAGGAACAGACCTGCGGCTAACGCGGCGAGCAGAACGAGTACGAGCGCCCAGCTGTCGCCGAGCGGCTGAAAGGATACGCGAGGCATAGGAAAATCGAACGGGGCCGCGACCGGCGCGGCGCGATTGGGATTTACGTTAAATTCAAACGAAACGGCGGGTTAGAAGCGCTTGCGCCGCCGCGCGCGTTCGAACCAGTATCGCGCGATCGCAAGGCACGCCCAGCCTATATTGACGGCGAACAGGATATAGAGCACGGCGATCTTATTCGATTCTCCGGACGCGTACGCGTGCCGGCCGCCGCCCCCCATAACGAAGCTCAGGCCGTACCACGTCATAATAATAGCGAGCGCGCCGAAATTAGCGCCGAGCGCCATAACGAACCGCTTGCCGCCGCTTATCTTATTGACGTGCAATACGACGAGATAGATCAGGAGCGTAACGAGCGCCCAGACCTCTTTCGGGTCCCAGCTCCAGAACCGTCCCCAGCTGAAATCGGCCCAGCGCGCGCCGAGAATAATGCCCGCGAGCAGAAAGAGAACGGCGCTGCGCGTCATCGTCGCGATAACGGGCGCGGTCTTGCGCGCGTATTCCGGCTCAAATTCGTAGACGAAGGGGGCGCGGTCCCGGTCGGCCGCGTTCCCTTTGCCGCGTTCCCGGTCGCGGCGCGCGTCGCGAGCCGGACGCTCTTGGACCGGCCTCGCGCCGGGAATCGGAACCCGAACTCCGTACCTGCCGAAAATATAGGACGCGAGCGACGTGAGCGCGACGACCCACGCGATCGCGCCGAGCGCGTAGCTCACAATAATGGCCAGAACGTGAATCGTGAGCCAGAAGTTGCTCCGCAGTACGGCGACAAGCGGCCGGATATTCGGATTGAATTCGACGGAATTGAAGTACGCGGACGCGGCGACGGCGAGCGCGACGGCGGAACTTGCCGTAATAAACGCTTTTCTCTGAACGATTTCCGTACCAATTTGCGCGACGACTTCTTTGCGCGGCCGCGGTTCGCCCGACTCCGACGCGTACAGTTCGCGGCGCGTCGTCTTCGGAAAGATTACGAGCGCGGCGACCGTAACGACGAAACGCGGAACCGACCATACGACAAAGAGGAACGTCAGCAGAACGGCGAAGCTGTCGAGCGCGCCCTTCATAGCGAACGCGTCGCGCGCGGTCCGCGCGAGCGCCGGAAGAACGTCCGCGTCGGCGGGCTGGCCGGCGCGCCAGACGCGGTACGCCAGCCAGAAGCAGCCCGCAATTAAAAGGAGGCGCGGCGCGAGCATAGCGCGCGCGATCTTCTTCTCCTCGGGATCCGCGACTTTATACGGAAACGCGGTCGAACGCCACGCGCACGCGTACGGCTTCGCCCATGCGGGCGCGAGCGCGTACCCGATCGCGATCGCGGCGATGAGAAACGCCAGTAAGACGACCGTTTCGAACATATTAGCGACGGGCGCCCAGCCGGTAATATAGGCGCGGAGCGCGCCTCCGAGGAACGCCGCGGCGCACGAGGCGGCCAGGAAGAGGAGCCCGGCGGTAAAGAAGAACCGCTCGTTAAAGGCGGCGTCTTTCCGAACGGTTCCGCGCAGGAACTGCCGCGCGTACGAGAGCGCAAAGCACGCGAGCGCGGCCAGGCACGCGACCCAGTTCCAGAAGAACGCGTTGAATTTGTAATAGTAGAGCTCCGCCTTCAGTCCGCGCGGGACGTCGTAGCACGTCTTGGCGAGGAATTCCGCGCGCGCGTTGGGATCCTCAATTTCGCGTTCGGCGAGCGCGGCGCGCTTCTCTTCGGTAAAGAACGCGATACTGCGCAGGCCGTCGGTAAAGCGCGTCATGGCGTCGTTAAAGCGGGCGGCGCGGTCGGGCGCGCCGACGTCGCGATAGGCGCGCGCGGCGTCGAGGAACGCGGTCGAGACGTCGCGGTTGTACTTGCTGTTTTCGAGCGTCTTTTCGAGCGATTCGACGAACCCGTCGAACGGAGAGATTCCGTTTTCCTCTTTGGCGATCTGGGCGACGACGGCCGCGAGATCGTCGGCCTTATCCCCCTGTTCTGCGTCCGTTTGCGCGTCTTCAAAGCGCATATCGACGAACCGGACGTAGGCGGGATCGGAGGCCCAGAGGAACGTCTGAAGCGGAATCCACGGGGAATCCTGGCGGTCGGACGCGCGGAAGAGACTTGCGCGGACGATCGGAAGGATCGCGAGCGTCTTGGGCGGCTCCGCGGTCGACGCGAGATACGCCAGTTCGAGATCGTCGACGACGCTCTCGAGCGCGGACACGCACCGCTGAACCGCCTGCCGGTACGCGACCGAGAAGAGCTCTTTGGCGACCGTTTCGTCCCGGTGCGCTTTAAGTTCGTCGAGCGCGTCGGTTAGCGAGACGAGCAGCTTCTCAAAGAGTATGCCCGACGACGCGATCGGATACCGCTGATAGAGCTGCTGGAGCATGGCGATCTGGCGCGCGAGCATGAGCGTTTCGCGGCTCTTGTCTTCTCCGGCGAGCGGCGTCTTGCGGCGGAGGATATAATCTTTATCGTTGAACGGAGACGACTTGCGCAGCGCGCGTTTTTCGCGCGCGATCAGGCGTTCGGCGTCGCCCGCGGCGGACTCGAGTTTCGTGAGCGCGCTCTGCGTTCCCTGATGGAACGCCGGCATGCCCATGGTCGAGTCGCCGTAGAGAATCCGATTGAGATAGAAGAGGGGCCGGGTCGACGTCGACTGCGTCGGTATGAACGTTACGGACCGATACGCGGAGAGCCGGTCCTCGAATTTATCGAGCGCTTTGACCGTCTTGGCCTTCGAGGCGTCGGCGCGCGCTTTCGCGCGATAGGAATCGACGCGCAGTTTGCCGTCCGGATCGAGCGCGTCGAAGTCGGCGGGCGCGAGCCGACAGCCAGCGCGCGCGCATTCTTCGGCGCTTTTGGCGAGTACGTCGCGTCCGACGGCGTCTTTCGGGTCGGAAATAAAGGGCACGTATTCCCAGAGTTCCGGCTCGACGATCCACGAGAAGAGCAGCTCGGCCGCGCCGAATTTCCGCTTTCCGTTCGGGAAGACCTGGCGGAGCCGCCGCGCCGTCTCTTCCTGACGCGCGACCGCCTGACCGGCGACTTCTTTGTACCACTTTTCGCGTTCTGCGCGTTTCGCGGCGGGATCCTCGCCCTCTTTCGGAGGTTCGCCCGTCTTTTCGACGTCTTTTAGGAACTCTTCTAACGACGGGAAGTTAAGCGGCTTTCCGCTTTCGAGTTTCTCGAGGACTTCGTCGGGCAGAACGACGGTCGGCGCGTTCGAGCCGGTCGTATCGCGGACCAGAATCTCCGCGAACGTATTGAGCGGCTGCCGGCGTCCGCCGTCGTAGACCGGCATGAGGCGCCAGCTCGACCAGTCGAGCCGGCCGTTCGCCGCCGGCGCCGAGTTCGCTTTCGCGGCGGCGGTCTCCTCGGGCGGTATGATTTCGTCGGCGTTCGCGCTTGCCGTAAAGAGAGCGAGAAGGGAGGCCGCGGCGAGCAACGCCGTAACGGCGGCGGTCGTCTTGGCGTTGGGAGCGTTGGCGGGCATATCGGGCGTTCCTTGCGAATTCTGCGCTTTGGCGGCGCGTCCGCCCTTTCTGCGGCGATAGACGAGCAGGGCGGTTCCGGCGACGGTCAGGAGGCATCCGAGATACTTCATGCCTCGGCCGGGGTCGTCGTTGAGGGTAACGACCGTCTGATAGACCGCCTCGCGCGGCTTGGTTTCGCCGGGCACGAGCTTTCCTTCGACGACGGAGTCGAATTCCTTATCGCCCGGCTTGAACGGGCCGCGGAATGAATCCTGATACGCCCAGTATACCTTGCGGGCTCCTTCGACGCGGAGCGTTCCGGGCCGGTTCATCTGAATTAAGACGTCCTTTTCGGGCTCGTTGAGGGCCGCTTTGCGCTGTTCGTCGCGCGTCATGCCTTTCGGGAGAATGCGGGTCAGGCTCGAGAAGGACGCGGCGGTCGAGGAACCGGGTTCGTAGACCGCGGAGAATTTCTTAACGTAAAGCGCGGCCCCTAAATCGATTAAGCGGTCGGTCAGCCGGACCGTCGCGGCGCGCTTGCTCGAAACGATTCGCCGATCGAAGTACGCGCGCTGGCTTTCGTCGACGCTCTCGAGGGGGAGCGAGCGGAGCTGGAACGTCTCGACCGCGTCGTCGAGCGTAACGCGGATTTTGACTTTCCCGTAGAATTCGTTCGCCTGATCTTTAACGAACGGCGTTGGCGTAACGCGCGCGCCGATCTCGTCTTGGAGCTGGAATTCCGTCAGTGTGAACGACTCGATATCGCCGGCCGCGGACGTTCCTTCGCCTGCGGGTATAAGAACCGGCTCCGTCTCGGACGCGCCGACCGTCGCGTCGTCCGCCTTAACGCTGCAGTATCCGGACGCGACGCGGTTTCTGCCGTCGCTGCAGCGCCACGCAAGCTTGCCCGCGAGATCCTGCATGAATTCGAGCTTCGGCTTGCCGAGATTCGCGTTCCACGGCCTCCCGAACTCGTTGTCGTCCCCTGCGGGCCTTTCGACCCAGAGCGCGCCGAAGACGCGGCCGTTTTCAGGATATCTGTTCCGTTCAAAGAGCTCAGAGAAGAGCGCGAGGTCGCACGTTTCGCCCTGCGGAGAGCGGAGCCGGACCGACGCGGACCAGCCGTAAAGCTCTTCGACGTTCGGCGCCATTGTCGGGGACGTCTCGAACGCTTCGACCGTCCAGCCGGAATCGCCGAGTTTCGTCGCCGTCTGCAGGACTTTGACGTCGGCGATTCTAAGATCGTTCTGCTCCTGCATCTTTTGCAGGGTTTCCCGGAATTCTTTCGAGGTCTCGACCGTCGTTTCGAGCTGGGACCACGTCGTCGCGAGATAATTCTCAATTCGCTTGCGCGCGAACTCGCGGCGCGCGTCGGAGAATTCTTTTGCGGCGTCCGGATTCGCTTCCGCGTCGGTCGCGGCGTCGGCAAGCGCCGTTAGTTTCTCGCTTAACTTCTGTAATTCTTGCGCGTTAAGCTCAATAGACTCTCGCGTGACCGTCGCGAGCGGCTTCGCGCCGTCTCTGTTTTCCGGCTCGACGTCGGTCCGCTCCTCTTCGAGCTTGAGCCGGCGCGCGACCTCTTCGCGCTGGAATTCGAACGTTTCGAGCTGGTCGTCGAGCGCGCCGTACCGCGACAGGAGCGCCAGATCCGCGACGTTCTTCTGATAGCGGACCCCGTCGATTACGAGGATTAAATAGTCGTTTCCGCGCTCGACCGACTGCGTCTGCATCGGCTCCGGCGGTTCGTCTTCGCTCTTGTTGGGCGTCTCCGCGAGGAACGCCGCCATATCCTGACTGGAGTCGGCGATCATATAGACGAGCCGGGTCCCGTTCGGGAGCGTCGCGCGCTGACCGCGCCGGGACGTCGCGAGCGGATCGCCCGCGCCCGACATGTCGAACGCGAAGGAGAGTTCCGCGTTTTCCTCTTTGGTCGAGCCGTCCTCCTGCCGAACGCGCAGCGTCGCTTTGAGGGGCCGCACGGGCGCGAGATCGGCCATGGTCGCGTAATCGAGGACCTCTAATTTAAGGCCGTCGGCGTCGTAGAGGACGCCCGGCTTGGCCGCGCGCGCGAGTTTCGCGCACCGGTACGCGAGCTTCTGACTGACTTTCGAGGCGCCTTTCGCCATCTTCTGAAAGAAGTTGTTTTCCGGCTTGAGGTCGAGCAGGGGCTTGGCGACGTCGTCGTTCCAGTTCTTCGCGGACTCAAAGTCGCGCCAGTTGAGCGGACCGCCGGAGAAGGGAATTTCGAGCTTGCGCGGCTCGCCGTCCGCGCCGGAGAGCTCGATCTGAAAGACGCGCGCGTCGGTCGCGACCGCCGTTTCCGTCGCGGACGTCTCGGAGACCGTCGCGCGCGCTTTCGTCGAGAAGCGCGCCGTCGCGAGACAGCCGAAAATGAGCAAAAGAACGCCTAAGTGCGCGAGAAAGAACGGGATAAGCCGCTTATTCACGCGGAGCTTTCCGCGCGGCGCGGGCGCCTGACCGTCTGCCGGGACCGGCTCGGCGCGATAGAAGAGGGCGGGAACGCGCAAAAGAGCGGCGACGAAAATATTCGCCGCGAGAACGCCAATGAGGCAATAGAACCATCCGGACGCGTAGACGATATACTGCGCCGCGGGCGTGCCCATTTCGCGTTCGAGAAAGGTCGCCCAGCCCATAGCGACGGCGAGAACCGTCATGACGGCGGCGGCAAGCCAGAGAGAACCGAGCGTCCTCAGGACGCGCGTAACAATTTGACGGGAACGACCGCCCGACGCGCTCATGGCGTCCTCCTTGTAGATTGAGACGCCGCCTTGGCGCCGGGTGAGACGCGGCGTCGCGGGAACGAGCCGCGCCGAACCCGCGGTCGCGTTAAACGGCAAAGTACAAAATAACGGCGATTAAAATCAGGAAGAAGAAGAGCCAGAACGCCACGCGCGCGGCCCGCTGAAATATCTCCCTGGGGCGCTCCGCTCTTGTGCCCGCGTAGACGAGCGAAAAGGCGACCGCAAGCGGAATCGCCAGCCAGATCTGCGCGAACGACAGAAGCCCGACGAGGGGCGCCGACAATAAGTCGAACATACTTCTTCACTCCTTCCGGCGGCCGTTCGGCCGTTTCCGGCGCGTCGCGGCCTATTTTTTCGGTTGAATCGTCTCGAAATCGACGTATGGACGAAGCGCTTTCGGCACGACGACCGTTCCGTCTTCCTGCTGCCCCATTTCGAGCACGGACAGGAGCGCGCGGCTGATCGCGACGGCGGTTCCGTTGAGCGTGTGAACGAAGTTCGTTCCTTTTTCGCCCTTGACCTTATATCGCGCGTTGAGGCGCCGGGCCTGATAGTCGGTGCAGTTCGAGGTGCTCGTAACTTCGCCGTATTCGCCTCTTCCGGGCATCCACGCTTCGATATCGTATTTTCTGTACGCGGGTCCTCCGAGGTCGCCGGTCGCGGTGTCGACGACGCGGTACGGGATTTCAAGCGTGTCGAAGATATCGCGCTCGATCGCTAGAAGCTCCTGATGGAAGTCGTCGCTCTGTTCCGGGAGGCAGAAGATAAACATCTCGACCTTCGAGAACTGGTGAACGCGGTAAAGTCCGCGGGACGCGCGGCCGGCCGCGCCCGCTTCGGTGCGGAAGCAGTGGCTCACGCCGCACAGACGCATCGGGAGCTCTTCGGCGTCGACCGTCTGATTCGCGAGAAGGCCGCCGAGCGTAATTTCCGCCGTCGCGATGAGGCTCAGGTCGGAATTTTCGATCGAATAGATCTGCGACTCGTTGCCGCGCGGAATATAGCCCGTGCACTGGAGGACGTCGTTCTTCGCCAGGTCGGGCGTGAGCATTGGGGTAAAGCCCGCCTTAATGAGCTTGCCGATCGCGAACTGCTCGAGCGCCAGTTCCAGCAGGACCGCTTCGTTTTTGAGGAAGTAGAATCCCGCGCCGGCGACGCGCGCGCCGCCCTCGAAGTCGATGAGGTCGAGCTTTTCGCCGAGCTCGACGTGGTCGAGCGGCTTGAATCCTTCGGACCAGATCGGGACCGGCGTCTTGCCGTATCCGACGACGCAGTTGCACGTGTCGTCTTTTCCGATCGGGGAGTCCGGATGCGCCATATTCGGAATGCCGCGCTGAATCTTATCGAGCTCGGTTTCGATCTCGTTGAGGGCCGCCTGAATATCGGCGATCTTCTCGCGCAGGGCGCGCCCCTCTTCTTTTCGCTGCTCACGTTCTTCCGGGGTCTTGCATTGCCCGATCGACTTAGAGACGGCGTTCGACTGCTGGTTCAGCGCTTCGATTTCCTTCTGTTTTTCGCGCCGGAGCGTCTCCAGCTCGACAAAGCGATCCACGTCGGCGACGACGTTTCGGTTTTTGCAGTTTTCTTTTACCGCGTCGACGTTTTCCAAAATGAACTTGCGATCAAGCATTGCTCGTAACCCTATTCGATCGGCTTATCGGCGCCGGGCGGAACGTCTCACGTTCGCACAATCCCGCGCTCTTTGAACCGACTCCCAAAAGCGTCCTTTTATTGTAGCAAATACGCCGTTTTTGACAAGAGCAGTATTTGTGCGCTCGCCGTCTGCCGCGAGCGTTGGCCGCGCGTTACTTAGCTCTTTTCCAGTATGCGGCGGAGGCGAGCATAACGGCGACGGCGAGTACGAAGATGGCGACGACGCGGTATCCGGACGGAAGGTACGACATATCGACCGTGAGCGCCTTGACGGTCGTCAGGCCGAAGAGGCCGAGCGCGGACCAGCGCAGCCAGCTCTTTTTGAGCCGGAATCCGAAGAAGAGGAGCCCTGCCGCGAAGACGGACCACAGTACGGAGAGCGCCGCCTGCGCGAGGAAGTTCGTCTCGACCGCGCCCTTGACCGGGAAGAAGCGCGCGCTGTTCCAGACGTCGATCGAGGATCCGAGCCAGACCTGGCCGATCGCGACGATCGAAAGCCCGAGCGCTAAGTTGCGCTTAAAGCGCGCCATTTCCAGATCTTGCGGGTCGGTATTGTCTCCGTGCGCGACGCCGTCTGCGATTCGGCGGTAGTAGTAGGCGATCGCGGCGAACGTTCCGCAGATAAAGAGCATGGAGGCGCCGTACGTATGGAAGAAGGGCAGCTTTCCGCGGAAGACGTCGATTTTCGTCGAGTCGAATAGGAAGAACTTGCCCAGCAGGAGTACGAGGAAGCACGCCGAGAGCAGATCGCACAGGAGCGTCGCCCCTTTCGTCTTGACGTTGCGCCCGAGGACGGCGAAGAGGAACGCGCCGATTCCCCACAGGACGGTCAGGCCGAAGAGCCGCGTCCAGTCGCCCGGCCCGAACCACGTTTTGCCGGTAAAGTAGCGGTACGTCTCGAACGAGAGGAGAACGAGAATCCCAAGCAGGCCGACTATTCCCGACACGGCGCCCAGGAAGCTCTCGTTCTTGCCGACGTTCGGAACACGCGCGACGAGCGGCCGGAGCGCCAGAAGCGCGACGAAGTACGCCGCGGCGGGGAGCGCGTAGACGTTCAGCAGGGAATCGACCGTCTTGTAGTCGACGCGCCATTCCCCGTTGAGGAATTCGCCCGTAAAGATATACGGAAGTTCAATCGCCAGAATGAAATAAGCGAACCAGCGAATCGGGGCCGACTTCGCGAGCCGCCCGACCGTCCACGCGAGCGCCGCGTAGACGAGCCAGAGAATCCAGAGCGCGTGATGCGCGTAGAACCACGGATGCGGGAACCGGTCGGTCCGGAAGACGAACCACTGCGACAGGTCGAGCGACGCGATCGCCAGGAGGAACGCCGCGCCGAAGAGCCCGAGCGTCATGCCGGAGAGCGCGTCCCGTTTGGCCGCGTCTGTTTCCTGCCCGCGATTGGCGCGCCGGAGCCAGACGCCGAACGCGATCGCGAGCGCGGCCGCGACGGCGAACGGAATCGAATAGAGGTTCCAGAGCGGAAGGGCGGCTTCCGAGGGAATCGAGCCGATATGCTTGCACATAGAGTCGCCGACGTCGCGCGGATCGAGCAGGAGCGGCGGAACGTTGCGCGACGAGAAGAGCGGATGTCCGGGCAGGTCGACGAATCCGAGTTTCACGACGGCGACCAGGAGTACGAGACAGCCGCCGAAGACGAACCCGTTCTTTTTGCGCAGCGCGCCGAACGTAAAGAGGGCGGCGGCCGCGAGCAGCCACGAAAGGACGACGGCGAGCCGTCCGACGAGCCCCGGACGCGCGATTTCCGCGGTCAGGGCGCGCGCCGACGCGTACGAGTAGAGTTCCGACGCCGTGAGCTGCAGGAGCGCGAATCCGCCCACGACCCCGGACGCGAGCGCCATAAAGCGCGCGAGCGCGAGAACGGTTCGGAAGAATTCGTTCGCGCCCGGCCGCGGGACCGGATCTTTGCGAACGGCGTCTAATTTCGCGGCCGCTATCAGGCCCGCAAGCGCGATAAAGGCGCCGAGCGTCGTCGGGAACGCAGACGCGTGGAAGAAGGGAACGGCGAATACGTCGGCGAACTTGCCGTCGACGAGCTCGAGGAATTCCCCGACAGGGTACAGACGCCGATAGAGATTATGAACGAGGAGCAGGCCCGCGCCGATCGCGAAATAGACCGCCGCCCAGCCCGCGAGCGTCGACGTCGCGAAGACGGACGCGCGCGTAAAGGACCGCGTTACGCGTTCGCGCGTTCCCTCGCTCTCGATTCCGGCGACGAATTCCGGGAGTTTGAACGCGGCGATTTTCCGCGCCGCGAGTATGAGCAGGCCGGTCGACAGGGCGAGGAATCCGGACGACGCGAACGAGTCGGAGAACGTCTTAACGACGCCGACGGCGACGAACGCGAACAGAACGATCAGGAAGAGTTCGCGCAGATCGAAGAAGCGCTCCGTATTGCGCGCGTCGCGTTCTGCGAGCCAGACGTCGGCGCGTTCGGCGGTTCCCGCGGCGCTGAGTTTCTTCGCGGCCGCGAACGCGAGCGCGCCGTAGACCGCGGCGAGCGCGAACGCGAGATATCCGGAGTATTTGTCGAACCAGTCGCTCGCAAGATCCTGCCCGATATAGCATCCGTCGTAGTCGCCGCATATTTTCCAGAACGCCGCGAAGCACAGGAGCGGGGTAACACATGCGCGGACAAGATCGGGCACGCCGGGGTCGCGCGTCCGTTTGAGTACGAGCGCGCCCAGATCGACCAAATCGATGAGGAAGAAGACGGCGAAAAATCCGACGACGGGCACGAACGAATCGACCTGCTCCGCGGGCGCGGCCGCAGACGCGGCTTTAATCGCCATGAGCGTAAAGGCGCCGGCCCACGGCGCGACGGCGACGCGCGAGCGCTTGAGCCAGTTCGTGAGCGCGATCGCGGCGCAGAAGAAGACGTCGAGATAGATCGCGAGCGCGCCGGGCCCGGCGTCCTCTGAGATCAGGAACGGGACGGCGAGCCCGCCGAGCGAGACGACAAATCCAAGCGTCGCGCTCCGGTAGAGCCCCGCAAGGAGGAACCCAAAGAAGACGGCCGCGACCATGATGAACGCCGAGACGTCCCACGGAACGACTTCCGCGACGTACGCGTAGTAGCCCGCGATTATGAACGTAATTGTGCCCGCGCTGTTGAGGACTTCCGAGAACCGTTTGGAGCCGTGTTTGAAGACGCGCCAGCCGAACGCCAGGAACGCCAGGCCCGCCGCCGCGAGGATTCCGAGACGGCATTGCGGATTGAGCCAGCCTTTCGAGACGGCGAGCTGCACGAAAAACGCGCCCGCAAGGACAAAGAGCGCGACCCCGACCCAGCTGAGAATCTTGCGTCCGACGACCTGTTCGAGCGAGTCGAGCGCCAATTTGCCGCGTTCCTGTTTGGCTTCGTGCTTGAGGTATTTTTCCTCGAACGAGGGAACGCGCGTTTTCGGAACGCTTGGCGCCGATTTCGGCTCCGCGGCGGGCTGTTGCGGAATAAGCGGCTTGGGCGCTTGGAATTGAGCCGTTTCCGCGGCCTGTTCCGGCGCGGGCTCGGCGATAGGCTGGGGCGTCGGCTCCGGTTCGCTGATAAGCTCGATTTCCGGCTCCTGCGTCTTTTCCGACTTGAGTTCGAGCGGGAGCGCGGTGAGGAACTGGGGCCGTTCGGGCTCGTGGACCGGCTCCTGCGCGGGCGTCGGCGTGATTTCCGGTTCGGGCGTCGGGGCGGGGACGTCGGGCCGCGCGGCCGACTCTTGCGCTACGGGCTGTTCGGCCGTCTGCTCGGAGACTTGCGCGCCCATGAACGCACCGCGCTTGCGTTCGGCTTCCAGTTTCGCCTCAAATTCGCGGCGGAGCGCAAACATCTCCTGACGCCATTCGGAGCGCGCCTTCTTGAGCGCTTCGTCCGTTTGGCGGCGCGACGTGACGGAGAGGGGCCAATAGACCAGCAGGAGCCAGAGAGGCGCGACGACGCACACGAGCCCGGCAAGTATTTCTAAGAAATCCATGGTTGACGTCCCTTTAACCTCGCAAGTTTCGAGAATCCTAACGTCGGTTTTCTAAAAATATGCTAAAATAATTAAAAACACGGTTACCTTATGTATTTTACCGCCCCGAAAACCGGGCGTCAACATGTTGCGCGCACGCGCGGGGAAAAGGCGGGGAAAAGCCGGAGAGACGCGCGCGCCTTTTGGCCGGCATGCCGGTCTGGCGCGACGGGTCGTTCAAAAAATATCTCAAAGGAGTTCCGTTATGAAAAATGGCGATATCAAGGAGTTTTTGGATCTTCTTTACTACGGTCAGGAACTGCTCTTTATTTTTCGCGGACAGAAATTCTTTATCGAAGGCTGGTATAAAGACGGCAAAGCGAGGCTGGTTCTTGACAACGTAAATATCGAACCCTTTTCCGGTTACGTCTGGGAGTATACAGCTAAGACCATGAAGGAATGCGCGGACGCTTTTCTTGCGGCTCCTCTTTGGGACGGTAAGGAATTCCTGCAAGTCGAGTCGGAAGTCGAGTGGACCGAATGGTGGGATGAACCGTCGGGTTCCTGAAAAACGCGGCCGAAGCAAACGGCGCCTTTGTAAACCGTCCGACGACGGAAAGCAAGTTTTTCTTTTTCTGTTGGCTTCTCTTGATCGGATAATTTGACGCCGGCGTTTCGGGCTGGTATATTTTGAATGGACCGGCCGTCGGCGTTTGCCGCCGCGCGGGGGACTTTCACGTCAGGTACTAACGGGGTCAAAGAAATGACGAACACACAGCGTATTTTCTCGGCGTTCGCGGCGATCGCGCTCACGGCGTTCGCGGTTTGCGTTCAAGGATCCGAGGCCGCGCCCGATCTTCAGGCGGAGTCCGCGCGCGAATACTTCTCGCTCAAACAGCAGCTTGCCGAGGGCATGCGTCCGAACGTCGCGCAGACGGCGCGCAACGAACAGGCGACCCTTTTGGAGACGGACCGGGATCCGCTCGATATCGTCGTTCGCCGCACGTCGGCGCTTCTGGACGAGTTGAAATCGTCGTGCGAAGAGGGCGAGCTGGATCAGGCCGAGGCCGACTGGACGGCGTTTTTGGCGCGTTATGACGCGGCGTCTCAGGGCGTTACGAAAGAGAACGCCGATACTCCGGAAATCGCGGCGGCGCGGCTGGCGCTCTTCGACGAGGCGCTGAAACTGCGGCGCGCGATCGCGCTGAAGAATCCGCTGCTGACGTTTGCCGACGTCGTGTTCATTAAGCGCGACTACTGCCCGAACGAGCCCGGCTGCGAGTTAGTGGGCAATCACATGGTCGATCAGTTCTTCGGCTTCAACGCGGCTTCCGGCGGCGGACTGTTCATTTTGAAGAACGCGTTCAGCGACAAGCCCGAACTTGTGAACGTGCTCGAAAATTCGACCGTCGAGAACGGGCGGCTCAAGGGAACGAAGCTCGATT
>CADACS010000058.1:16022-29938 GCA_902786505.1 uncultured Planctomycetota bacterium | reverse complement strand
TGAACGTCGCGGAATCCATCGGCCCGGAAAGGGGCGTCAGACCGCCGTCGCCCCAGCGGTAGACGGTCGAGAGGTCGGCGTCGCTGACCGGAACTTTGACCAGCGTCGCGGCCTTCTTCATTTGTTCGTCAATTTGATCGGCGGGAATCGCGCGGCAAACCGGTTCGGTTCGTCCGCCGTGATAAAGAATCAGATCGCTCATGATCGCCTTTCTTCAAGGTCGTTAAAGTAACCGCCGGGCCGACCGCAACGGCCGCGCGCCGGCGAAGCGTATATTTGCGAGGCGCGCGGAACGCGGGTCCGCGGTCTCTCTTATTGTTTCGTTTGAGCCGTACTCGCGCCGCCGGACGGCGGGAGCCGGTCTTTTCTCATCGGCAAACGAACCTCCGCGCTTCTCTTTTCCTGACGAATTGCGCGAAGCGCCTATTTTACCAGATATTCCGTCTGCGTCAATTCAATCGCCGTCGAGAGGGAGCGTCGCCTTTTCCAAGTCGTCGAAGAAATTCGGATAGGTCTTGGCGACGCATTCGGGATTCTCGATGACGACGCCGGGCACACGCAGCCCGGCGAGCGCGAAGCTCATCGCCATGCGGTGGTCGTCGTAGGTCGCGATCGAGGCGCCTTGGAGCGGACGTTTCGTCGGATCGACGGTCAGGCCGTCGGGCCGCTCTTCGACGTCGGCGCCCAGTTTGCGGAGCTCGGCGCACAGCGCGGCGAGCCGGTCGGTCTCCTTAACGCGCATATTCGCGACGTTGCGGATCGTAGTCGGGGAGTCGGCGAAGAGCGCGGCGACGGCGAGCGTCTGGGCGACGTCGGGTATGGCGTTCATATCGACGTCGATTCCGCGAAGGGGTTCCGACGGGGCGCGGGAGACGGTAATCGCGTTCCGGCTCCATTCGACGCTGCAGCCCATCTTTTCGAGGCAGTCGACGAATCGGACGTCGCCCTGCAAAGACGCGCGCGACAGATTGCGGACCGTCATGCATCCTCCGAGAATCGCGGGCAGGGCGAAGAAGTAGCTCGCGGCGCTCGCGTCCGGCTCGATTGCGTATTCGCGGCCGCGATACGTTCCGGCTTGAAAGTTCGAGAATCGCTCGCACGCGGAGTCCGCCTCGACTTCGACGCCGAACGCGCGCATAACGGCGAGCGTCATTTCGACGTACGGCCGGGACGCGAGCGCGCCGTCGACCGCGATTTCCAGCTCCTGTTTCGCGAGGGGCGCGGCCATGAGCAGCCCGCTGAGGAACTGACTCGAGACGTTCGCCGCGATTGTGATTTCGCGGGGCGCGCCGCCGAGCGGAACGCCGCGGATTTCGAGCGGCGGGCAGGCGTTGCCGAGAGCGCTTTTGACGTCGCGTCCGAGCGCTTGAAGCGCGTCGAGCAGATCGCCGATCGGGCGTTCTCTCATGCGCGGCTTGCCGTCGAGACGGTAGACGCCCTCTTCGGCGAACGCGAGCGCGGCGGCGAGAAAGCGCGCCGTCGTGCCGCTGTTGCCGACCCAGACGTCCGCCTCTTTGGTCGGAAAGACGCCGCCGGTTCCGACGACGCGCGCGACCCGGGTCTGCGGATCGAATTCCGCGTCGACGCCAAGCGCGCGGAGCGCGTCGAGCATGACGCGGGCGTCTTCGGCGTCGAGCGCGCCCGTAAGAACGCTTGCGCCGTCGGCGAGCGCCGCTAAGAGCAGCGCGCGGTTCGTTATGCTTTTCGAGCCCGGAGGCGACGCTTCAGACGCGGAAAGGAACGACGGTCTTACTTGATATGTCGGCGTCATGATTTTCTTTTCGCTAGGTTCCGCAGAACGCGTTTATTTCGCGGCGCGCGATTTCGCGCCCTGGGCGGGCACTTCCATCGCTTCGGCGATATTGAGGAGGTGCTCGTACATTCTTCTCCAGGCGTTGAGCTGGTATTCGACGGCGACGATGACGAGCGGGTCGTTCTCCTCCTCAAACATATGCTGCATGAAGGAATCGCG
Organism: uncultured Planctomycetota bacterium; assembly: GCA_902786505.1. Lineage (GTDB taxonomy): Bacteria > Planctomycetota > Planctomycetia > Pirellulales > Thermoguttaceae > RUG369. The sequence continues at coordinate 27,966 of CADACS010000058.1, read as the reverse complement.
GGTTTCTTTGATCTCGTCGACGTACTGACGGCGCCATTCGGCCATCGGTCCGGCGAGCCGTTCGTGCCGCCGGCGCGAGAAATTCTGCTCCAGCCATTCGAGAATCCGATCGACGTTCTGGAGGAATCCGGGCGTCTTGTCGGTAATCATCTTCGGGAGCTCGAGCTGGGCGTTTTTGAGTTTGAGATTCGACTTCAAGACGCCGACGAGATAGTCGCTTATCGTTTCGAGCTCTTCTGCGAGCCTGATCTGCTCGCGCGCGGACGACGCCAGGTCGACGGAGAACGTCTTGGTCGTGAGCTTCGAGATGAAGTCGATCGTTTCGTCCTGCACGTGGTCGAGCTTGTCTTCGAGCCGGAACGCCGATTCGACGAGTTCGGAATCGTCGAGCTTGCCGTTGAGCGCGGTCGCGAGTTTTTCGGCCAGCTCGCGGCAGTCGCCGAACATGCGCTGAATCTCAAGGCGCGAACGTTCGACCCCGATAATCGGCTCGTTCGTTGCGAAGGTCGCCAGGCCGGTCGTGGAGGGGCGCGGTTTCTCCGGCTTGTCCGGGACGATGAAGCGCAGGAAGGCGTCCATTTGGCGCGTTAGGGGCAGGAAGACGAGCATATTCGCCACGTTGAAGATGGTGTGCGTGAGCGCGATTTTCGTAACGTCGGATTCCAAGCCGCACAGGTTGCCGACGAAATTGACGCACGGAATGAGGAAGACGAAGAAGGACGCCCAGACCCACATAACGCCGAACAGATTGAAGAGCAGGTGGAACCACGCGACGCGCTGCGCGTTGGCGTTCGAGCCGAACGCGACGAAGAGCGCGGTGAGCGTCGTGCCGATATTGCTCCCGAGCACGATCGCGATCGCCGAATTGAGGTCGATCGAGCCGAGCAGGGCGAGCGTCATGGTGAGGGCGAGGGTAACGGCGGACGAGTGCACGAGGAACGTCGTAACGCATCCGACGAGAATGCATTTTCCGACGTTGACCATGGAGGTCGCCTGGAACGACTGGAGCAGCGCGGTGAACTGGGGCAGGTCGGCGAGGGGCGCCATGCCGTTTTTGAGCGTGTCCAAGCTGAAGAAGATCATGCCGATCCCGAGCGCGAAGGTCGCGAAGTTGCGGAGCCAGTCGCGCTTGCAGAACATATAGAAGAAGGCGGCGATTCCGAGAATCGACAGTCCGTATTTGCCAATGTCGACGGTGAGGAGCCAGCCGGTCGTCGTCGTGCCGACGTTCGCCCCGATAATGACTCCGATCGCCTGCTTGAGCGTCATGAGGCCGCTGTCGACGAACCCGAGCGTCATGACCGACGTCGCCGTGCTCGACTGGACGAGCGTCGTCGTGAGAACGCCGACCCCGACCGCGGAAAAGCGGTTGCCCGTAAAGAGCGAGATGAAGCGGCGGATTTTAGAGCCCGCCATCGCCGTGAGACCGTCCGACATGTTGCGCATGCCGAGCAGGAAGAGACCGAGGCCGCCGATAAAGATGAGCGTGAGCATAACGTAGTCGGGGGCCCAGCTTTCGGCGTAGAAGACGGCGTACGCTTTTTTGCTCGGATCGTCTTTTAAACTCGCTTTGAGAACGACTTTCGTTCTGTCGACGACGTCGCCGTTCCACTGCACGCATACTTGCTTGCCGGCGAGCAGGATTTTCGCGACGTCGGGATTCGTAACCTGCTCGATTTCCCATTCGATTCTGTCCGGGGTAACGGCGTCGTCGTGGAAATACCGGCGCTCGCACAGCTGCCGGCTGACGACTTCGAGATCGACGTGCGATTCGGGCGCGCCCTTGGAGACGCGCAGGTCGGGGAGCCAGTTGACGGGAATTTCCGATTCCGCCGGATCGACGTCGTCTGACGCGTCGTTTGCCGCGCCGACTTTAATCGGCTCGGTTTCCTGCTGATTTCCGCGCAAATGCCCCGGTCCGGCGAGCCCTATGAGGAACGCCAGCAGGACGGCCGCGAATGAAACGAGGACGCCGAGCTTCCCTTTGGAACGGGCCGAAGCGCCGAACGAGCGAACGGGATTGTTTTTGTAAAACTTCATATAGCGTAACTCCAAAAGAGGTTTGTTCTGGGACGAAAGACCGTTTCGGAAAGAGACCTGAAAGAGAAGAAGACGCGAACTGAACGCGCGGCGAAAGAATCGGGAACAAATTTGAGCGCGGCGATATAAGAAGAGGCGAGCGCCGCGACAGAAAAACAGACCCGCGCGCCGCCGAGACCGTGCGCCGGACGTTTCGTCCGACCCGTTCGAGCGCCGCGGCTCCGCATGTGTTTTTCCGGTATTGCGTCCTGCGTAACGTTCATTTTCATGGCTGTTTAAGAGGAGAGCCGACCGTGTGATCCGCGCCGTCCGCGAATCCTTCCAAAACGCGTTGTTTTATCCAATGTCAACGCCTCTATAGTACCGAACGCCGCGAGAATGTCAAGGAGCGCCGGGAACGCCGCCGCGTTACGACCGCGCGAGCGCGGCGATATTGTCTCCGGCGAGCCGGAACGTGGTCCATTCGTCGAGCGCGATTGCGCCGAGCGAATGGTAAAAGTCGATACTCGGCTGATTCCAATCGAGGCACCGCCATTCGATTCTGCAGTAGTTCCGTTCGACCGCGATCGCGGCGAGATTCTTAAAGAGCGCTTTACCGTAACCGCGCCCGCGACGGTCGGGCAGTACGAACAGGTCTTCCAGATAGAGCCCGCCGCGGCCCGCAAACGTGGAGAAGAGCGGAAAGAAGAGCGCGTAGCCGACCGGTTCGCAGTCTTCAAACGCGAGGAGCGCTTCCGCGACGCGCTTTTCAAAGAGCCATTCGGAGAGGAGCTCTTCCGTGGCGACGAGCTCGTCGGTCATCTTTTCGTATTCCGCGATTCCGCGAATGAGGTCGAGGAGGGTTGCGACGTCCGATTTGCCGGCGGCGCGTATTTCAAATTTTGGCATTGCTGCGTCCTTTGCGTAGGAAAAATCTCATTTCCACGATTGTAATCGATTGCGTGCGGCGCGCAAGTCGGGAACGCGCGGCGGGGGCGGACGCGTAAAAAAAGAAAGCGCCGATTCCAAAAGGAATCGGCGCCCGCTCGACGTTTAACGCGCTCCGGCTGAGTCAGAAAAGAGGGATAGGAATTGCCATTCGCTGCCAAACCGCTGAAAATAACTCATTAGCTGCGCTTCAACGGGGCCGGGCGCGCTAAGCCGAGCGTGGGTGGACGGTTAGAGGCGAATGAGCGACTGATACGTGAACTTCAGCTTCTTCGTTTCGCCCGGTTTGAGCGTAATCTCCGTCTGGAGCTCGCAATGCGGATTCGGACGCTGCGACCAATCGGAATTGGGGGACATGACGATCGCGTTCGGTTTCTTTTCGAATCCGTCGAGCGTTTCAGGATCGAGAACGCCGGAATACTGACGGCTGATTCGGACGACCGACTCGGTCGAACGGTTGTTCGTGAGCGTAATCGAGGCGTCGATCGCGCCTAACCGGAAATTGCCGTAGTTGGTCGGGAAGACCTTGCCCCAGTCGTCCGGAAGGAGCTGGCTGGCGAAGTAGGAGACTTCTCTTCTCGCTTCCCGCGCGTTGCCGGCGACCTGATTCAACATGTTGCCGGACGCATAGCTTCGCTCGTTTTCGATCGACTTAACGCGGACGCTGAGCGCCTTGGTGAGCGGCAGGGTCGTCTCTTCGCCCGGATTGGTCCAGAAGAGCGAATTCTGCGCTAAGAAGCGGCCGTTCGAGAGGATCGAGGCGGGGCCGGTCGTAATCGGGAACTCAAACGGGTTCTTGAAGTAGACGACGTCCCACGGCTCCGTGTACCGGGTACCGGAATTTCCGAACCAGCTCCGGACGATTTCTTCGCCGCTGGTCGTCTGGCCGTAGCGTTCGTCGCGGGTCGCTTCAATGGCGCCGTTTCTCGGATTATTTCTGGAGTCGTACAGTCTTCCGAACGGATCGCGCGCGTCGAGGATATTCCAGCAAACGACTTTTTGATACGGCGCGGACGCTTTGCCGACGGTCAGGAGAACGCGTTCCCCTTTCTTGACGGAGCGTTTGCCGATCTGCTGCGCATAGATATCGACGGAGTCGGCGTCGCCGGCGGAAACGTCGGGCAAAACGGCGCCGGAGGCGCCCATGCCGCCCATAGCGCCGATCGAGTTCGAGGTAAGGGCGGCCTGCGTCATATAGGCCATGTCGTTACGTCTTGCGGAGCCCGCGTTCTGCAAACTTGCCAGGAACGACTGGATCGTCATGCCGGCGGACATGGGCGAATTGACGTTCTGGAGGCTGATTTGGGGAAATCCGCTGTAGAGTACGAGGTCGACGTTTTCGCAGTCCCGCCAGTCGTTCATAACGATCGCGTCCTGCTCAATTTCGAGCGTTTGGCCGTCTTTGAGTTCGACGCGGTACTGCGGGGCCCAGACGATCCCTCTCACGAGGTACGAGAGATAGACGACGGCGCTTTGCGCGGGCGTATTGGGGGCGGGCTGGACGTCTAAGACGAACAACTCTTTTTCGCGCTTGAATTCGGCGGGCAGACCGTCGGTTACGACGACCGAGCCGAGATCCGATTTATTGGCGAGCCAGATAATCTCGCCGCTTTCGCTCTCGAGCAGTACGCCGTCGGACGCGCCCTTGGCGGCGCCTGCGGCTCTTTCCGCCGCGGCGGTCGAGTAGCCTAACGCGGCGGCGAGATTGCGTTCCGCGGCGCTAAGCTGACTTGTTGGCGCGGCGTCCGAGGATTTCAGAACGCGCACTTTTCTGGCCGTTTCTTCGCCGGGCAGTTTGACGGAAAGCCATTTCCCTTTGAAATCTTTGGCCCAGTCGAAGTCGTTGATTTCGTCGAGCGGGACGGTCGTTTCCGACGTCGCGACGGTCGCGCCGACAACGGCGTCGCTCTGGATAAAGAAGGCGCCGTGGAGGGCGTCCTTCGGGGGATCGAACGCGTATTTGCCGGGCCCGGGAACGGTAATCTTTTCGCGCACGAGCGAGATTCCGTTCTTAAAGACGCCGAGCGATTCGACGGTCGAGACGACGGGCGTCTCCTGCGCCGCTTGCGCCGCGTCCTGCCCTTCGGCGCGCGAACCGAACGGCGCGAACGCCGCGAGCGCGGCCGCGCAAAGAGCTAGACGGCCGAGCGCCGCTTTGGTCAGTTTGTAAGTCATGTTCTTTCTCCTAGGGGGTTCGTTTTTACACGGTTATTTTCATTATACAGACTGCGGACGGAAGAATACAGCGCCTTTTTCGTCATTCGACGGCGAGTTCCGCTTCCGCGTACGAGACTCTCATCCAGCCGTCGACGGCGCGCACAACGACTTTGTACACGCCGGGCGTTTTCGGCGCTTTGAAATCGAAGTCGACGATATTCGCCGGCTCCTTCTGCGCCTTCAAGATGAGTTCGGAGTCTGGACTTGCGTTCTTCGGATAGGGCGGCGAGACAATATCGGCCAACGGACTGCGCTGCGAGTTCGAATTGAGGCCGTACCATGCGAAGAACCGATTCGGGGGCAGGGGCGCGACCGTTCGTCGGGCGAGGTTCTCGCGCGAGATATACGCGTCGAGGAAATTTGCCGCCAGAGCCGGAACGAAGTCGTCTTGGTACGCCGCGCCCGGCAGCTTGGCGTCGGAAACGGGCGCGAAGAAGTCGGACGGATCGCCGACGCGGAGCGTCCGGAACGGCGCGAAACGGTCGGTCTGGCCGGACAGGTCGTACTTCGGCCCGACGGCGAGCGACTTGTCGAACACGGCCAGCGAAACGGACCCGTCGAACGGATTTCCGGCGGCGTCCTGGAATCTTACGGTCGCGCGCAAGTCTTCTCCGGGCGCGGCCTTTGCTTTCGAGACGTCGAGCGAGGCGCCGCGTTTGAACGCGAAGGAGTCGGCGCAGATATAGTAGTCGTTGACGTACCGCGCGCCGCCGTAAATGATTTCCACGGAGATTACGTACTGCTCGCGGGAGACGTTAACCGCTCTCGAAAAATTCAGGTCGAATTCTCCGACGCCGTTTTCAAGCGGAACGCGCTGATAATCCGGCTGGGTCGGACGTCCGGGGCCGTAAAGTATGTACGCGTTCGCGGCCTCTGCGGGCAGATTCGTATGAATCTTAATGGAGGCCTTTTCACCGCGCTTAAAGACGATCTCGGGGACTTCCAGACGCAGGGCGTCGGTTTCCGACGTATTGAGCGCTGCCGCCTTAATCGGGGCGTTCTCGGCCGGCGCTTCGGCCGCCGGGTCGGCGACGATCAGGGGCGCGGCGGCGGACGAGGTCAAAAAGAGGACCTTGTTCTCCTGCAGTTCGCCTTTCAGGGGACTGACGCTTACGGCGTAAACGCCGGGCTTGGCGTCCTCGGGAAGGGCGAATTCCGCTTGGAAACTGCCGGTTTGGTCCGCCTCCGTCTCCACGGACGCGATCGGCGCGCGCGTAACGAGATCTTCGTAGAACTGCCTGATTCCCGGCGCGCCGGCCGGGTTCTCGATCGGCCCGACCAACTGACAGACGTAAGGCGTCGGCTGCGGATTCTCCCGCAATCCCCGCGTGTCGCTGTAGTTAGAGACGGGCTGGAAGTATCTGCCGACCATGCGCGCGGTTTCACCCGGCCGGTAGAGGGGCCGTTCCGGCTCGATCTGGAGACAGGCCGCCTCTTTCGCGACGGCGTAACTCTCGTACGCCTGGACCGTCTCTTGGAAATAGGGACCCTTGATATTCAGGCAGTCGGCGACGTCGGCTTGGATATCGGCCAAGGTCGGATCCTCCGGCTGAACGACGACGATCGCGCGGTCGAATCCGTCTTGATATTTTTCCTCGGAAATCTTTACGGCGCCGTTTTGGTCTGTTTTTACGACGTAGGATTTGGCCTCGACCGGTTCGGGCTGGAGCATAGCGCGATACGGGGCAAAGATTTCGAGCTCTTTGTCGGGAACGGGCGCTCCGGTCTTCCAGTCGAAGACGTAGACGGTATTGGCGAACGATCTAATCGCGTACCGCGTCGCCAGAAAGATCGCGGATCTTTTCATTCCGGCGTCGGTCGTCGCATAAACGGCGTAGAGGCCAGGCTCCTGAATATCCAGCTCGATTTTCTTCTCGACCGTTTTGACCGACCCGGACGACTCAATTTCTTCTTTCAGCGTCTTGACGGACGTCGCGAGCTTTTGGAACTGACCTTCGGTCAGTTTCGAGAGGTAATTGCTCGCAAAGTCAATGAACGGAATGTTTTCCCGCTGTCTCCAGAATTCTTCCGTACGCGTTTGGGCGAGTATGGGCGCGAGATTAACGCGGAAAATCTCCAAATCGACGCTCTTAACGCCGCGCGTTTTGACGGTTAGCGCGACGTTCGTGCCCGCGGCGTACGAGCCTTTTCCGATAAGGCTGAGGAAGCCCGTCTGCCGGAGCGCGGTCAACTGCCGATCGCACTCGAACAGCTCTTTTCTCGGGACTGCGGCGTCTTTAGACTCCGCTTCCGCCGCTTCGAGCTCCGATTGGGCGAGCGTGCGCGCGCGTTCCCAGCATTCGATCGCTTTTTCGTACTGGCCGCGGAACTCATATTCGTGCGCAGCCTCGGAGAGCGCCTTGTAGTTCTCCTGCAATTTCAAGGACTTGCGCCAGAATTCGAAATAATTGTCGACGTCGGAAAGGACGACGCGCCGGAGCCGCCAGTCGCCGGCGTTCATCTGCTCTTCCGTCGGGAGCAGGAACGTTTCGTTTTCCGCAAGTTCGGCAAATTGCGCGATCTGCGGTTCGAGTTCGTCGCGCGCGCGCGTCCATCTGGGCCGCGGGTCGGGATTGACGCCGCCGTTCATGCCGGGCCCGACGTAGGGCTGCCGCACGGCGGCGCTTTTCGGCGCGGTTATGAGCTCGCGGTACGCGTCGAGCGTAACGCGCGCTCCGAACTTGCGCTGCGTGAACGATCCGAGCGCGGCCAGGACGCCGGCGCCGCTCGTCTGGCCCTCGATTTCAACGAATAGCGCGTTGAGTTCGGCGAGGTACGCGGCGCGTTCGCCGTCGTTTGCGGCGGCGTCGAAGGAAGCGGGCGTTTTATACGTTTTCTTCTCGGGCGAATTCTGCGCGTTTCCCGCGACGCCGTTGGACTTGGCGGGGTCGATACTCTGAATTCGCGGACTAGTCCCAAATTCCGGGAGCGTTTCGAGATCCGTTTTGACGTCTAAAAGAACCTGCTTCTCGAAAGGTTCTCCGTCCGGGGGATAGAATTGGACGGCGTTGCGCAGGAGCCGCAGGTATTCGCGGCATATCTCTTTATTTTCAGGGTCGATCGGCATGACCGTTTCCGACGCGTCCCGGCGGATTATCCCCTCGACTTTCTCGAGCGCCGGGAGGAGTATTCGCAATGCGGCGACGCGGTCGCGTTCGGTCGAATTAAGGTTTCTTTTGCCTATTAGCCTTTTGGCTCCTTCCAGGCTTCCGATCATGCCGAGTTCGTTCATGGGGTCGTTAACTGGCGGGGCGGGATCGGCTTCGCTCTGTTCGGGGTAGTATTCGACTCTGCTCGTCGCGCCGTCTTTTTGGAAGACCTTGCGCGGAAGGTAGAAATAGAACGTTTCCGCGGCCAGACAGCGCGTTCTGATCGAATCGGGCCGTTCCTCAACCGCTTGCAGGACGGTCTGTTCGAGCTCGTCGTACTTATGAACGAACCCTTTGAGCCCGGCGACGCGCAGCGCCAGAAGGTTTTCGAACGTTCGGTCGTCGGCGTCTTTGCGCCGGTCGTAGAGGAGCGTCGAGACGAGCAGCCGCTCTTCCGCCGGGAGTTCGAGCGCGGCCTGGGCGACGTCGGCGAGCGATTTCGATTTGAGCGCTTCGTCGATCGCGGCGGCGATCTCGGCCTCCGCCGCGCCTTGCTCGGCGCTCAGCGAGGGCGAACCGAGGACGTCGGCGAGCGTCGCGGAACCGGCGTTCGCGTCGAAGAGCGTCATCGAATCGTTTTCCGGATCGTTGAACGCGTTGCGAATGAAATTCTTGCGGAACGTTTCAAAATTTTCCGATCCGAACGCGTTCGCCACTTCTATCTTTTCAAGCGAAGTCGCCGCCCTCTTACTGATCATGAGATGTTCAAACGATTTGATTACGCGGACTTGCTCAGGCGTAAATCTGCCTTCTTCTCCGACGTATTCCCAATCTTCCGGCGGGTATTTTCTCGCGGCCGGCTCCTTTGCGAAGCCCTGGAAGGTCGCGACGGCCGCGCGGCGAACGACGGCCTTCGTATCGGTCGCCGCATCCTGCGCGCCAACGTGCGCGGCGGCGGCGAATATGATCGCAAGAGTCAGAAGGAAACTTCGATTCGTCATGACGTCTCCCTTACATCACAAATTCTGCGGGTATTGTTCCGTAGGAACCCTGTTGGGGTTCGTTTTTAATCTCTTAGGGACGGTTTTGGCCGTTTGAGTCCATAAGCCATACTAACCGTCGGCGCCACGGTTCGTTAGCGTTTTGAAGGTTGCCGCGGAGCTGGACCGCGATCTTCTCCTCTTGGGAGAACGTTTTGAGCCCATCGACGAGGAGCGACTGATCGGTTTCCTTAATCGCCCAAGCGACGATTTCGTGGACAGCGGGGCCCTGTTCGTCTTCGCCGTGGGTTCGGAAATTGACCAGCGAAAGGTGCGCCTTTACGAACGGGCAGAAGGCGCCGTAATTCTTCTTTGCGAGCTCTTCGTCGAGCGCTTTCAGGCCGCCCGCGTCGCGTGCATTAACGAGTTCGGCGCAGAGCTCCTCAATCGCTTTGCGGCGTTCCCAACCGGCAATTTTAATCGAGGACGCCTGCCGGCGTTTCGCCTCGGCAATCGCTTTCCGGGTCGCTTCGAGGAGTTCGTTCGAGGGCTCGTTTGAAGGGTCGGTTTCCAATTTCGCGGCCATATTATTGAGTTCCGCTATTTTGGAAACGTAGAAATTGAACGTGAGGTCTTCCGGCACGTTAAGGGAGTTCTGATCGAACCAGGCGTAGGATCCGCCAATTTTACGGAGTTCCAATTTCGGTTCGCCGACGTCGGCGAGTTCCGGCGCGGCCGCCCTGTCCTTAACGTTTCCCTTCAAAAAGCCGTCTTTAATCTTTTTCCGATACTGAAACAGCAGCTCGCGGCTGTATTCTTCCGCCGGATCGAGATAGCGCTTTAATTCGGGAAATATGTCGGCTCCGAGCCGGTCGTCGGCGGCAAACCGTTCGAGTTCGTCGCCGCACGCCTGAAGTTCGGCGTCGTTCTTTTCGGCGATCGCTTTCTTGATGCGCGTTACGAGCTGATAACGGTCGACGGCGCTCCTTGCGATTTGCGCTTCGGGTTCGTCGCCGACAAAAAACGCGCGCACTTCGTCGAATCCTTTGACGTCGTTCGTTCCTTGGAGGAATTCGCACGTCTGCCGGAACGCCGCGTCGGTATGGCGTAGATCCTTTTTCGCCGCGAGCATATCGAGCAGCTCTCTTTTAAATTCGGCGTTCGATTTCGAAACGGGAGAACCCGCCGTTTTCTTCTCGCCGCGAACGTACCTGTTCCACAGCTCGACGATACGCGGCTTAGGAGCCGGAATCAACTTGCGCGCTTCGGACGGAGGGAGCGGACGTCCCGGGTCTTTGCCGGAGTAGACGGTCGGCGTGTGGAGACGGTTATACAAATAAGGCGCTCCGAGCGTCGGAACCGCAAACGCGGCGAGCGCCGTCAGGATCGCGAGTATATTTTTAGTTTTTCTTGAAAGCGCCATGGCAGTCAGTTTCGTAAATAAAGGGCCGCAATTTAAGTTCGCGTTACATATAAACTTTGGCGCGAGGTTCAATAACGTCTGTCGCTAAGCGGAACGAAGAGCAGTTTTCGTTTCGACTTATTTGCCGCCGTTTCATCCAGGGGATCAACCGAGCGTTTGTACACGGAAAGCGCTGGCGCCGATTGGACGTCAAAGAGGATTCCTCTCTTGTGCGTATAGACGGTTCCGTTCTTAATGGCGTATTCTACCGCCGGGATAACCCGGTAATCGCCGACGTTCTGGAATTCCAGAATGGAGCAGTCGTCCAAATCGCGCGTGTCGGCGAGCGGAAACGCGAATTGATATTCCGGAAGGTCGACGTTCCAGACGTCGGCGAACACGCCCGTCCGGCGCCAGTATTTCGGCTCCGAATTCTCCATAATCTCTTTTCCCTCGTCGTCGACGTAACTGACGACAGGTTCGATTCTTATGGATTTATTCGACTTTTCGATTTCGAGTATCTCTTCCGGGGTCGGCTTCGGATAGACGTTCCACTTTGTCATGTCGACGGACGCCGCCGTCGGTTCCGGATAGACGGTCTTTTTCCATACGGACTTGAGCTCGTACGTCTTCCTGTAGTCGGGCCCGAAGAAGTCGACGGCGCGAACGCGGCAGTAGATCGGAACGCCGTTCGGGGGCGAAGGTCTCTTCGTGCGGGTCGTTACGGTGTTTTCTTCGTGCGGGAAGGGCGGTTCGTCGTCGCCGGGATCCTCGACGAGCTGAATCGGCCTGCCGTTTTCGATCGCGTCGTATTCGACGGCGTAATAGAGCGCGCCGTCCTTATTGAGCAGCCGCAGCCCGGTTTTGTCGTAAAGGGGCGTCGCGGGGACCGAGCTCGAAAAGAAGGTAACCTGGCCCTTTTCGCCGACGCTGTCAGGATTTGGAAACCGGTACTGGATGTAGTTTTGACCCTTGCTCGACGACCACGCTTCGTTTCCGTCGACGCCCTCGATGAAGAACGGCTTGCCGTCTTTACCGAGGAACGGCTGGAGAGTATCGGCCGGGACGGGCGGGATCATCGACAGGTTGTTTACCTGACGCGGCAGTATCGGCTCGGAGCCTTGCGCAAACCCTTTCGGGGTCGGAACCTGCTTGCCGTCGATCAGCGCTTCCTCAAACGACCGAGGCCATACGCCGAGCGGACTGTAGGATCCCTTAACGACGGTTTCCGCAAGGAGAGCGCGACGCGCGACTTCATTTCCCTCGTAGCCCACCCAGAACGTAAAGGG